>CAYWTX010000579.1:0-7172 GCA_964461295.1 uncultured Planctomycetaceae bacterium | reverse complement strand
GTACGAGCAGCAGTTCGGCCCGGTCCGGCCCATGCCCCGCCCATCGCCCCCCAGCCCCCGCCCGAGCATCAACGACCTCTACCAGGACCTCCGCATGCCCGACGAGCAGCTCGGCGGCGTCTACGCCACCACCGTCATGATCACCCACTCGCCGGCGGAGTTCTGCTTCGACTTCATCGCCCGCTTCTTCCCCTCCGCCGTGGTCGCCGCGCGGGTGTACATGTCGGCCCCGCAGGTTCCGGCCGTGCTGGAGGCGGTGGCCGGTTCGGTGCAGCGTCGCCGGCAACGCATTGCCGAGCAACGTGAGCAGCGCGGCGAACAACCGCCCGCGCCTCCGCAGCAGGCGTAGCTCGCCGGACACACGGACGCACGGGCACACGCCGAGGGCAGACTGGCACGGACGAGCACAGGCTGCCGCAGTGAGCGGAAGTCCGTGTTCATTCGTGTCAGCCTGTGCTTGCCTCGTGCTCAACCTGCCGCATCGGCAGTGACCGGGCGGGCGAGTTCTGGTATCCTGAGGCCATGCACGTGATCTGCGTTCAGCTCGACACGGCCTGGGAAGACAAGCAGGCGAACTTCGCGCGGGTGTGGAGGATGCTCGACAAGGCGGCCGTGGCGGCTGGGAGCCTGCTCGTGCTGCCGGAGACCTTCGCCACGGGCTTCAGCATGAACGTCGCCGCCGTCGCCGAGGACGGCTCGCGACCCACGGAAGGGCTCTTGGCGGCGCTGGCGTGCGAATACCGCTGCCACGTGCTGGGCGGGTTGGTGACCGCGGCGCCGGACGGCCGGGGGCGGAACGAGGCGGTACTGATGGGCCCCGACGGCCAGGAGCTGGCGCGGTACAGCAAGCTGCACCCGTTCTCGTACGCCGGGGAGGCGAGGCACTACGAGCCGGGGCAGGCGGTGGTGACGGCCGTTGTGGACGGCGTCACCGTTGCGCCGCTGATCTGCTACGACTTGCGGTTCCCCGAGGCGTTCCGCCTGGCCGTGAGGCGAGGGGCGGAGGCGCTGGTGGTACTGGCGAACTGGCCGGCGAAGAGGCACGAGCATTGGCTTGCCCTGCTGCGGGCCCGGGCGATCGAAAACCAGGCGTACGTCGTTGGCGTAAATCGTTGCGGTAGCGATCCTAACGCCACATATGCGGGCGGCAGCGCGGTCTATGGCCCTCAAGGCGATGTGGTTGCGCGCGCCGGGACCGGGGAGGAACTCCTGGCCGCCGAGTTGGACATGGACGCTCTGCGCGCGTGGCGGGCGGAGTTCCCCGCCCTGCGAGACATGCGGGCAGAGTTCTTCCCCTGAACAATTCGCACTAAGGGTGTTGTTCTTGCGTGTCGATTCAGTTACCATGCGGTAAACACGTGTCGGTTGGCTGCGCATTTGGAGCGCTGACTGCCGAGACACTTGCGATTGCGGCGGCCGAGGCTGCTGGTGGCAGGCCGTCCGATTCAGCGATGTCCGGTGCCGGAAGGCACGCGAAGCTCGGCCGCCCCGTTGGGGAAACTGGATCAGAGGGCCGTGCGGTGCAGGACATCGATCATTCGCCCGGTTGCGAACCTGGCGAGGCCTTCGGGTCATAGAGATTCAGCATGAGCCAACGGAACAGGTATCTCTGGGTGATCGATAGAGTGTCGAACCGAACCGCGTGTCGGGGAACAGAGCAGGTCGTCCCGTGGGGGGCAGGCGGCCTTGTTTCCCGGTGCCGCGGCTGTCGTTCTTTGCCGACTTCGGCGGGACGGCGGCCCAGACTGGTCCCACCCCAACAGGCTCAGGGCTGATCTCGATCCGCAGGCCCGGACGTGCCGGTAAAACCGGCCCTGCCACGCGGCATGCACTCCACCCGCGCAATCCTCCATGGAAAGAGAGCGTGCGCAATGAATTGCATCCAATTCCTAGCTGATCTTTCGCAGAACCAGACCGTCGCCCTGGCGATCGGCGGCGCCATCGTGGCTGTCTGCCTGACCGCCGTGATCATGAAGGTCGTCGAGAAACGCAGGACCAGCGTGGTCACCCAGGAAGCCGACGCCATCCGGAGGACCGCCGAGGCCCAGGCCGCCCGGATCATCGCCGAAGGCGAAGCCAAGGCCAAGAGCGAATCTCTCAAGCTGCGGGAGTCGTTCGACAAGGAAACCCATGCCGCCCGCCAGGAGCTCCGCGAGGAGGAAAAACGCCTCGCCAAGCGAGAGGACATCGTCGACCAGAAGCTTGAAACCCTCATCGCAAAGGAACGTACGCTGGACACGGCCGAGAAGGGCGTCCTCGAGAAGGAGAAGGCCCTGGTTGCCAAGGACAAGCAGTTCAACGACCTGATCGCGCGCCAGAAGAGCCAACTCCTCAAGGTGGCCAACCTGACCATCGAGGAGGCCCGCGCCATGCTCCTCAGCCAGATCGAGAAGGACATGACCCACGAGACGGCCGAGTTGATCTCCAAGAGGCTGGATGAGGCCAAGGAGACGGCCGACTCGCAGGCCCGTGAGATCATCATCACTTCCATTCAGCGTTACGCGGCCGAGCATACCACGGCCTCGACCGTCTCGACGGTGGACATCCCCTCCGACGACATGAAGGGTCGCGTGATCGGGCGCGAGGGGCGGAACATCCGGGCGTTTGAGAAGGCCACGGGCGTGGACGTGATCGTCGATGACACGCCGGGCGTGGTGGTGGTGTCCTGCTTCGACCCCGTCCGCCGCGAGGTAGCCCGCCGTTCGCTGGAGAAGCTGATCCAGGACGGGCGCATCCACCCCACGCGCATCGAGGAACTTGTCGCCGGCACGGAGAAGGAAGTGCAGCGGGAGGTGGCGGCCGCCGGGCGACAGGCCCTGGTCGACGCCAACGTTCGCGGGCTGCATAACAAGCTGGTGGAGCTGCTGGGGCGGCTGAAGTTCCGCACCAGCTACGGGCAGAACGTGCTGCAGCACTCGATGGAAGTGGCATACCTGGGGCAGGTGATCGCGGACGAACTGGGCCTGAAGGGCCAGATCGCCCGCCGCGCCGGCCTGCTGCACGATATCGGCAAGGCCATCGACCACGAGGTCGAGGGCGGGCACCCGGCCATCGGCGCCGACCTGTGCAAACGCTACGGCGAGAAGGACGACATCGTCAACGCGGTGGCGGGGCACCACAACGACGTGGAGGCGACGAGCATCTACACGCCGATCATCACGGCGGCCGACGCGATCTCGGCGGCGCGGCCGGGGGCGCGGCGCGAGACGCTGGAGCGATACGTTCAGCGGCTGCAGAAGCTCGAAGAGATCGCGATGACGTTCGAGGGCGTCAAGCAGGCGTACGCGATTCAGGCGGGGCGCGAGGTGCGAGTCATGGTGGACGCCGACAACGTGGACGACAAGTTGTCGTCGAAGATCGCCCGCGACGTGGCCAAGCGCGTCGAGGACGAGATGGAATACCCCGGCGAGGTCCGCGTGACGGTGATCCGCGAGCTCCGCTGCGTGGAATACGCCAGATAGAGAGACCGGGTACCGGGAACGCAAAACACAGCCGCTTTCGGAGCTTCGCTTGCGGTTGGCACGACCCGTCCCGGTCGGGATGGTTCCGCCCGCCGCAAGCGTTACGTGGAGGCGTTCACGTCCACTGGTTCTGGGTTGTCGGCGGCCCGCCGGCGAGCGGCTGTTTCGCCCCTCCCTATGGAAAACGCCGGCGGCGGGTGGAGATGGTCCACCCGCCGCCTTGCTCTCCCGGCAGCGCCTGAAATCTATCGGTTGGCCTGTGAGTCGCTGTCGGGACTACATACCTTCGGACAAACGGGTGGGCGAACTTTAGCGTCAGGCCCGCCGCGACCCATGAAGCCTCCACATCCCACCAGGAACGTCGTCTCAGACCACTACTTCGCCGCCCACCACTCCTCGAGGCGGGCGCGGAGCGACTTGACCACTTCGCCGTGCCGGGCGACGAGGTTCGTCCTCTCGTGCGGGTCGGAGAGGATGTCGTAGAGTTCGACTTCCGCGGCGGCGGGCGACGGGGCGGGCGACGGGGCGGGCGCGGTCGAGGCGGCCCTGGGAGCTTCCGTCCTGCCCGTCGGCTCAATCAGTTTCCACTTCCCCTCGATGCACCAGCGGGCGGTGAGGCTCCTGGCGGGGTCCTTCAAGTCGGCTACGTCGTGAGTGAAGCCCTCGCCGAAGATCCGCTCTCGCTTCGCGAGCGCCTCGGCGTCAAGCAGGTCGATGCCGCGCATCTCCTTGGCCGGCAACAGGCCGCACGCCTTCAGCACGGTCGGGGCGATGTCGATGCTGCTGGCCAGGTGCGTGTCGTCTACTCGCGGCTTCAGGCGGGCGGGCCAGCGGACGAGCATCGGCGTGCGCGTGCCGCCCTCGTAGACGGTGCGTTTGCCGCGCGGCCCGCCGAACGCGCCGCCGGGTTTATCCGTCTGCACCCAGCCGTTGTCGGCCAGGAAGACCACAATCGTGTTCTCGGCGAGTTTCCTGGCTTCGAGGTGGTCGAGCAGTTGGCCGATAGTTTCGTCGAACCACTCGCACATGGCGTAGTAGGCGGCCACGGCCGGCGGGCGGCCGGCCGCGGTGTACTTGTCCAGCAGGCGATTGGGCGGGTTGTGGGGCAGGTGCGGCATCATCGGGGCATACCACAGGAAAAACGGTTTGCCGTCCTTTGCCGATCCGTCGATGAAGTCGAGCACGGGCTGCATCGTCTCACGGCCGACCTTGAGGCCGATGTCGCCGTGGCGCCCGCCGCGCCTGGGATCGCCCTCGGTCATGCCGGCGGTGAAGCCGCCGCTGGTCGGGTTGCCTTCCCACCACTTTCCGGCCTGGAAGCAGCGGTAGCCCGCTGCCGACAGCGTTGCGGGCAGTCGCGGCGATTGCTCGAACCGCTTGACCATCTCGTCGCGTGCGGCGGGATCCCTCTTTGCCCAGCCGGGGTCGTTGCCCGTGATGCCGTGCTGGTGGGCGTACAGGCCGGTGACGATGGTCGCCAGGCTGGGCCGGCACAGCGCGGTGGGCACGTACGCGCGGCGAAGTTGCAGCGAACCGCCCGCAAGGCGGTCGATGTTGGGAGTCTTGATGGCCGGGTGGCCCATGAAGCCGTAGTCGCCCCAGCCGTGGTCGTCGGAGAGAATGAACACGACGTTGGGCTTGGGCGCGGGCACGGACGAAGCGTCCTGCGCGAATGCTCGTCTTGAGGCAGCGAACGCCGCGAAGCCCGCGCCAACTTTCATGAAAGTCCTGCGATCCATGCTGCCTCCGGGAACCAGAGAATCGGACCGATCAAACGGGTTTCCCGTCAATACCACATGTGCTCGCGGTAGACCTCCAGCGCGAACTGGAAGTCCTGATAGTCGATGTTCGTGGACAGCGAGTGGTCCGAGGCGTAGACGTACGACGCGCCGCGGGCCTTCATCCCATCGATCAACTCGCCCACCTTCGCGCGGATCAGGTCGCGGTCGTGGCTTTCCAGCACGCGGGCGTCCAGCCCGCCGATGAAGCACAGCTTGTCGGCGTACTTCTCGGCGATCCGCAGCGGATCGTTGCCGGCCTTCACTTCCATCGGGTTCAGCCCGTCGAAACCCGCCTCGACGACCAGGTCGATGATCGGCTCGGTGAACCCGCACGTGTGCAGCACGACGGGAACGTCGTGGGAGTGGAAGAAGCCCACCATCTCCGCGAAGTACGGGAAGATCAGTTCGCGGTAGCACTTGGGCGAGCAGAACGTGGCGCCCTTGTAGCCGAGGTCCTCGTACAGCCACGCGTGGTCGGGCTTGCCGGCACGCTCGATCCCGATGCGGAAGCATTCCTTCAGCAGGTCGGTATAGACGCGGCAGTAGTCGTGGATCCACCCCGGGTCCAGCACCATGCTCTCGTAGAGCGTCACGTCGCCCATGGAACCGCGCATGTTCTCCCAGATGAACTGGCTGCCGAAGTACGCGGCCCGCCCGGCTGCGCGATGCCGGTCCATGTCCTTGCGGATGTTCTCGATGTTCTTGGCGGCCCGTGCCTCGGCTGTCCCGATCACGTGCGGGCGGTACTTGGTCTCCCAGACTTCGCGGCTGGCCATGTCGAACGCGATGTGCTCGGGCGTGCCGGATTTGTTCTTCCACCACTTGAGCTGGGCGCCGGAGCCGTTGCGAACGATCTTCCACTCGTCGGTCTCCTGGACGATCTCGGCCATGCCCATGATGGGGTGCCAATCGACGCCGCCGCCGCAGCCGGCGAGGTCGAAGTTGAAGTGTCCGGACGGTTTGACGGGCTCGCCCTTCTCGTCGACGGGGTAGCCCTGCGTCACCCACTTCTTCAGTGTGTCGCCCCAGGGGCTGTCCACGACGCCGACGCGTTCGGCGGGCTTGCGCCGGAGAAGACAGTCAATTACTTCACGGCCGGTCTGCATGAGGACGTCCTTCTGTTATTGGGTGAGGGAGACCACGAATCGCACGAATGAAGACGAATTACACGAAGAAGAACAGACGCAACAACGATAAACACCGATGAACGCCGATGGGACCTCCTTGAACATTGTTCATCACCCTTTCACTCCCTCCGATTCGTGGAATTCGTCTTCATTCGTGGAATTCGTGGTCTCTTTGGTTCCATGCGGGAAACTACAACCTGTAACGCAGAACGTACGCCAACAGTTCGCTCAACTCAACCGTCGCCACGGAGACACAGGTGTCGCAGCAGCCGTAATACACGAACACCGTCCCGTCCTTCACCACGCTGGCCGAGGGGAACACCACGTTGGGAATGACCAGGCCGGTGCGCTCGTAATACTCGCGAGGCTCGAGGAGAAAACCGTCGCCGCGGGCGATAACGCGCGAGGGGTCCTTCAGGTCAAGAAGCATCACGCCCGCGCGGTACGTCACGCGGTCGTCCACGCCGTGGTAGAAGCACAGCCAGCCCTTCTCCGTCCGCAACGGCGGGGCGCCCGCGCCGATCTTCCGCGACTCCCACGCCGCGGCGCTCGGGGCGGCCACCAGCTCCGGTTCGGTCCATGTCCGCAGGTCGTCGCTATACGACAGCCAGATCCCCGGCCGGTCGCACCCGTAGGCGGCGCCGACGTAGTTCATCGGGCGGCGGAGCATGGCCCATCGCCCGCCGATCTTGTCGGGGAACAGCACGCAATCGCGGTCGTCGATCTCCGGCGGCGTGATGAGCCCCAGGTCGTCCCAGTGGACGAGGTCCTTGGACACGGCCATGCCGGTGCGGTAGTTGTTG
>CAYWTX010000578.1:0-15205 GCA_964461295.1 uncultured Planctomycetaceae bacterium | reverse complement strand
ACTGCCTCGACGAACTCGAATCCGCCGCCCGCGCCGGCGGCGGCGACGCGGGCGAGTATCGCCGCTTCGCCCAGGCGTCCTGGCAGGCAGGCCGGCGCGAGGAGGCATGCCTCATCCTCTCCAAGGCCATTCGCCGCATCGGACCCCAGCCCGGATTGCTCGTGCAGATGGGGTTGTTCCTGACATCGCAGCAGCAGTACGAGTCAGCAAGGGACTGGCTGCGCCGCGCGGTGGAGGCCGACGGCGGGTGCGCCGAAGCCCATCGCTACCTCGGCCTGTGCGAGGCCGCGCTGTGCCATCCGCGATCGGCCGTGCGGTCGCTCCAGCGGGCGCTGGACCTTCGGCCGCAGGACGTCGGCCTGGCGTACCAGTTGGCGCTGGCGGCGCGTGCGGCGGCCGGAACCGGCGCGCCGGTGGCGATCCGCCTGGGCGATCCGTCGGCGCAGGAAGCGCCCGGCAGCCAACTGGGGCGTTTGGCGGCGATGCTGGCCGCGGAGCCGCAGGCGGCCGAGGCGCTGCTCGAGCCGGCCGGCGGGGCCAACGGCGCCGAGGAGGACGCCGAGGCGGCGTTGCTCGTGGCGGCGGCGGCCGTGCTGGCGCTCCAGAGGCAGCCGGCGTACGCCGACCTCTGGCTGGCGGCGTCGCGGGCGTACCAGCACCTGGGCTGCGCGGGTGAGGCGATCGACGCGGCCCGGCTCGCGCTGGAGCACAACGAGCGGTTCTTGCGGGCCCGACTGCACCTGGCCGAACTGTACGCCGGCGTCGGCCTGTCGGCCGCGGCGGCCGAGCAGGCCGATCGCGCCGTCGCCGACGGCGCGGACTGGCCGGACGCACGCGTGCGGGCGGCGGAACTGCTGCGCCTGACGGGCCAGCCGCAGCGGGCCCGCGTCCACCTGGAGCGGGCGCTGCAACTGAAGAGCGGATACCGCCCCGCGGCCGAGGCATTGCGCGCACTGGCGGCGTAAGAGGCAACCCCGTGAGCCATCTGCTGGAAATCCTGGGCCGAGGGCTGGGCGGCGAACTGGGCGACGCGCTGGACCGCTACTACCGCCTGCCGCTGGCAAAGGGGCTGGAGCAGCTCGCCGACCGCTGCCGCGAGCAGCCCGACAGCCCCGACCTGCACGTGCAACTAGCCCTGGCGTACCTGGGCGGCGGGCAGGCCGACGAGGCCGTCGCCCACCTGCGCCAGGCTTGCCGCATTCGCCCCGACCACTTCCCGGCCCGCCTGGCGCTGGCTTCGGCCTATGGCGAGCAGGGCGACGCGCGCGCGGCGTTGGAGCAGCTTCGGGCGGCCAACGAGGTCCGCCCCGGCGAGGGGCCGGTCCTGCTGGCCATTGGCCTGTGCCTGGAGCAGACCGACCAGCCCGCCAAGGCGGCCGAGTACTACCGCGACGCCGTCGCCCGCGACGGCTCGCTCGTGCCGGCGCGGCAGCGGCTGGCGGCCGTGGCGCTCCAGGCCGGCGACCTGGGCGAGGCCATCGAGCAGTACAACGCGCTGCGGGGCATCGACCCGCAGGACGCGTTCAACCGCGGGGCATTGGCGGCCCTGCTGCACCGCAGGGGCAGTTACCGCGAGGCGATCGAGGAGTACGAGATCGCCATCGCCATGGAGCCGGAGAACTGGGCCCTCTTCGACGACGAGGTCGAGGCCCTCGTCCTGGACGGGCGCCTCCAGGAGGCCATCGACCGCCTGCACGAACTGCTGGAGCACCAGGGCCCGCTGGCCGACCTGCACGTCCGCATGGCCGACCTGTATAGCCGCAACGGCGAAGACGCCGCCGCCATGAAGCACTACCGCGAGGCGATGGAGCTTCAGCCCGACTACCTTGAGTGCCACGTGAAGGTCGGCACGCAGCACCTCACGCAGGGGCGCTGGGAGGAAGCGGCCGAGGCGTTCCACCAGGCGGCCGAGTTGAACGATCGCCTGCTGGCGTGCTACGTCGGGCTGGGGGTGGCGCAGTCGGCCGCGGGGAACGCGGCCGAGGCGAGCAACACCTACGAACTGGCGGCGGCGATCGAGCCCAACAGCGTGTTGCTGCTGGCCGAGGCCGCCAAGTTGCAGCTCAAGGCGGCCCTGGCGGTGGAGTACGAGGACAGCTTCGCGGCCGAGCGCGACGGACCGTGTCTGGAGGCCGACTGCGCCGGGGAGGAACTGCTGTATCGCCAGGTGCGGCGGCACGCCGAGGCCATCGAGTGCCACGGCGACTGGCCGGACCTGCGGTACCGCTACGGCGTGCTGCTTCGTTTGCAGGGCAAGTTCGTCGAGGCCCGCGAGCAGTTCGAGCACGCGGTGCGGCTGAGCCCCTCCTACTCCCAGGCGTGGGTCAAGCTCGGCGTCGTCCGCCAGGAACTGGGGCTCGTCGAGGAGGCGATCGAGGCGTTCGGCGCCGCGGTGAACCTGCGCCCGGAGTTTCTCGACGTGCACTATCGCCTGGGCGTGCTGTACACGCAGCGCGGGCAGTTCGAGCACGCGGTGCGGCACATGGAGACGGCGGCGGGCGGCAGCGACTGCGGACAGGTGCGGGCGGGGCTGGCCCTGTCGCTCCAGAACATGGGCCTGATGGACCGCTCGGCCGCGACGTGGCGCAGCCTGCGCCAACTGCACCGGGCGGGCAGCACGTGAGGAAGGCGGCGGGTCGAAGAGTCGCCGTGGCGGCCGGCGGGAGGCGTCGGCCTTGCCGGCCCGTTCTTCCTGTTCGTTTAACCGACGCGGAATCGGTTGAACCGCGCGCCGGATCGACGAACGCGGGCGCCGTGGCGTCCGGGCCCTCCCGGGCGGCGAAGGCGGTTCCTGCGCGGGTCGGGCCGGCGCGGGATTGGTTGAGCGAGTCGCGCGGCCGTCCGCACAAGTCCGAAGGGCCCCGGACGGCAATGCGCAAGCCGGGCATACTTGCCGCGTGCCGCAATAGGCGAACCACGGTGGCTGCTGTCCGGTACAATACTGGATTGGTCAATGGAGACCCCCATGTGCGGAATCGTCGGGTATATCGGCGGCAAGCAGGCGGCGGCGGTGCTCATTGAGGGCCTCAAGCGGCTGGAGTACCGCGGGTACGACTCGGCCGGCATCTGCATCCAGAACGACGGCCACCTCACCGTGCGCAAAGACAAAGGCCGCGTGACCGACCTGGCCGAGAAGGTTCTGGCCGGCCCGGAGTCGCTCATTGGCACCGTGGGCATCGCGCACACCCGCTGGGCCACCCACGGCGAGCCCAACCAGGTCAACGCGCACCCGCACACCGACGAGGACGGGCACATCGCGCTGGTCCACAACGGCATCATCGAGAACTACGCCACGCTGAAGCGCTTCCTGGAAGGCAAGGGGCGCAAGTTCCGCACCCAGACCGACACCGAGGTTCTGGCCTACCTGATCGGCGAGTTATACGGCGGCGGCAAGGTTCCGCTGGAGCAGGCCGTGCAGGCCGCCCTGCGCGAAGTGACCGGCACGTACGGCATCGCGGTGGTGTCGGCCAGCGAGCCGGACAAGATCGTGGTCGCCCGCAAGGGCAGCCCGCTCATCGTCGGCGTCGGCACCGACGAGTACGTCGTCGCCTCGGACGCCTCGGCCATCCTCGGGCACACGTCCAACGTGATCTACCTGAACGACAGCGAGATGGCCGTGCTGACCCGCGACGGCCTGCGGACGCTGACGATCGACAACGTGCCGGTGACGAAGGAAGTCGAGAAGATCGAGTGGACGCTGGAGGAGATCGCCCGCGGCGGGTTCGAGCACTTCATGCTCAAGGAGATCTTCGAGCAGCCGGAGGTGATCGGCAACTGCCTGCGCGGGCGGCTGGACCTGCGCGACGGGCGGATCCAGCTCGGCGGGCTGGAGGGCATCCAGCGCGACCTGGCCAAGACGCGGCGCGTGGTGATTTCGGCGTGCGGCACGGCCTGGCACGCGGGGCTGGTGGGCGACTACCTTTTCGAGGACCTTGCCCGCCTGCCCACCGACGTGGAGTACGCCAGCGAGTTCCGCTACCGCAACCCGATCATCGACGAAGGCACGGTGTTCATCGCGATCAGCCAATCCGGCGAGACGGCCGACACGCTGGCGGCCCTGCGCGAGGCAAAGGAAAAGGGCGCTCTGACGCTGGGGGTCGTGAACGTGGTGGGTTCCACGATCGCCCGCGAGACCGACGCCGGCGTGTACATCCACGCCGGGCCGGAGATCGGCGTGGCGTCCACCAAGGCGTTCACCTGCCAACTCGCCGTCGAGGCGATGCTCGCCCTGATGATGGGCCGGCGGCGATTCATGGGCCAGAACCTGCTGGAGAGGTACATGAAGGCCCTGGCGGCGCTGCCGCAACAGATCGAGAAGATCCTGGCCCTGTCCGATCACGTCAAGAAGATCGCCTCCCAATACGTCGACCGCGACAACTGGCTGTTCCTCGGCCGCGGCTACCAGTACCCCATCGCCCTCGAGGGCGCCCTGAAACTCAAGGAAATCAGCTACATCCACGCCGAGGGCCTGCCCGCCGCCGAGATGAAGCACGGCCCGATCGCCCTGATCAGCGACGGCATGCCGGTGGTCTTCATCTGCCCGCGCTGCCACACGTACGACAAGATCATCAGCAACATCGAGGAAGTGCGGGCCCGCAAAGGCCGCGTGATCGCCGTGGCCACCGAGGGCGACGACCTCATCGGCGAGTACGCCGACCACGTGGTGTTCGTGCCCGACACGCTCGCCCCCCTCCAGCCGATCCTGACCGTCGTGCCGCTGCAACTCCTGGCCTACCACGCGGCCGTGCTGCGCGGCTGCAACGTGGACAAGCCCCGCAACCTGGCCAAGAGCGTGACGGTGGAGTAGGGCGCGGAACAGAATTGCGGATCGCGGATCGCCGCGCCGGTGAGACCCTCCGCTTGCGAATCCAACGGAGCCGGGGCGTGCCGCCCCGGTTGGTCACTGCAAGGCACCGCGCCCGTCGCGCACCACAAGGAGGGGCGGGCGATACTCATTCGCGAATCCAACGGAGCCGGGGCGTGCCGCCCCGGTTGGTCACTGCAAGGGACCGCGCCCGTCGCGTATCGCCTACTTCCCGACGTGTATCACGTGCTCCACCGGCGCGGCAGTCTGCACTTCCTGGCCCTTGATGCCGTTGCCGAACTGCCACGCCACCACTTTCACCTTCGCCGGCAGCGCGGCGCGGGCCGGTAACTCCGCGATCTCCAGTTTGCCGCCCTTCACCACGGCCGGGCCGACCGCCACGTAGAACTCCACCGGCAGGCCGGCGTCGCTGGCGGCCTTGAGTTCGACACCCCCGCCGCCGGCCTTCAGGTTCGCCGGCTGCTCGAACGTGATCGTCTGCGGCTTGCCGCCCTTCAGGCCGGGGAAGCCGCGCGGCATCATCCCCACGTGCTCGGTGTAGCGATACTCGGCGTTGCCCACGCTGAAGGCCATGAACGTCACGCGCCCGCCTTCGCTGGCCGGGGCAAGCCCGTCAAACTGCATGCGGAACTTGTGCGTGCCGGGCACGACCACTACCGGTCCGCTCGCCTGCTTGATCTGGATCGGCACGCCGGAGTTGCCGACGCTCTCGCCCGCCTTGTGCCACTTGGGCCCCTGCCCGTTGTATTGCCCGGGGTACTGGTCCGCATACACCGGATGCACCTCGAACGTGGCCCCGTCATCCACCCACTTCAGGCCGGTGAAGAAGAACCGCGAGCCCGCGTCCACCCAGTACCCGTCGCTCCACTTGATGAACTGGTCCTTCCTGCCGAACCCGCCGGCGTGGTACGCCACCGTCGCCTTGGCGATCTCCTCATCAAAGTGCCACGCCGCTCTCTTCGCTTCGCCCTTGAACTTCTCGTACGGCGCGGGCGAGAACTCGCCCGGCGCGCGGATCGTCAGGTCGGTCAGCCAGCCGCTCCTGTGGTCGATCTCCTTGCACTTGACCGGCTCCCTGGCGTCCGGCGACCAGTCGGGGATGCGGGCCTTCGCCGCCTTGGCGATGAACATCCCCAGGTACGGCGCGTTGCGGTCCGACCACGAGAAGTGCCCGGCCCCCGGCTCGACCACGATGCTGCCCAGGTTCGCCTCGTTGGCCGAACGGAACGAAACGATCCCCGCCCGCCCGCCTTCCCACGGGCGCTCGTTGCCGTTGGCGTCCCGCATCGTGCCGCCGAACTCGTCGTACTGGCCGACCATCATCAGGGCCGGGATGCC
The DNA here is from genome assembly GCA_964461295.1 of uncultured Planctomycetaceae bacterium. Classification (GTDB taxonomy): domain Bacteria; phylum Planctomycetota; class Phycisphaerae; order SM23-33; family SM23-33; genus CAYWTX01. Next base: position 9,042 of record CAYWTX010000578.1, on the reverse strand, counting down.
CGGCGGGATGGACTCGCCGCCGCCCGGAACGCCCCCGCGATACTGCACCAGGCCGAAGCAACGCGACGCGAACTTCGCCGCCATCGCCTTCGCCTGCGGCCCGCCGGCCGAGTGGCCGATGAACAGCAGCGGCGCGTTGGCCAACTCGCCGTAGCCCGAAACCTTCGCCAACTCCTCCAGGACCTTCTGCAAGTCCGGGCCGCCCAGCCCGCACTTGAGAAACACGATCGCCAACTGCTGGTCCGCGCAGGCCTTGCGGATCACCGCGTCCTTCACGCACTCGCGCTCCATCAGCGTCATGCCGCCCATCACCACGCCGCGAACCTGCTTGGCCTCGGGCGATATCCACAGGAACGCCTCGGCCGTGCCCCTGGCGTGCTCGACGGGCACGGACCACTGGAACACAGCCGCCGGAACCGGCCCGGCCGCCGCCGGGAGGGCCGCCATCGCCGCCGAAGCGCACAGTGCCAGGAGGACGCGTCGTTGCATGGTTGATCTCCAAAGTGTTGAGCAGACTTTCGCCCCCGCCGGCGAGCCTGTCAAGCATGGATGACAAAGCGATCGGTCTGGTCCCTCTCGGGCAGAGGAGGTATAATTGGCTGGTGGAGACGACGCGATGACCAGACTCGAACAAGTTGAGACCGCGGTCGAATCCCTCTCTCAAGAGGAATACGGGCGATTCCGCGACTGGTTCCTCGAACGCGACTGGGAAAGGTGGGATCGCGAGATTGAGGCTGACTCGGCGGCCGGCAAACTGGACTTCCTGCTTCAGGAAGCTCAAAGCGCCAAGGCGGCCGGCAAGTTGGGCCGCCTGTAATGCACCGGACAACGGAGCACTTCTGGCGGCGGCATGAGCGGTTGGATGAACGTATCCGCAAGAATGCCGATAAGGCGTTCGCGCTCCTTCGCAAGGATTCGATGCACCCCTCGCTCCGGTTCAAGAGAATCGGAGCCTTCTGGTCTGCCCGGGTTGATGCCGGTCATCGTGCACTTGCCGTCGAAGACGGCGAGGACTTCATCTGGGTCTGGATCGGTCCGCATGATGAGTATGAACGCATCGTAAGGGGACGATAATCGCTAGTGCAGATTGCGGTTTTCAAGAAACCAAGAAGGAGACCACCTTGTTGCAGCGACGCATATTGGGCAGGACGAAACTGGAAGTCACGCCGGTGGGGTTCGGATCGCAGACGGTCGGCGGACTGGGGTACGGCGACCAGGACTGGGACGCATCGCTCCCGACGTGCGAGGCCTACCTCGCCGCCGGCGGGCGGTTCATCGATACCGCCCGGGGATACGGCACGAGCGAAATCTACGTCGGCAAGGCCCTCAAGAAGGCCGGCCTGATGTATGAGTCGGTCGTCTGCTCCAAGAGCGGCGCGCATCACCCGCCGATCATCCGCTCGGACATGGAAGTCAGCCGCTTCTGCCTCCAGCGCGACTTCATCGACGTGTACTACGTGCACGTGCCGCCCAAGACGTTCGACCAACTCCGCCGCGTGCTGGACGCCTACGAGCAACTCCGCAAGGAAGGCAGAATCCACCACATCGGCGTGTCGAACGTTGGCCTCACCACGCAGGAAGAAATCGACCTGGCGTGGCGGTTCTTCGAGGACGGCCGCATCGACGTCATGCAGTACCCCTACAGCTTCTCGCGGCCGGAGGTCGAGCCCCTGCTGGCCGAGGCGGGCAGGCGCGGCATCGGCGTCTCGGTGCGCCAGGCGCTGGAAGGCGGGATGTTCACCGACAAGTTCCGGCCGGGGGACAGGTTTGAGGACCGCGCGAACGACTGGCGTGCGGGAATCGACCCGGCGGTGATGGAGCAGGCGCTGCGGCAGATCGAGGACATCCGCAGCCGGTTCGTCAAGCCGCCGTACCGGTCGCTGGCGCAGCTCGCCCTGTCGTTCGTGCTGGGCAACCCCAACGTGTGCGCGACGATCCCCGGCGCCGGCAGCGTGGCCGAAATGAAGGACAATCTGTCCGCCAACGACGTGCCGCCGATGCCCGCGGCGATGGCGGCCGAGCTGAAGGCCGCGGCCGCGGGCCTGATCCAGCGCCTGCGCAAGAGGGCGTAAGTAACGCGGGCATTCCTGCCCGCGCCTTCACGCAGCCGCAGAGGCGCCGAGGACAGAGAGGTTGTGAAAGAACCGCAGAAGCGGCCTCCTCCATCTTAGCCCCGAAGGGGCGTCGAGGATCTAGCCGAGGGCGTAAGCCCCGGGTATGCAAGTGATTAAGCATGGAGCCCCGAAGGGGCGACAGGAAGCCTCCAGCGTGGGCGGACCCGCGAGATCCAATTCTTTCACGAACTCAGAGAAGTTCACCAACTGCGCAGGTCGTGCAGCAGAGAACCGAAACCGATCGGGAACTTACGTTCCAGAAGGTCGAGGTCCGCTATGGCCAAAGACATTTCCTGCACAGCACGATCCGAAAGTCGAACGTTTTGCTGCGGATAGGGACCGTAGACCCGGCGCTTGAGATCCTGCTTCGTATATGGAAGGCGATTCTTGCGCAGTCCTTGTATCCATGCTTCCTCGCAGACGTCGGTATCTCTGCCACAAAGATACCATGCCTCAATTGCAGGGACCGCCAAGCCAATGGCTGTCTTGATCGGTGAGCGGTCGGGCACTGGAGCGGCGGCCTCTTGGGCCATGCGAATGGCGCTGCGGACAAGGCACAACCGGCACTCAGCGGGTCGCGAACATTCCTCGGCCAGAGGTTGGTCGTGGATGGGCGAGTGATTCGAGTCGATCAATACCACCAGAGCATCGGCATCTGCCTTGTGACGATAATGCAGCCCAAGCAGTGTTCCTCGCAGCACTGCCAATACGGATGAGTACCCTCCGGCCCGCTCGCGCCTGCGCGAAGGGAGCACCTGAGCCCTGCTTCCCAGTGCGGCTTTCAGGATCACTTTCAGTGCGGCATCGTCAGCCGGCGATTCCGTGAGGACCTGAATCTTCATGTGTTGGCGGGAACTCCCCCCAATATGCCGCTGTACCAGATCTCGCCCAGCGAGGCGCCGCTGATGATCTCCTCGTAGTGCGGGATATCGGCAAGTCGCACGAACTGGACGTTGTCTTCTGTTTTGTCGGCGATGACGATGTCTTCGGGGCGGTCCTTGAACAGGTCCAGGAGGTAAGGGGAGTGAGTGGTGATGACTACCTGAACGGGGGGACGGGCTTCGCCAGCGCCCTCTGGGAATACCAACCGGTGGATCGCATCCTGGACATTGCGCATCATTCGGGGATGCAGACCGCGGTCCGGCTCCTCAAGTCCGATGATGGGCGGCGGGGAGGGGAGGTACGCCAAGCTCAGCAACCCCAGCCCGAGGACGGTGCCGTCGGAAATGTCAGAGAGAGGAAGGACATGGCGTTGTTGCCGCGTTCGGAGCGAAAGCGACCGCCTTCCCGGGTCTGGCGTGTCAAAGAGGATGCGGTCAAATTCAGGAATCCATCGAGCGAATTCATCGTTCAAGCCGTCGAAACGTTCTGGCCAATGGTCTCGAAGCCGGTCTAGTACCGCCGCGAGGCCTTGGCCCTGCCAGCCGAGTTCCACTTGAGGAGTAAGCTGCACTGGCTCGCGAAGTGCACTAGCAGAAAAGGAGAATATTCTGGCACCCGCCAACTGTTGTGCCTGTGCCGACGAGCACTCGCATGAAAGACCCTCTGCATTCAGATGCCTGGTCTCTACTTCCGCACCTCCTGCCTTCTTTCGCCGCCATACGCCAGTTGTTCGCCTCGCGCCATCTTGTTCCATCCACTCCAACGAAACCGAAATCTCTGTGCCGGTTTCGTCGGAGACCCCCTTGGTCAGGCTCTTCTTGCCCAAACCGACACCGCTCGGTTGCAGCGCCTCCAGCGCCGTGCTCTTGCCGCTGCCGTTGGGGCCGATGAGGACCGTGAGCCTGCCCAGCGGCAAGGTAGTGTCGCGAAGGGCCTTGTAGTTCTTGAAATGGATCGCTTTTATCATTGAGGCACCTGTGCCCCACGATCGGGGCATTCTCATCATATCGGAACACGCCTTCGTTCGTCAGCAGCGAATCGCGGGAGTCTTCGTTCGTAGTCCCGCCGTGAGGCGGAATCCCGGCACGCGTTCGAATGGGAAACGATCCGCCTTACGGCGGTACTACGAACGTGGAACCCGCGTCACTTCCCCCACTCCGCCAGCGGGACAATCGCCGGCGGGGGCGCTGCCGCAGTTGCGGACCAGCGCGGCGACAGCAGCACCGCGAAGCGCACCGGCCCGGCCGGGGGTTTCACACGCGCCACCAGCCGGCACACGCCTTTGTTCGCCGCCTGCGGCGGGGCCTGCTCGGCTGACTCCACGGCCCACTCGGCGCCTTCGGGGGACAGCAGCGAGGCCGTCAGCGTCTTTCGGCCGATGCGCAACGTCGCCTCGCGCCCGCGGAGCGTTACCTTCGCGTCCGTCAGCATCTGCCATGCCACCTCCGCCGACCGCGGCAACTCCAGTTCGTCCTGCACGAGCACGGCCCGGCCGGCGAGCATCCGCAGGCCGCGCGAGGCCCGCCTGGCCGCGGGCGCATACGCCTCCGTGAGGTCAAGCACCGCGAAGCCGTCGTTGCCATCGGCGTCGAAGGCGGTGATCCTGGCGGCCGACTCGACCTTCTGGTTCCGCCCGCCGATCAGCGGCACGCTGTGGGACTGCGAGTTGAGGCGGAAGTACTTCCACCGCTCGCCGCCCTCAGCCTTGGTCCAGTAGCCCGGCAGGTTGTAGTTGTCGCTGCCCAGGTCGCGCACCCACCGCTCGCCGAGGGCGTCCAGCTCGAACGTCCCCAGGTCCAGGTGCCCGTGGTTCACGGTGTTGTACCCGGCCTTGATGGCCGCGAAGAGTGCGTTGGGATCGCCCCATGCCGTGCGGAAGACGGCCACCTCCACCGGCCCGACGAACCTGGCCGCCAGCGGCAGCGTCTGTAGTGTGCCCGTAAGGGCATTTCCGGAAGACCGCCTTACGGCGGGACTACCAACGTACCAGATCACGTCCTCCGCCTTCGCGGCGTGGCGGGCGATCATCTCCCGCTCGGCCGCGGCCGCGGCCGGCAGATCGAACCGCCGCGCCAGCCAGAACAGTTCGGGCAGGTTCTTCCGCGCGCTGCGCTCGGCGACGTCCGCGAAGTTGAGGTACAGCCCTGTCGGCCCCGTGGTCAGCAGCGGGAACAGCGCCGTCCGATCCAGGCCCGGCGAGCGGCTGAGCCCCAGGTCGCCGCCGAGGGCCGTGTCCAGGGCCGCCAGGGCGTACACGGTGTACCGCGTGGCGTAGCTCCAGTAGCCCGGGCCCTCCGCCCAGGCGCCGTCGGGGGCGTAGGTCTCCATCGCCCGCGGGAGCGACTCCACCGCGGCCGCGACCAACGCCGCCGCCAGGTCCTTGTCGCTGTCGGCGATGGCGAGCGCGGCGACCATCAGCCCGCCGTTGCACACCTGGTTCCAGTTGAAGGCCGAGCCGGCCCACCACTGCTTGGGCCAGTCGCGCGGTTTGGGGTGCGGGCGGTTGAACCGCGCCAGCCCGCGCTGCCGCGGGTACGCCACCAGGCCCGGCTCGATCGCCTTGGAGATCAGCGCCTCGCGAAGCGTCGCCCGGTCGGCCTCGCCCAGCCGCTCGTACAGCCAGTCGTACCCGACGGCCACCGCGTGCGCCATCTCGGCCGTGTCGAGGAAGTGCGAAGGGTTCCAGTCGTCGAAGGCGCAGGCGATGCGAAGGTTCTCCAGGAGCTTGTCGGCGTACTTGTCCTTGCCGGTCCACCGCCAGGCCAGGCCCAGCGTGTAGACGCGGTCGAGGCATTCGCGGCTGACGGCGAGCAGGCGCGGCCCGACCAGCTTGTGCTCCAGCGAGGGCTTCTTCATGGCGGCGTCGGCGTGGCCGAGAACGTCCGCGATGGCCTTGGCGAGCAGTTCGTCGCGCTCGGCGAGCTTCCGCAGCTCGCCCAGACGCCGCTCGGTGAGGATCAGCCGCGGGTGCTCCTTGGCCAGCCCGGCCAGGGCGTCCTTGCCCGGCCGCGACGCAGCCCGCCCGGCGGGGATGCCCTCGGCGCACGCCATGGCGCACACCACGAGGACGACGGGGACGATCGCGAGGATGGCTAGGTTCGTCAGCATGGGCAGGATGTCCTTCACCGTTGGAAGCCAACCGGGGCAAGCCGCCCCGGCTCCGTTCCGACAGGAAAAGAATGGTACTCTTCAGGACTTGGCAAAGCACTCCTCGGGAGTGCGGCAAGACCGGAAGCGGACCTCCGGCCTGTTCGCTCCGTCCGGTTCCAGCGTCTGGCCTTCGGTGCTCGCCTGTCTTCTCGCACCCCTTCGCACCCCTTTCGTTTCTGCTCATTTCTCGCGGCGCCGCTTAGGGCCCGTCACGAGATAACCTGAGCAAGCCAGTCTTGGTGGCACAGCTTTCCAGGCTGTGCAGCACAGGTCGGAGACCTGTGCCACCTGGGAAACGTGAACAAGTTATTTCGTGACGGCGCCGCGTACAATCACCCCAACGCGATGGACCTGATTGCCGAAATCCTGGAAGCGCTGTCGGTCGAGCGGCTGGTGAGGGCGTACACGCGCGGGCTGTTCCCCATGGTGCAGGACGACGAACTGATGTGGTTCAACGCGGCCCTGCGCGGGCTGCTGCCGCTGGATGAGCGGTTCCACGTGCCGCGCCGGCTGCGGCAGACGATCCGCGGCGGGCGGTTTGCCTGCACGGTGGACCGCTGCTTCCAGGACGTGATGGGGCTGTGCGCCGGCAGGCGCGACGAGGGCACGTGGATCAGCCCCGAGATGCGCGTCGCCTACGGTCTGCTGCACGTCGGGGGGCTGGCCCACAGCGTCGAAGCCTGGCCGGCGGGGCGGGTGGGCGAGGGCGAGCCGGCCGGCGGGCTGTACGGCGTGACGATCGGCGGGGCGTTCTTCGCCGAGAGCATGTTCCACCGCGTGACGGACGCGGGGAAGGCGGCCTTGGTGTTCCTCGTGGAACGTCTGCGGGAGCGGGGCTTCCTGCTGTGCGACGTGCAGTGGACGACGCCGAACCTGCGCCGCTTCGGAGCGATGGACCTCCCCCGCGACGAATACCTGGACTTGCTGAACGCCGCCCTCGACCGCAAGTGCTCGTTGGCGTGAACCTGCCTCTGTGCTCTCCCCAACGGGGCCATGTGGGCTGAGGTCGCCCCCGCTACGCCCCGACGGCGTCGCGGATGGCCGCCGAGCGGCGCGAATGCTTCTTCCGGTCGTTTTCCTTCAGGAACCGCTTGCGCAGGCGGATCGCCGTCGGCGTCAGTTCGACCAGTTCGTCATTCTCGATGTACTCCAGCGCCGGCTCGAGGCTCATCCGGCGCGCCGCCTTCAGCACCACGGTGGTGTCCTTCGCCGCCGCCCGCATGTTCGTCAGCTTCTTGGCCCGCACGACGTTGGCGCCGATGTCGTTCTCCTTGCAGTGCTCGCCGATGATCTGGCCTTCGTACACCTGCTCGCCCGGCTCGACGAACATCACCCCGCGTTCGGCGAGCTGATCCAGCGCGTACGCCGTCACCTGCCCCGTGTCCGTCGCCACCATCACGCCCACCCCGCGGCTGCCCACCGAGCCGCGGAACTCCCCGTACTCCTGGAACCGGTGGTGCATGATCCCCTCGCCCGCCGTCGCCGTCAGCATGCGGCTGCGAAGCCCGATCAGCCCCCGCGCCGGGATCGTCAACTCCAGCGTCGTCCGTTTGCCCCGGCTGTCCATCTTCACCATCTCCGCTCGCCGCTCGCCCAGGAGTTGCATGGCCGAGCCCACGCAGTCGGTCGGCACGTCCAGCACGAGCAGTTCGATGGGCTCCAGGCGCTTGCCGTCTTCGGCGTGGTAGATCACCTCCGGCTTGCCCACGCACAGCTCGAACCCCTCGCGCCGCATGTTCTCCAGCAGGATGCCCAGGTGCAACAGTCCGCGCCCCGACACGATGAACTCGTCGCCGCGGTCCTCCACCTTCAGGGCCACGTTGCTCTGCAGTTCGCGGTTCAGCCGATCGCGGATCTGGCGGCTGGTGACGTACCGCCCCTCGCGCCCGGCGAACGGGCCGTCGTTGATGCGGAACGTCATCGTCAGCGTCGGCTCGTCGACGGGCACCGGCGGCAGGGCCATCGGGTGCTCGGGGTCGGCCAGCGTGTCGCCGATGTCCACCCTCTCCAAGCCCACCACCGCGCACAGGTCGCCGACGTCGATCTGGTCGACCTCGACGCGCCCCAGGCCCTTGAAGCAATACAGCTGGCCCACCTTCTGCAACGTCTGCACGCCGTGACGGTCGATCACCGCCACCGTCTGCTTGGCCTTCAGCGTGCCCGCGAACACCCGCCCGATGCCGATGCGCCCGACGTAATCGCTGTAGTCCAGCGTGGTGATGAGCACCTGGAGCGGGGCGCTCTCGTCCAGATCGGGGGCCGGCACGTGCCGGATGATCGCGTCAAACAGCGGATGCACGCCGCCGGCGATCACCTCGGCCGGCAGGTCGTTCGCCGGGCCGTTGGCCGGCATGGCCGACACGTCCATGGTGGCCCAGCCCGCCCGGCCGGAGGCGTACACCACGGGGAACTCCATCGCGTGGTCGTCCTCGCCCAACTCGACGAGCAGGTCGAACACCTGGTTGAGCACGTGCTGGTGGCGGCAGTCTGGGCGGTCCATCTTGTTGATGACCACGATGGGCTTGAGCCCGATGGCCAGGGCCTTCTGGAGCACGTAGCGGGTCTGGGGCATGACGCCCTCGGAGCTGTCCACCAACAGCAGCACGCCGTCGGCCATCTTCAGCACGCGCTCGACCTCGCCGCTGAAATCGGCGTGGCCGGGGGTGTCCACGATGTTGATGTGGAAGTGCTGCCCGTCGCGGCTGGCGTAGTCGATCGCGCAGTTCTTGGCCAGGATGGTGATGCCTCGCTCGCGCTCCAGGGGGTTGGAGTCGAGGATGCAGTCGACCATCATCTCGCCCTGGCGGAACTGCCCGCTCTGGCGAAGGAGCTGGTCGACCAGCGTCGTCTTGCCGTGGTCGACGTGTGCGATGATGGCTACGTTGCGAATGTCGCG
>CAYWTX010000577.1:0-6360 GCA_964461295.1 uncultured Planctomycetaceae bacterium | reverse complement strand
CCAACGTTTCCTGTGGCGCAACCACTACGGCATCAAGTACGACCGGTCCACTCCGCTGCACGCGCACGGCAAGTGGCTGATGGTCTGCTGCACGGTGCAGGAGGACTGCAAGGGCCACTCCAATGCGGCGGTCCGCGAACTCTACGCGTACGACGGGGCCACGGGCGTGCCCGGCATCCGCATCAAGCCGGCGCTTCACCAGGCACAGAACGAGAACGTCCCGACGAGCGCAGGCCCCTATCTCTTCGTCCAAGACTCGGGCGGCGGCTCCTCCGGCGGGCACCCGGATTCCGGCCAGATGGCCGTCGTTCGCGCTGACGGAGAACCGGACCTCATCTGCCGCAACCTGTTGGAGATGGGCATGTCCGCGCCGCCGGTCTTCGACGGCAAAGGCATGTTCCTGCGCAAGGGCAGTATGGTCACTTGCGTGGCCGTGACGACGCCCGAGGGTCGGCGGTATCAGGACGAGCGCATCGCGGCGACGCTCTTCGAAGAACTGCGCGATCCGCCCGCGCCGGCGACTTACGCCGCGGTCGCAATGCTGCCGCAGCGCCCGGATGCGGCGAAGACGCCGATCTCGCTGCTGGAGAACGGGCGCGGGCTGCTGGAATGGCTCGTGGCCGGGCCGCTGGACGCATCGAAGGAAGCGAAACTCGACGAGCGGCTGGCGGCGCTGCGCGCCGAGAACGGCGCCACGTTCGAGGTGGGCGGACCCACCTTGACCTTCAAACCGCTTCCGCAGCAGTGCACCACCGCAACATGGTCCTACGGGCACAACTACTATCTCTGTGGCCTCGGCGGCGACGTGGCCTCTTTGGCCAGGCGCATGGACCTGGTCGCGGCCGGCGGCAAGCCCGACCGCTCGCTGCTCCTGTACACCGTGGTGGCCAACTCGCGGCCGCGCGTCGCCAAAGTGGAGGCGCCGGCGGCCGGCATGGACATCTGGGTGGGCGGGCGTAAGGTGCGTGCCTCGGACATCGTGCGGCTGGACGCCGGGTGGATACCCGTGGCGCTTCACGTGCGGCCCGAGCTGCTGGCGGCCGGCCCGGTCGTGACGTTCGCGTTCCGCGGCGAAGACCCCGTGGGGGCACGCAACGTAACCGACCCCGTGGCGGCGCGCGGCGTGTGGTTGGCCAACGTCCGCTCGCACAAGGACGCCCTGAAGCGCATCGCCGCTGCGCTGCCGGGCTCGGAGCAGGCCAGGAAGGCCGAAATGCTCCTGGCTCAGTGATAGGAAGACGGAGAGGCGTCAACGTACGTGTCTCCGTGTCCCCGTGTCTTCCTACCCTACTTCGCCGGCTTGTCGAAGCGCGGCACGGGCAGGTGGCAGCGGCGCTCCGGATGCTTGGCCAGGTAGTCCTGGTGGTAGTCCTCCGCCGGCCAGAACTTGCCCGCCGGCTCCAGCCTGGTCACCACGTTGTAGCCCAGTTCGCGCAGGCGGGCGAGGAGCTTCTCGGCCGCCTGCTTCTGGCTCTCGTCGGCGTAGAACACGGCTGAGCGGTACTGCGTGCCGGTGTCGGGCCCCTGGCGGTTGAGTTGCGTGGGGTCGTGGATCTCGAAGAAGCGTTTGGCCAGTTGTTCGTAGGTTACCTTCGAGGGGTCGTAGACGACCTCGACGGCTTCGGCGTGGGCGGTTCTGCCCGTGCACACCTGCTTGTAGGTGGGATTGTCCAGCGTGCCGCCGGTGTAGCCGCTGGTGGCTGAGATCACGCCGGGCACGGCCTGGAGGAGGTGCTCGACGCCCCAGAAGCACCCGCCGGCGAAGACGGCGCGCTGGGTGGCGGGCCCGGACGCCGGTCGCGTGGCGGCGGCGGCATCACCGGGCAGGGGCTGGCCCGCGTGGATGAACAGCATCGAGATCGAGTTCACGCAGTGGCGTGTGTTTTTCTTGGTGTAGCCCTCTCCGGCGAACACGTGCCCGAGGTGCCCGCCGCAGTTGGCGCAGAGGATCTCCGTCCGTCGCCCGTCGGCATCGGTATTCCGCTTGAGGGCGCCGGGGATTTCGTCGTCGAATGCCGGCCAGCCGCAGTCGGACTTGAACTTGTCCTCCGATCGGTACAGCGGTGCGCCGCACTTGCGGCACACGTACGTGCCCTTGTCGAAGGCGCCGGTGTACTTGCCGACAAACGGGCGCTCCGTGCCCTTGTCCTCGATCACGTGCTTCTCGGCCTGGGTGAGGGGCGGCATGGCCGCCGCGGGCCTGGTAGTCGTCTGGTTGGTCATCTCTCGCTCCCGTGAGTTGGCCCGGCCGGCACAGCCCGCGGCGGCAGCCAGGGCCAGGAACGCCAACGCGGTGAGGAACTTGCCCATGTTCTGCTTCCTTCCGGGCGCACATGCGCTGCGCCCTGAACAATTGTACCCGCGCCATTCGAGCCACGTTCATCGGAGGCGGTCATTGAAGTGACCGGCTCCGAACGAAGCTCTGAACGCGGGCCTCACTCCTCCTCTTGGTCTGCGGCGCCTTGTTTCATCGTCGTCACGTCGAACTGCCCGTGCCCGAACCGCACGCGGATCCAGCCGCTGTCGGCCGTGGAAAGCAGCTTGCCCTGAGCACCGAGAGAGCGGAAGAGTCCCTGCCCGGCGGGGCCGGCCTTCAGCGGCGCCGCTGGGCGCTTGGAGGAGCTGACCAGCACGAGTCGCGGCCGGGCGGCCGCGATGAGTTCCGGCAGCGTGGGTTCCCAGGAGCCGTGGTGGGGCAGGACGAGCACGTCGCAGGCCAGGGCGTCGCGTGAGGTGTCCAGCAGGGCGCGTTGGGCGGCCTGCTCGATGTCGCCGGGCAGGAGGACGCCGCGCCCGTCGCAGGCGATTCGCAGCACCAGGGAGGAGTCGTTGATGGCGAGGTCGGTCCGGTCAGCGGGGGGCCAGAGGACCCGCACCTCGGTGCGGTCGTCGAGGCGGATCGACTGGCCGGCCTGGACGCGGCGGATCTGCGCGCCGCGGCGTCGGCAGGCGTCCAGGAACGCCGCCGCCGCCACGGCGCTGCCCGACGGCTCGTCGCGGCCGAACTGGCCGTTGAGGTTCACCGTGCGGAGCCACCCGCGGTCGAGCAGTGCCGGCAGGGCGTTGTAGTGATCGGTGTTGGCGTGCGAGACGAACGCCTCGCGCGGCCAGGGCAGGCGGCGGGCCTTCACCAGCGGCACCAGCGTCTCCTCGCCGGTGGAGGCGTTTCCCAGGCTGCCGGCGTCGAAGAGGCAGGTGCGGTTGCCCGGCGTGTGCAGCAGGGCGCATTGGCCGGCGCCTACGGCAAGCAGGTGCAGTTCGGCCGCCGGCGGGGGCGCCGAGGGGCGCTGCGTCCAGTACGTGGCGCCCGCGGCCGACAGGACCAGTCCCGCGGCCAGCGTCCGGCCCCACGGGATGCGCCGGCAGAAGACCACCGCGAGGAGGGCGGCGTAGCACAGCAGGGCCCAGCCGGCGCCCACCGGGCGCAGGTCGAAGAACAGGGCCGGCAGGTGGCGCGTCTGGTCGTTCAGCCAGAGCAGCAGTTCGGACATTCGCCCGGCCGCCGTGGCCAGCAGGCCCGACAGGTTGGGCGCCCCCGCCAGGGCGAGGGCGAGGTACCCCGGCACGACGATCGCCGCCACCAGCGGCGAGACGGCCACCGTCAGCAGCGCCCCCCACGGGCTGAACAGCCCGAAATGGCACGCCATCAGCGGCGAGGACACCGCGAACGCCACCGTCGCGGCCGCGGCCGTGTTCATCCCCCAATCGGCCACGACGAAGTACCACCACCGCACGAGGCGGCTGCGCCCGCGGAAGACCATCAGCCCGCGCCGCCGCAGCCACCGCCCGAACAGCAGATCCTTCACCGGGCGTGTCAGCACCAGCAGCCCCGCCACCGTGCCGAAGCTGAGTTGGAACCCGGCCGAGAGAAGTTCCGTCGGCTCGGCCGCCAGCAGGACGATGGCCGCCAGGGCCAGGGCGTTCAGGGCGGCGCCCGGCCGATAGACGATCACGCCCGCGCAGACCATGGCGGCCATGATGGCGCTGCGCATCAGGGGCGAGCTGGCCTCGGCCAGCAGCAGGTAGCCGCCGAGGGAAGCGAGCGCTGCCGCCGCGGCCCGCCGCGGTCCCAGCAGGAACAGCCGGCACACGACGTAGATGAAGCCCACGAAGATCGCCAGGTGCGTGCCGGAAATCGACAGCAGGTGGGCGATTCCCGACCGCTTCATGGTTTCGTTGACCTCGCGCAGGCCGGGGTCGCGGCGCCCGACGATCAGCGCATCGACGAGCATCCCGGCCCGGCCTGGGGCATGGGCGCGGAACAGTCCGCTCGCCCACGCGCCGGCCCGGTCGCGGAAGGCCCACGGCGACGCCGACCGCCCGCCGTCCAGCGGCGTGACGCCGTCCACCCCGGGCACGTCCAGATCGACGACCTTGCCGGTCCGCCGCCCGGCGGCCGCGCGGTCGTACTGGCCGGGGTTGGACGGGCCGGCGATCCGCCGCAGCCGGCCCACCAACTCCACGCGGCTGCCGCGAACCAGCCGCGTCTCCGGCTCGCCCACGCTCACGCCGACCAGTCCCTCGGCCTGGCGCCAGCCCTCGGCCGTGTGGATCGCCTCGACCTCCAGCGGAAACGTGGTGCGGGGGTCTCGCGGCCATTCCATCGCCGCGTCGAAATGCTGGATGGTGGGGGCCTCGGCGACGAAGCCGCGGACGGTGGCCGGCTCGTAGCGGGCGCCGACGTACGCGGCGATGTGGTTGTCGCTTACGCGGAAGTAGGCCAGGCGGAAGTGCACGGCCGAGAGGGCCAGCACGGCCGCCAGGGCCCCGGCCATCGCCAGAGGTGCCCGTCGCAGGGCCAGGCCCGCCACGGCCGCCAGGAGCCCCACGCCCGCCCAGACGGCCCACGCGGCCTCGCCCAGCGGGGCGTATCGCCCTGCCGTCAGGCCGAGGATGACCGCGACGGCGGCCGGGACAAGCGGAACCCGCACGAGCCGGGCGGCTTCGCGCCGTGTTCTGGGCCGTATCATTTCCATACGCGGCGGCGATTCTACCGGTGGAGGCGGGGAGGGGACAGGTGCATCTGAGAGAAGAAGCCCTCACCGTCCGGGGGCGCGCGTTTGTAGTGCCGCCGTAGGCCCGCCCCGTTGGGGGCGGGCTGTTTCCCGCCGAACGCGTGCCGGGATTCCGCCTTACGGCGGGACTACGAACAAGGAACCGCTGCCATGTGTATGGGTTCAAGGCATGGAAGGTCTTCCTATGCGCGGAGCGTACACAACGGCAGCGTTGGCGGCGGCGGGATTGGTGCTGGGCGGGGCCATCCTGGCCGGCGAGCGGGCTGGGGCCGCGCCGCCGGCAACCGGCGGCAAGGCCGCGCCGCTCGCGGCGGTCTCCGTCGTGCCCGCCCCGGCCGACGCCAACCAGGCGGAGGCGTACCGCCAGTACCTGGGACTGTGCCACGACCTGAAGCGGCGCGAGCACTTCGCCAAGGTCGCCCCCGAGACGCACCGCCCCGAATCGCTCCTCCTGGACGCCGACCGCGACGCGCTGGACGTCGTGCTGCGCCGCTCGGCCGCCCTGGCCGAGCATCTGGCGGTTCTGCCCCAGGCGAATGACAGGACGCGGGCCGCGTTGGGCGATCTCAAGGCCCGCCTGGCCGCGCTGACGGCCCGGGCGACCGCGGTGAAGGTCGAGGACGCCGCCGGGCGGTTCTCGCTGTATCTCCAGGCGTGCGCCCTGCGGCGGCGGATCGCCTTCGCCAACCCGCTGCTGGACTTCGACCGCATCCTGTTCATCAAGCGGCACCGCGCCACGTACCACCACATGTGCGACCAGTACTACGGCATCAACGCCGTCCCCGGCGGCGGCCTGTGCGTGCTGGACCGCCCCTTCGGCCCCGCGCCGGCCGTGCGAGACCTCCTCGCCGGCGTGAGCGTCGCCCGCGGGCGGCTCAAGGGCCAACCGCTCGCCGGCGGGTCATTCCTCTCGCCGGACCTGTCCTTCGATGGCCGAAGCGTGGCGTTCGCGTGGGTGGAATGCACGGGCGAGCGCACGCACACGTGGCACACGAACGTGGCCGAGCGCGGCTACTGGGAGCAGGGGCGGAGCTATCACGTTTTCCGCGTGGACATCGCCCCGGACGGCACGCCCGCGGGCGGCAGCCTGGCGCAACTTACCGACGGCACGTGGAACGACTTCGACCCGTGCTGGCTGCCCAAGGCCGACGACGGACCGGGCGGGCGCATCGCGTTCATGTCGGAGCGGCGCGGCGGCTACCTCCGCTGCGGGCGCGTCTGCCCCACCTACACGCTGCACGACCTGGCCGCCGACGGCGGCGACATCCGCCGCCTCAGCCCGCACGAGACCAACGAGTGGCATCCGTCGGTCACCAACGACGGGCGCGTGATCTACACGCGGTGG
>CAYWTX010000576.1:0-1928 GCA_964461295.1 uncultured Planctomycetaceae bacterium | reverse complement strand
CAGCTACCAGAAGGCCCTGGACCTCCTGGCCAAACAAGCGGCCAAGGAGGCTTTTCCCCCCTCAGGCCAGTGCGGGCCAAGGCAGGTGGAGGAACAAGGCTGTCAGCGGCGGCCTGAAAGTGTTGGGAATCAGCCGGTCTGAAAGTGCCGTGGGTTGGCCGGTCTGAAAGTGCGGGTGCGGCCGTGCGGCGCCTGGGGCGTAGGAGCGAGGGGCTGTGGGTGTGGGCGGGCGGCTACGGTTCGATGCGGTCCTTCATGCGATAGCTTTTGCCCTCGATGACGAGGGTTTCGGCGTGGTGGAGGATTCGGTCGAGGATGGCGCTGGTCAGGGTGCTGTCGTTGTTGAAGATGGACGGCCAGTGCCTGAAGGCCTTGTTGGTGGTCAGGACGATGGAGCCGCGTTCGTATCGCTGGCTGATGACCTGGAACAGCAGATCGGCTCCGCGTTTGTCTATGGGCAGGTAGCCCAGTTCGTCAACGAGCAGTAATGGCGGCCGGGTGTACTTCTTCATTTCCTGGACCAGTCGGCCGGCCTTCTCGGCGGCCAGGAGGGTGTTGACGATATCGATGGCGGTGGTGAAGCGGGCGCGGATGCCGGTCTGGCAGGCGGCGTAGCCCAGGGCGATGGCAAGATGGCTTTTTCCCAGACCCACTCCGCCGATGATGATGGAGTTGGCCTTGTCCTCGATGAACTTCAGGCGGAAGAGGTTCTGGACGGCCAGGCGGTTGATCTTGGTTGGCCAGGTGAAGTCGAACTGATCGAGGGTCTTGAGCACGGGGAATCGGGCATCCCGAATGCGTCGCACATGAGCGCGGTCCTGGCGCAGGGCGGCTTCGCCTTCCACCAGACGGCTGAGGAAGTCCACGTGGGACCACTGCTTCTCGGCGGCCTGGCGGGCGAGTTCCTCCACGTGCTGCTGCATGAACGTCAGGTTCAGATAGTCCAGTTGGCGGTGCAGGTCATCCGGTGCGGCGTTGGGATCTCTATTCTGGCTCACGGGGTTCTCCGGGCCCGGCAGGCTGGACTTCGCCGGCCGCCGGGGGGTTGTCGGCCGGCGGGGTGGGCTGCCCGTCGCTGGCGTACAGGCCGAGGTTGGGTTCGGGCAGTTCCAGATCGAGCAGGTCCTGCCGGCGAGTCAAGTGCAGCGCCCCGGATTCAGGCAGTAGGCGTTGCCGTTGTTCCAGCAGGTTGGCGACGTACCCGCAACTGAAGGCCTGGAACTCCAGGGCGTCTTCGATGGCCCGGCGGGTCAGTTCCCCCCCGTAGATCTCGCTGAGAGCGACGATCTTGCGGACGTGGTGCATGGCGTTGAGCCGTCGGTCGGCCAGGCCCAGGTAGAAGGCTTCCGCCTTGGGCGTCAGGGCCAGCAGCCGCAGCATCAGCTTCTGGTCCCGCGCCCGGCGGCGCTGGGCCAGCAGAGCCCGCGGATGGTCGGGATCCTCGAAGTCCTGATGACGGTCGTAGCAGCGAACGTGGCGGGCGATGAGCTTGTCCTGATGGTAGAAGCACAACACGTCGGGGTGGAGCTTGACCGTCAGGGCGGCCCCGGCGTATGCGGCGGGCACCGAGTAGGTGTTGGCATCCACCGTGACGCGGAACTGGGTGTTGGCTCGCCCCGGGCGGATGACTCCCACGTCGTAAGGCTGGGCCGGCAGGGGCCGAAGCTGGGGCTTCTCGGTGGCCAGCAGCTCCACCGGCTGGCGGCGCGTGGTGCCGTGGATTCGCACGTTGGCCACGCCGTCCAGCCACTGGCGTGCGGCAGGGCTGACGTGGGCGAAGTCCGTCCGTTCCAGGCCGGCCAGGAAGTTCTTCTTCACGTACCCCACGGCGTTCTCGACGCGACCTTTTTCGTTACCGGCCGCTACGTTACAGGGGGCGATGGCGAAGCCGAAGTGATCGGCGAAGTCCTTGTACCGCGGGTTGAGGA
>CAYWTX010000575.1:0-24707 GCA_964461295.1 uncultured Planctomycetaceae bacterium | reverse complement strand
CCGTGAGGGCGGGGGGGCGGGGGTGTTGCTCCCAATAGGGCAACAAGGCCCGGAGGGCCGACAGCAGGTTGCCCCGCCCGTGAGGGCGGGGGTGGGGTTGCTCCCAATAGGGCGCAAGGCCCGGAGGGCCGACAGCAGGTTGCCCCGCCCGTGAGGGCGGGGGGGCGGGGGGGTTGCTCCCAATGGGGCAACAAGGCCCGGAGGGCCGATAGCAGGTTGCCCCGCCCGTGAGGGCGGGGGTTGCGGCGCGCCATTCCATCTCGGTATCTTTCCGCGAAATGCGTCGCCTTGCGTAACGCAGGGGCCCTTTTGGCGGTTGAACGATGAGTTGTGGAGCCGGTTGGCGTGGCGGACCGAACCTGAGCGGAATTCGGCGATGACGTGTAGTGCGACAATGGGAGACAACGTGCTGGGCGTGGTGCCGGTTCTCATCGGCCCGCTCCAGGCCCTCTTTGCGATCCTGCCCGGGCTGCTGGTCGCCATCGGTGCGGCCATCGCCGGGGCGTTCGTCGCCATCTTCAACCCCGGCTTCCTGCTGGGCCTGGTCAAGGTGATCTGGCGGCTGAAGTTGTATGCGCTGGGCTTCGTGCTGGTCGTCGTCGGCGGGGTCTTCGCCACGGTGAAGTACTGGCCGGCGCGGCAGCAGGTGGTGACCGTCGCGGCCCGGGGCGCCGACGAGGACTGGCCGGTGTTCCGCGGCGGGCCGGCGCGGTGCGGCGCGGCCGAAGGCGCCTACGGTCCCGTCGGCGGGGGCGTAGCCTGGTCGCGTGGGGCCGGCAGCGAGTGGTTTTACTCCTCGCCTGCGGTGGTTGGCAACCGCGTGTTCGTCGCGTCGGCGAAGCTCACCGCCTTCGACCGCAAGGACGGCGAGGGGAAGATCTACTGCCTCGACGCCAACACCGGCGCCGTCGCCTGGGCGGCCGAGCCGACCTTCCCCACCGGCGCGAGGAACTACCGGGCGACGTTCGCCTCGCCCGTCATCAAGGGCGACTACCTGGTCTGCGGCGAGGGCCTGCACTACGCCGAGCAGGCCCGCGTCGTGTGCCTGTCGCTCAAGGACGGGCGGATGCTGTGGCACTGCAAGAGCAACAGCCACGTGGAGTGCTCGCCGGTGATCGCGCCGGTGAAGTTCCGCGATCCCAACGGCGTCGAGGTCCAGGAGGACCGGGTGTTCGTCGGCGCGGGGGACGACGGCTACTACTGCCTGGCCCTCAAGACCGGCCAACTCCGCTGGCACCTGGAGGGAAAGAACTACCCCGACGCCGAAACCGCGCTGATCGTGCATGGCGGGCGCGTCTATGCGGGCCTGGGCAACGGCGGCAAGGCGCTGTGCGTGATCGACGCGGCCACCGGGAGCGAGCTGCGCCGGTTGCCCATGCCGTACCCGGTGTTCAGCCCGCCGACGATCGCCGACGGCAAGCTCTACGTGGGCATGGGCAACGGCGACTTCGTCGCCAGCGGGAATCCGCCGGCCGGCGAGGTGTGGCGGTTTGATCTGGCCAAGCTGAACGCCGACGGCAACGCATCCGTGGCGCCGGATTGGAAGTGCGTGGTGGGCGACACGGTGCTGGGCTCGGTGGCCGTGGCGGGCGACGAGGCGTACTTCGCCGCCGTTGACGGATACGTGCACTGCGTGGATCGGCGAAGCGGCGCGCCCATCGGCAAGTGGTGCGCCCACTCGCCGATCAAGGCCTCGCCGGCCGTCGGGGCCGAGCACGTCTACGTGATCACGTCGGTGGGGATGGTGTACGGCCTGACGCGCCGCGAACTGGTGCCGACGTGGGAGTACCGCGTGGGGACTGGCCCGGAGTGCATTTCGTCGCCGGCGCTGGCGGGCGGGCGGCTGTACGTCGGCACGCAGAACGACGGGCTGGTGTGCCTGGCCGGCAAGGGCGGCGAAGCGGGGACGGCCAGGAAGGGCAAGACGTTCGTGTGGCCGACGCGGTTGGGCGGGCCGGACAAGGGCGGGAACTTCTTCGGTTCGCCGCCGCCGCGGGCGGGCGAGTTGCACTGGCAGTACCCATCCGATCAGGACGGCACGAAGAAGGAGGCGGTGGTCGCGGCCCCGCCGGCGCTGAGCGGCGGCAACCTGCTGGTGCCGATGGCGTCGGGCAAGTCGGCCGGGCTGGCCTGCCTGCCGACCTCGAGCGAGGAGACGCCGAAGCCCGCGTGGGCGATTGCCGACCCGCTGGGCGTGCACGTTTCGCCGGCCGTGGTGGGCGACGCCGTGCTGTTCGTGACCGGCAAGGCGGGCGACGCCGGCCGCAGCCTTTGCATGGCCGCCGCCGCCGACGGGAAGGTTCGCTGGCGGCGAGCGGTGGAGAGCGGCGCATCGGGAATGTTCACGGCGACGGCGAAGGAAGTGCTTGTGCAGGATGGGGACGGCAGGCTTTCCAGCGTGTTGCTGAACAACGAGCCCGCGTGGAGCGTCGCTATTGGGGGAACGCTCGCGGGCGGACCGGCGGCAACAGACAACATGGTCCTGGTAAGCGTTTCTCCGTCGGGAAGCCCGGGGACCGGGGGCGCCGGGGTCCTCGCGGCGATGGACCGTGCAACGGGCGGCGGATTGTGGCGCGTCGGCCTGGCAGGAGCGCCGGTCGGCGGTCCCTACGTTCACCGCACAACCGTTTACGTCGGCACCAGCGCGGGGCTTGAGGCGCGGAGCCTGGTGGACGGGTCGCCCTTGCCCGCGGAACAGTGGAAGATGCAGGGCGGCGGCGTGAGCGGCGATTTCGTTGTCACCGCCTCGCACTTCGTGTTCACCAACGTCGGCGGGGAGTTGATCGTCCTGAAGCGAGACGACGGCACGCTGGCCGTGCCGCCCGTCCCGGGCGCCAAGCGCGGCGCGGCGCCCCTCGTCGGCGGGAACGCCGTCATCTACGAAGCCTCCGACGGCAGGATGATGTCCGTCGTGACGGATACGGATCCGCGCCGCCAGCTACCCAAAGTCTGGTTCGGCAACGACGACAAGTGGCTCGGAGAGTGCTCCACGCCCATGGTGTTGAGCGGCCCGGCCGTGTACATGGGACGCACCGGCTGGGGCCTGGTGCGGCTGGGAGAACCCAAATGACCCCGCGGGTGCTTTACTTCTCCGACCCGCTGCCGGACGGCTGCGGCGATCCTAAGATGCTGCTGGGCGGCAAGGGCGCCAGCTTGAAGGACATGACGCTTGCCGGCCTGCGCGTCCGCCCGGGCTTCACCATCGCGGCCGACTGCTGCCGGGAATACTTCGACGCCGGACGAAACTGGCCGGAGGGGCTCGAGCGCGAAGTTCGCAAGAACCTGGTCCGGCTCGAACAGGAGACCGGGCGCACGTTCGGCGAGGGTTCGCGGCCGCTGCTGGTGAGCGTGCGGAGCGGAGCGGCCGTGTCGATGCCCGGCATGATGGACACGATCCTGAACTGCGGGCTGCATCCGGGCCTGGCCGGCGACGTGGGCGACGCGCCGGCGTTCTGGGAACTGTACATCCAGTTCATCGAGATGTTCGCGAAGGTGGTGGGCGGCCTGGGCGCCGACGCCTTCGCCGATGCCCGCAGGGGCCGCGACAAGACCGCCCCCGCCGACCGCCCGCTTGCCGAGGAGCACCTGGGCATCTACGCCCGCCTCACCGGCCGGCGATTCCCCGTCACGCCGTGGGATGCCCTCCGCGAGTGCATCAACGCCGTGTTCGAGTCGTGGAACAGCGAGCGGGCCATCGAGTACCGCAAACACAACGACATCCGCGGGCTGCCCGGCACGGCCGTCAACGTCCAGATGATGTTCCCTTCGCAGGTGTCGGGGATCGTGTTCACGCAGGACCCCAACGACCTGATCGCCAACCGGATGATCGTCGAGGCGGCGTACGGCCTGGGCGAGTCGGTCGTCAGCGGCGACGTGACGCCCGACCGGTTCCTCATCCGTCGCGACGACCTGGCGGTCCTTTCATCCGAGATCGGCCACAAGCACTGCGCGGTGCATGCGCTGGAGGGCGGGCGGGCGTTCGACCCCGACTCGCCGAGCTTGTCGGGCGAGCAGGTTCGCGAACTGGCCGAACTGGCGCTGAAGATCGAGAGGCACTTCGACCATCCGGTGGACATCGAGTTCGGCTGGGCCGATGGGCAGTTCTCGCTGCTACAGTCGCGGCGAATCCGCGGGCTGGAGATCGCCGAGGACATCGACATCGCTCGCGAGGAGGAGATCTTCCGCCTGCGGTCGCTGGCGGGCGACCGGCACACGCTGTGGGTGGCCCACAACCTGGGCGAGACGCTTCGCTTCCCCACCCCGTTGACGTGGGACGTCGTCCGCAGCTTCATGAGCGGCGACGGCGGATTCGGGCGGATGTACCGGCGGCTGGGCTACCGGCCATCGCAGCGGGCGTGCCGCGACGGCTTCCTCGAGCTGATCTGCGGGCGGATCTACGCCGACCCGGACCGGCAGGCGGAACTGTTCTGGGACGCCATGCCGCTGACGTACGACCTGGAGGCGCTGCTGGCGTCGCGCGGCGCGACGGAACTGATGGAAGGCCCGCCGACGAAGTTCGACCCGCAGCGGGCCGACGGGCGGTTCCTGGCCAGGCTGCCCGGCACGGTCGTGGCGATGATGCGGGCGTCGCGGCGGCTCAAGGCCGTGCGGCGCGAGGCGCGCCGCCACTTCGAGCAGGACGTGCTCCCGCCGTACCTGGAGTACGTGCGTGAGAAACGCCAGCAGGACCTCTCGCCGCTCAGCGACGCGCAGGTCGCGGAGGAATTCCACGCTCGCCGCCGCCGCGTGCTGGACGAGTTCGGACCCGATTCGCTGGTGCCGGGGTTCTTCGGCGGGCTGGCCCTGGGCGGGCTGGAGCGGCTGCTCAAACAGCTCATGGGCGAACAGAACGGCGCGGAACTGGCCCGCAGCCTCACCGGCGCGCTGGAGGGCGACACCACGCTACAGCAGAACGCCATGCTCCAGGCCGTCGCCGACGGCGAGGCTTCCATGGCGGAGTTCATCGAGAAATACGGGCATCGCTGCGTGGGTGAGATGGAACTGGCCGAGCCTCGCTGGCGCGAGGACAGCCGCTACTGCCAGCAGATGGTCGGGCGGCTTCGCGGCGGGCGCGGCACCGGCGAGGTGCACGGGCGCAAGCTCGCCGAACGCCAGAAGGCGCAGCGCGAACTTCCCGACGTGCTGCGGCAATGGGGCGGAAGCTGCCTCCGCGAGCAGATCGAGGCGGACATGGCCGACGCGCAGCAACTGCTGCCCTACCGCGAGTCCGGCAAGCATTACCTGATGATGGGCTACGAACTGATCCGCCAGGCCAGCCAGGAGCTGTCGCGGCGATGGAACCTGGGCAAGCGGCTGTACTTCCTACAGGCCATGGAACTGGAGTGCTGCTCGCGCGGGCCGGAGGCGTTCGCCGACCAGCTCAAGCGGCGGCACATTCGCTGGCAGGCCTTCCAGCGGCTGGAACCCGCCAACGTCCTCGACAGCGAGGACCTGCAAGGCCTGGGGCTGGCGCTGAAGCTGGAGGCCGCGTCGGAACTGGTCGGCTCGGCCGTGGCGTCGGGCCTGGCGACGGGCACGGCGGCGATCGTCTACGACCCCCAGGACGCCGGCGAGCTGGCGAGCGACTTCGTGCTGGTGTGCCCGTCAACGGACCCGGGCTGGACGCCGCTGTTCGCCTCGGCGCGGGCCCTGGTGGTGGAACGCGGCGGCGTGCTGTCGCACGGGGCGATCGTCGCGCGCGACTTCGGCATCCCGGCCGTGGTCGTGCCCAACGCGACGAAGCTGATCGCCAACGGCGCGCACATCCGCGTGGATGGAAACAAGGGCGTGGTGACGGTGATAACCGGCGAAGCGGGCGCCTCGCCGGAATAGGTCATATACGCCCTATAGGACCTGTGGCGCCCGCCCGAAGGGCGGGCGGACTGGAAACGGAATGCTGGAACTGTGGGACAAGTTGTGCAACGCGATCTTCGATGGCCTGCTGGGCTGGTTGCTGGGCCTGTCGTGGCACGCGACGCTGCTGGCCGTGGCCGCATGCACGGGGCTGCTGCTGGCCCTGGTGCGGAAGTACACGACCAACCAGGACCTGCTGCGGCGCGTGGACGCCGACAAGGTCCGCCTGAAAGAGCTGAAGCGCGAGGCGAAGCGGGCCAAGGATAAGGAGGCCCGGCTTCGCTACCGGCAGACGACGGCCATGGTGGCGATGAAGGCGTTCGCCCAGGAGGGTAAGCCGCTGTTGCTGGCGGTCCTGCCGATCGCGATCCTCGCCACGTGGTGCTACAACCGCATGGGCTACTTCCCGCCGCGTGATTCCGAGCCGGTCGAGGTCGTGTTCTACGGCCCCGTCTCCGCCGTCGGCGAGACCGTGACGCTCCTGCCGCAGGACGGTCTGAAGGCCGAGGGATGGGTGCGGCTGGCGCGGGAGGAGAAGGTCGCCGACCAGCCCACCGCGGTGGCGCGGTGGAAGGTGAGCGGCGCCGCGAGCCGGCGCCCGCACAAGCTGGTCTTCCGATGGCGGGACGAGACGTTCGACCGCGGCGAGATTCTCGTCGGGCAGAAGACGTATTCGCCGCGGATCGTCTCCGACGACGCCGGGCGGCTGGGCGCGGAGGTATGCCTGCGCGAGGCCCGTCCGCTGGGGATCGTGCCGGGCTTCGGCGACGCTTTCCCCGCCTGGCTGGTGGGCTACCTGATCCTGGTGATCCCGGGGGCGATGGTCATCAAGCGCCTGCTCAGAGTGGCATAGACGGGCTCCATTCGCATCGAAGGTTGCCCACCCGGGGTTGCCCGACTCGTCCGTTGCCTTCCGCTGCCGGGAACCCGCCGGGCGGGCCGCCGGGGCGCGGCGGGTGTTACACTCTGGGTATGCCGAAGACAGCGGCGATGCTGCTTGCAGCCGTTGCGGCCGCGGCCTGGGTTGCGGGCGGCATTTCCTGCGCGCCTCGCGGCGGCGATGGCGCGGGCGGCGCCGCACAGAACCCCGCGGGCGCGCTGCCCTTCCGCTCGCCGGAGGCCATGGCGTTCTCGCCGGACGGACGGTTGCTGGCCGTGTGCGATCGCACGGCCTGGCGGCTGGTGATGATCGACCCGGCGGCGCGGCGCGTGGTGCGCGAGGTAGTCCTGCGCGGCGATCCGGCCGCGATGGCGTGGTCGGCCGATGGGCGGTCGGCGTACGTGGCCGAGAGCGGCGCCGGCAGCGTGGCCGAGGTGGACGCCGCGACCGGGCGCGTCGTGCGACGCCTGAGGGTGGGGCGGTATCCATCGTGCCTGGCCGTCGCGCACAAGCGCCGGCTGCTGCTGGTGGGCGAGGACGGCCAGGAGAGCCTGGGCGTCGTGGACCTGGCCTCGGGGGCGGTGAAGCGGCGGATCGTCCTGCCGGGCAGCACGCGGGCCCTGGCCGTACACGATGGCGATGACATCGCGGTCGTCGGCTGCTTCGCGCCCACCGGCGACGCGACGGTGCTGGAGCGAGGCGCGGTCGTCAGCGTGATCGATCTGGCGACCGCCGCCCGGGCGTCCGACGTCGAACTGCCCAGCGACTCGACCAACGTGCGAAGCGTAGCGGTCGCCGCCGACGGGCGGTGGGCGTTCGTCGCGCACGTTCGCGGGCAGTCGCAGCAGGCGACAACGCACCTGGACGACGGGTGGGTCAACCGGAACATGGTCAGCGTGATCGACCTGAGGGCCCGCCGGCTGCACACCGCCCTGCTGCTGGACACCTCGCGGCGGGGGGCGGCCGACCCCTGGACGGTTGCTCTCAGCCGCGACGGGCGGCGGCTGTGGGTGACCCTGGCCGGGGCGGGCGAACTGGCCGAACTCGACTGGGAGACGCTGCTGAAACTGCTTGAGGGCAAGGGGCGGCCGGAGGACGTCCAGCGGACGGTGATCTGGCAGATTGCGGGGATGGACGCCGACCAGCGGCTGCTGCTCGCCAACGACTTCGGCGCGCTGGAATCGATGAACCTGCTCAAGCGGCACGGCCTGGGGGTGGAGGGTCCGCGCGGCCTGGCGATCAGCCCCGACGCCAGCGCGCCGGCGTCGGGGGCGCGCATGGCCGTCGGGGGCTACTTCAGCGGCGACGTGCTGCTGCTGGACGGCCAGTGGGTGCATACGCTGGCAACGCTGCGCCTGGGTCGCCAGCCGCCGGCGACGCCCCAGCGGCGAGGCGAGCGGGTCTTCCATGACGGGCGCCTGGCCTACCAGGGCTGGCTGAGCTGCTCGACGTGCCATCCCGCCGGGCGGGCCGACGGCCTCAACTGGGACCTGCTCAACGACGGCATGGGCAACCCCAAGAACACGCGGTCGCTGTTGCTGGCCGACCGCACGCCGCCGATGATGTCGTTGCGGGTGCGGGCGGACCTGCCGGGCGCGGTGAAGGCGGGGTTCGAGCACATCCTGTACGCGGACGCGAATGCGTCGCAGCTTGCCGACGTGGAGGCGTACGTGCGGTCGCTGGCGCCCGCCGCCAGCCCGTACCGCGCCGCCGACGGCGGCCTGACGGCCGAGGCGAACCGCGGGCGTGCGATCTTCGAGAGCGACCGGACCGGCTGCGCGAGCTGCCATCCCGCGCCGCTGTACACCGACTGCCGCGGGTACGACGTGGGGGTCGAGGATGTCTACGAGAGCGGGAAGAAGTTCGACACGCCGACGCTGATGGAGTTGTGGCGCACGGGGCCGTACCTGCACAACGGCACGGCGCCGACGCTGCGCGACGTTCTGGTGAAGTTCAACGAAGGCGACCGCCACGGCCGCACGTCGCACCTGAGCAGCCAGCAGATCGATGACCTGGTGGCGTATCTGTTGAGTTTGTGAGCCTCCGGCGCGGCGGGGGGATTCCGCCCCCGCGCGGGTGAAAGAGAGAACACGAATTGCACAGCGCGGGCCTTGCCCGCAACCGAAGAGCTAATCGCAGAGAACGCCGAGATCGCGGAGCCCTTCTTCTTCTGAAGCCCTTCTCTGCGTCCTTTGCGCCCTCTGCGACTGAAGAATCAGCGCGGGAGACGAAGAAAGTTGCGGATAGTAGTACGAAGGAAGACGAATCGCACGAAGGAAGAGGCAGGTAGAGGGGTCCGGAGTCCGCAGATTCCACAGATGTCACAGATGCAGAGGAAACGAACGTTCTCTTCTCGGATGTTCTGGATCTGTGCAATCTGTGCAATCCGTGGACCCCTCTGCCCTTCGTGCGGTTCGTGGTCACTTTGTTTCCGCGCGGGCAACGCGTCGAACCTCGAACGGTCACTCGCCGCCGCCGGTCGCCCTGCGGTGCGGGCAAAGGGCCCGCTTGTGGGGCCGCTCGGCGCTGAGCACCTTGCGGAGGAACTCGCGCCACTTGACGGCCGCGGGAGAGATGTCGGTCCACGCGTCCATTTCGGCGACGACCATGGCGGGCGTCAGGCCGGCGCGGTACGTGAGGCGGAAGGCGTTCTTCACCTGGCGGCGGTCTTCCTCGGTGATGTCCGGCGCGCGGCGCAGGCCGACGGAGTTCAGGCCCACCAGGTTGTTCACGCCGTAGCCCATCAGCACGAACGGCGGCACGTGCGTGCTGGCGCCCCCCTGGCCGCCGAACATGACCATCTCGCCCACCCAGCAGAATTGGTGGACGCCCACGTTGGCCGAGAGGATCGTGCGCCGGGCGACCGTGGCGTGCCCGCCGACGGAAGCGTTGTTGGTGAGGATGACGTTGTCCTCGACGGTCGCGTCGTGCCCGGCGTGCGAGCCGGTCATCCAGTAGGTGTTGTTGCCGACGATCGTGGCCGTGCCGGGCTTGGTCGCCCGCGAGATCGTGACGCCCTCGCGGAAGACGTTGCCGTCGCCGACGCGAAGGCCCGTCACGGTGTCGAGGCCGAACTTGAGGTCCTGCGGCAGGCCGCCCAGGACCGCGAAGGAATCGACGAGATTGCCGGCGCCCAGCGTGGTGTAGCGACGGACGATGGCGTGCGGGCGAAGCTCGGTGCCGGCGCCGATCTCGACGTCGGCCTCCACCACGCAGAAGGGGCCGACGACCGCGTCGGCGGCCAGGCGGGCGGTCGGATCGACCACGGCTGTCGGATGTACTCTGGCCATCGCGGACTCCCGCCGCGGGCAGCAGCCCGCGGAAAGAAGCGATTATACGCCCGCCCTCGGCGGCGGGGGAAGCGCGGGCATGAGCAAGGCGAATCGGGGAAGGGCAGCGAAGCAGCCGAGGACGACGACGAGGGCGACGACGAGGACGGCACGGGTAGATCAGGGATCGGACGGGCTCGCCTCGCTGTCCCAACCGACGTCCGCTTCGAGTTCCTTAGGGTCCGTCACGGAATAACCTGAGCAAGCCAGTCTTGGTGGCACAGCTTTCCAAGCTGTGCAGCACAGGTCGGAGACCTGTGCCACCTGGGAAACGTGAACAAGTTATTTCGTGACGGCGCCTCAATCAGCGGAGCCAGGTGTGCGAGCAGCGGCGGCAGGTGGTGAACAACACGCTTCACGAGATCCCGTTGCGGCGGATCAGGCCGCGTGTCCATGGAGCACCCGCGTACGCCGCGGCGTGAAGCGCCGAAGGTGCTTGTTGGTCGATGGCAAGGCAAGTTTCTCATGCTTGTCCCGCCGTCACGAGCGGCTATGATATGCTCTATGCGGCGGCTGGGAAACGGCCGCCGGTTTGTTGTGAGGCACAGGCGCCGATGGCGGCAAGCGAGATGGCGAGCGAAGTGGGGGCGGTGCTCGGCCCGTATGCTCGGCGGGCGGAGGCATTGCTGGAACAACTGCTCGTCGAGCCGGGCACGCCGGAAGCGCTGGCCGAGGCGATGCGCTACTGCGTGCTGGGCGGCGGCAAGCGGCTGCGCCCGGGCCTGGTGTGGCTGGCGGCCGAGGCGGTCGGCGGACAGTGCAGTGCCGCCGGGGCCGACGTCGCCGCCGCGGCCGTCGAGTTGGTGCACTGCTATAGCATGGTGCATGACGATCTGCCGTCGATGGACGACGACTCGATGCGTCGCGGGCGCCCGACGGCGCACGTGAGATTCGGCGAGGCGATGGCGATCCTGGTGGGCGACGCGCTGCTGACGCGAGCGTTCGGCCTGTTGGCTGGTGCGGGCGACGCGGCCGGGGCGCTGGCGGCGGAACTGGCGGCGGGTGCGGGCGCGGCCGGGATGATCGCGGGCCAGACGGCGGACATGGGATTGTCGGCGACACCGAGCGGCGTGGAAGGGATTCAATATATACATGCCCGTAAGACAGGCGCGCTGATCCGAGCGGCCGCCCGGATGGGGGCCCGCTGCGGCGGGGCGGAGGCGGCCCCGTTGGGGGCGGTCACCGGTTGGGCGGAGCGGATCGGCATGGCGTTCCAGCTTGTGGACGACCTGCTGGACTTGACGGGCACGGCCGAGCAGATCGGCAAGACGCCGGGCAAGGACGTGGGGGCGGGGAAGCGGAACGCCGCGGCCGAGATGGGCGAAGCGGGCCTGGTGCGGCTGGTGGAGGAGTTGACGGCGGGCGCGGCGAAGGCGTTGTCGCCGCTGGCGGGACGGGGGGAGAAGCTGCGGCAGTTGGGAGAGGCGCTGACGAAGAGGAAGCGATAGAGCGCGGCGCCTGCGTGCAGGCAGCCGGGGCGGCCCGGACGGGGCCTGCGGCACGCTTGGGCTTCGCGTGAACCGGATACGACGACTTGGCATTGCTGGACACCATCACGACGCCGCATCAGTTGAGGCGGCTGGAGGCGAAGGAGCTGGCGCAGCTCGCCGACGAGCTGCGCGAGCGGATCGTCGAGGTCGTCTCGGTGCGAGGCGGGCACCTGGCGAGCAACCTCGGCGTGGCGGAGTTGACCATCGCGCTGCACTACGTGTTCGACTTCTCGCGGGATCGGCTGCTGTGGGACGTCGGGCACCAGTGCTACTCGCACAAGATCCTCACGGGGCGCGGCGACCGCTTCGACACCCTGCGCCGCGGCGGCGGGCTGAGCGGCTTTCCGTCGCCCTCCGAGAGCGAGTACGACCTGTTCGCCACCGGTCACGCGGGCGCGGCCATTTCCACGGGCCTG
The DNA here is from genome assembly GCA_964461295.1 of uncultured Planctomycetaceae bacterium. Classification (GTDB taxonomy): domain Bacteria; phylum Planctomycetota; class Phycisphaerae; order SM23-33; family SM23-33; genus CAYWTX01. Next base: position 12,739 of record CAYWTX010000575.1, on the reverse strand, counting down.
GGTCTGGCCTGGGCCGACCAGGCCGCCCGGCGCGACACCAAGGTCGTCGCCGTCGTGGGCGACGCGGCCATCAGCAACGGCCTGAGCTTCGAGGCGATCAACAACCTGCACCTGCTCCAGCGGCAGTTCCTGATCGTGCTGAACGACAACTCGATGGCGATCGACCGCTCGCTGGGCGCGATGGCCAACGTGCTGGACCGCATCCGCATGGCCGGCCCGTACGCCAGGGCGAAGCAGTCGACCGAGCGGCTGCTGGCCCACCTGCCGCTGGGCGAGGAGATGGCCGAGGTGCTGCGCCACCTCAAGGACGTGCTGCGCACGACGCTGCACGGGGAGCAGGTGTTCGACGCCCTCGGCGTGTCGTATTTTGGGCCCGTCGACGGCCACGACATCCCCATGCTCATCCGCCTGCTTCGGGCCCTGGCCCGCATGGATCGTCCGGCCCTGTTGCACCTGCACACCGAAAAGGGCCGCGGCTGCCAGTATGCCGTCGAGGACCCCTGCCGCTTCCACAGCCCCTCGGCCTGGACGGTGGAGAACGGCCAGGCGGTCTTCGCCTCCACGGAGCGCCCGAGCTGGACGGAGACGTTCTCGGAGGCGCTGGTGTCGGCCGCGAAGCGGGATGAGAAGGTCGTCGCGGTGACGGCCGCCATGCCCGACGGCACGGGTCTGGTGGCGTTCCGCGAGCAGTTCCCCGCCCGCGTGATCGACGTGGGGATCAGCGAGTCCAACGCGGTGGCGATGTCGGCCGGGCTGGCCCGGGCGGGGCTGAAGCCGGTGGTGGCGATCTACTCGACGTTCATGCAGCGGGCGATGGACCAGATTTTCCAGGAGATCGCGTTGCAGGGGCTCGGCGTGGTGCTGTGCATGGACCGCGCGGGCCTGGTCGGCAGCGACGGCGCCGTGCACCACGGGTTCATGGACATCGCCTACCTCCGGTCGATGCCGGGGATGGTTCTGCTGGCCCCGGCCGACGCGGGCGAGATGCGGGCCGCGCTGGACTTCGCGCTGGCGTGCCCATCGGCGGCGGCGATTCGCTACCCGCGCGACCAGGTGCCGGTCGACCTGGCGGGTGAATGCCCGCCCTTCCAGATGGGCAAGGCGCGCCTGGTCCGCGGCGGCGAGGACGGCACGTTCCTGTGCTACGGCACGACGGTCGAGCCGGCCCTGAAGGCCGCCGAGGCGCTGGCGGCCGGCGGCGCCGGCCCCGTGCCTGCCGAAGCGATCGGCGCGGGCGTGGTGAACGCCCGCTTCGCCAAGCCGCTGGACGTGGCCATGGTCACGCGCCTGCTGAAGGGCGGCAGGCCGGTGCTGGTGTGCGAGGACCACGCGATGGCGTGCGGATTCGGCTCGGCCGTGCTGGAGTTGGCGGCCGCTCGCGGCCTTCCGACGGGCAACGTGCGGCTGATCGGCCTGCCGGACCGGTTCATCGCGCACGCGTCGCGAAGCGAGCAACTAGCCGAGGTGGGGCTGGACGCGGTCTCACTGGCCGAGAGCATGCGGGCGGCGGTGGAAGGAGTCCGCAAGGGCACGGCGCGGAAGTACGTGTAGGGCGGCAGGCGGCAGCACCGGGGCTGGCCCTATGGGGCCGGCGGGGAATCGGGAAGCGGCGGACGCGTCTTGCCGGTTGGGCCTACAATGATGTGCGGGAGGGGCCGGCGGGGCGGTTCTCCCGCTAGGAAGGAAGGCGACTGACATGGCAACTCACAGGATTCTGTTGGACATCGAAACGCAGCGTGATTTCTTCGCCCCCGGCGGAAGTTGCTTCAACGTCACGGCCGCCGTCGCCGCCAAGCAGATCTACCGGCTCTTCCAGTGGGCCAGGACGAACGAGATCCCTGTGCTGAGCACGGTCCTTCGGGTGCGGGCGTGGGAGAAGGGCCCGATGGTTGACGTCGCGCATTGCGTCGAGGGCACGCCGGGCGAGGAGAAGCTGGCCAGGACGCTGATGCCCAGCCGGATCAACCTGGGGCTGCGGAACACGACCGACCTGCCGGATCACATCTTCAAACGGTACAGCCAGGTGATCATCGAGAAGCGGACAACGGACATCTTCACGCACGCCCGGATCGAGCGGCTGCTCACCGAACTGCCGCCCACGACGTTCATCCTTTGCGGGGCGGGGCTGAGCACGAGCATCGTTCAGGCGGCCGTGGGGCTGCGGACGCGCGGGTTCGCGGTGGTGCTCGCCGACGACGCGGTGTACGAGCCGCGGGCGGAGCCGCCGGAGATGGCGTATCTGCGGATGGAGGCCAAGCGGGTGATCCGGGCGCCGACGGACAGGATCATCGCGCCGCCGGAGCACGTGAGGCGTCAGTTCCGGGTGCCCGAGAGGGCCGAACGCCAGGCGTTCTGAAGAGAGGGTCGGGTGTCGAGTGGCGAGCCCGACCGTCACTTCGCTGCCGGCTGGGTTGGCTTGGCCGGCTCGGCCAGTTCCCATGTTCGCCGGGTAACGGGGAACATGGAAACGCGGAACTTGGTGCAGCCGTAGGGAATGAGCGTGATTTTTTCGGCTTCGCCGTCGGTCACGGGGGCGGACGGCAGGGCCTGCTGGTGGGTGGGTTTCCAGTCGAAGCTCACGGCGTTCATCTGTAGTTTGAGGGGCGCCGCCAGCGGCCAGTCCCACTTTTGAGGCATCGCCGTGCGCTGCACGGTGATGTTGGCGCCCAGTTCCTCGCCTTGCGGGGCGAAGGCGTAGTTCCATTTGGCGGCGGGGTCGGGGGTGTTGGCGTTGGTGGTATCAGGAATCGGCAAGGCAAAGAGCAGCGGACCGTAGCTGACGGAGGCATAGGGCGCGGCAGGCTTGAGGTTGTTGTCCCGCCCCGTCGTCACCTGAACCGACATGGGGAACTCCAGCCGGATCGTGTCGCCGGTCTTCCAGGCTCGTTGGATGCGAACGAAACCGCCCGGACCAGCCTTCGCATCGACGGCGGCCCGGTTCACGGTCACGACGGGGCTTCTGCACCAGCCGGGGATCCGCAGCGAGAGCGGAAACATGGTTTCGCGAGGCGTCTTCACAACCATCTCGACGGACTCCCGGAAGGGGTAGTCGGTCCGGCATTCGATCTCCACCGGCACGCGGTCGGCCACCAGGGCGGAGACCTTGCAGGGGCCGTAGTGCGCGGCCGCCAGACCGTTGTCGTAGGTGGCCAGCCACATGTGTGTAACGTAATGCGGCAGGAAGCGGTTGGCGGCGGCGGTGCAGCACAACGGGTGATGCGATTGTTTGAATGTGCACTGGCCGGGCTTCGGGAGCGACTGGTCGGCCATGCGATTGGGCGACTGGAAATAGGCGTGGCTCTTGAAGTCTCGCGACACCGAGGCGGGGCCGGCGTTGAAGAAGGCTCGCTCGACCCTGTCGGCCATGGCCGCCTGTCCGGTGATCGTCAGCAGCAGAATCTGATTCCACATGTAGCCGCCCACGTTGCAGGTTTCGGTGGAGCGGAACGCGCCGGTCGGCCCGTAGAACTCGTCGGTCACGTACACGCCGAAGGGTTGCATGCAGTCGCGCTCGACGAAGTTCTCCCAGGCAAGGACCGCCTTGAGGAACTCCGGTTTGCCCGTCCACAGGTAGCCCACGGCCGAGGCCGCCGTGGTCTCAAGGAAGTGCACCCCGTGGTCGGGTTTCTCGGCCCCGGGCTTCTCGCTGGGCGTTCTGCGATACCGCTGCCAGGACCAGGCCTTTTTCTCGTCGCCCTCCCTGGCGAACAGGTCGGTCAGGGCCTGCTTGATCGTGGCGTTGCCGGTCCACGTGTAGGCCTGAAGGGCCGGCCAGGCGTTCGAGACGCCCCAGCATTCCATCGTCGCCCACCCGGTGCTGCCGCTGTAGGCGGACTCCAGCGCCTTCAGGGCGCCTTGATCGCCGGAGCCCGCGTAGTATCCGGCCAGCGCGCGCCCGAACAACCCGCTGGACCAGACGGGCCACTCCGACTCGCGGTAGTGCCTTCCCTCGGCGGCCCTCACGTCGGCGGGGTCGTTCTTGTTCAGCCACCAGAGGAACAGGATGCCATTGGCGTTCATGTTGTTGGCGACAACATCGAACCGCGACTTCGCCTGGCGGATGAGGGCTTCGTCGTGCAGGGCGTACGCCAGCCTCGCCAGGCCGTCGAACCAGTACCCGCCCCCTTCGTACGGCCAGCCTCCGTTCGGCCAGAACAGCTTGTCGCCCGTCATCTTGTAGTCGGCTGCCCATGCCTGGCGAAAAGCCTGGTGGACTTCGTCCATGTGCCCGGTGTATCCGTCGCGGGCTGTCAGGCACCAGTCGCGAAGCCAGCCGGCGGGTTCGATGGCGCCGGGAGGCAGGGGGATGAACGCCGGACGCGCTAACGGCTCGAATGGCCTTGCGTAGTTGACCTTCGTGGGTCCATCGTTCATGTTTCGCTCCTGGGGGCGGTTGGGGTCGGCAGCTTGGGCAGCCATCGTCGCGGCAACGACTGCACACGCGGAGATCACTGGAAGCACGATCGCTGCTCGAATGAACGAAGTGACCATGTTCGTGTAACACGCCAGGGACGGGACCGTAGCACCATCGGTTCATTTTCTTTAGCCCGACGGGCTGCTGGAATGAAGCCCGGGGCGAAGGCGGGGCCCAGACCAGCCAGCACGGCCGCCACGACGATTCCCGCGTGGGTTCTCCTCATGCAACAGTTCCTTTCAATGGTTGACGTGGGCCGACCGCATGGAGGAATCGTGAGGATCACGGGGAGTTTCGCTGGCCGATGGCGTCGCGAGCCGGAGCCGGTAGTTTCGCGGGCTTTTCGCTTGACAATGACAGGAAAAGTAGTATCATGCTGCGCGCTTCGACCTCCGCGCGGGGAAACGGCGGAGAGGACTAAGCCCGCTCATTTCGGCGGGTTCTACCGCGAGGGCAGAAGCGCCACTCGCTCCAGCGCTGCCTGCCTCAGGCCGCACGGCCAAGTTTCCATGTATCGGAATCACTTCCGTAACAAGGAGCAGATGCCGTGAGAGCGGTTGATCCCACACCATCGGCACGTGGTCTCCTTGCCTTGGCGGTTGGCGTCTCTGGCCGCCGGTCCGAGCGGACGCTGGCAAGGGCGTCGGTCTGCCCCCGCTGAGACGGCAACTCACAAACGAAGACGGGCGAACCGGGCGCGGCCGCGGGCGGAGACGAGACCGCACGCGGTACTGGGATCGCTGCGAAGTCCAGATGACATATCGGATTTGGAGTGTTCCGCCAGCGGCCACGGTCCGTCGGGCCGCCGCCGATGAGCAGGAAGGAGGTGACGACCATGGAAGAAGCCGCTCCTCGCGCTGAGAACGGGTCGAGGAGCGCGATTGGCCCCGCGTCGGGGCGTTCGCGGCGAAGCCAACTGGCGTCCGCGACGGGCGCCCGCGGCTGGCACCATCGCTGAGGGTCGGCGATGCCTGTGGAAGGTGAGGAACCAACGGTTGTTTTGGAAGGAGAGCGATCATGAGAGGTATTGCGATTGCAGGACTGGCAGGCGCGCTGGCCTTGGCCATGGCGGCGGGCGGGGCGTCGGCGCAGCAGACGATCATTGACCACGATGCGTGGCTCAACATCGATTTCATCAACAAGACGACTAAACTGTGTACGAACTTCGAGGTCATCGTCGCCAACCCGAACTTCGTTCCGCCGCAGTACTTTGGCGCGCCGTTCAACGTCATCAACGTGCAGCACGGCGAGTTCCTGGCCAGCCATCCGGGCAACGAAACCATGATCACGTTCAGCGGCGGGATGGTGAACCCCGACGGGCTGCTGCACGTGGGCATGCAGATGACCAACAGCGGGCGGATTCTCAACGCATACTGGACCGACCAGTTCGGGCCCGTGCCCGTGGTGCCCGGCGGGCCGCAAAGTATCGCCATCAGCTATGAGATCACGCAGGTTCGGACGGGCAGCGATCCGGCCATCCACTTCGAACTGTGGATGCCGCCGGAGTACTACAGGGAACGTCTGGCACGGGGGGAGATGTCCCCCGAAGCCGGCTGGACCAAGATTCGCACGTTCCGCAATATCCCGGCCTCCAAGCTGGGTCTGGAAGACCTGAACCGGGAACTGTTCGTGAATCACCCGGAGTTGTCGGCCTACGAGGTGACCCCGTGGAGAGGGATACCAGGCTACCCGGGCAAGGGCTCCCAGCCGATACAACTGACCGACGAGTTCATGATGGGGGGGCCCGACTCGTTCTTCGATGTGTTCGTGGACGTGGTTCTTCCGGAATTCTCGAACCCGGACTTCGAGTCCTTGCTGGTCTGCGAGGTGCTCAACGCCGGCGAACCCATCGGCATGTTCTGGAACCTGAATCCACAGTGCCCCGAGCCGGGCTCGATGCTTCTGCTGGCGGCCGGGGCGGGCCTGTCCGTTCTGCGCAGGCGTCGCGCGAAGGCCTGATCGCCGCCAATCGCGGCGAGAGGGGCAACAAGACTTGCCTGCCCGGAGCCGGGCGAAACAGCCGGGCACGGCAGGCAGAGCGGCGGAGCGCGTGCATCGCTTCATCCGCGCAAGCCATCGCTCTGCCGATCGTGCCCGGTTGTTCCTGTCCGGTCGCCGCGCCGCGGCCCCGGCCGACTGCTTGCGGCCCGATCGACGTGCCGTCGCCGTCGGCATGCGCGATCGGCCGACCGGATCGCACTGGTCACCATGGCGCCGGGTGCGCCCGAAGCTTCTTCTGACAACAGGGCCATTTCGGGAACTGGGTATCCACTTGACTCAACCTGGGCTCCGGCGTGGCATGGGCGTCTCGCCCATGCCACACACGGGCGAGACGCCCGTGCCACATCGCAAGCCCGCCCCGGTTGAGTCACGTGGATACCCAGTTTTCGGGAAGCGCGGCAGGGCCGGGGGCGTTCACTTCTCGTCGGGGGTCCCGGGGCAGAGGTTTTTTTTTCGGCGAGTGAAATAGGGGCGGCGTCTCAGACGTTATGTCTTATGTTGGCGGTCAGGCAGCGTGTCTGACGAACGGCGAAGGGAGCATCGCGTGTTGCCCAAGCGAGTGACGGATGCGGAATTGGCCCTGCTGGAGGTGATCTGGCGCCAGGGCGCGTGCACGATCCGGCGTCTGGCCGAGCAGGTGTACGCGTCGGCCGGGGCGTCGCAGTGCGCGACGGTGCAGAAGCTGCTGGAGCGGTTGGAGGCGAAGGGATGCGTGCGGCGCGACCGCGCGGTGCGGGCTCACTGCTTCGAGGCGGTCGTGACCCGCGAGGAACTCATCGGCGGGCGGCTGGAGGAACTGGCCGACAGATTGTGCGGCGGATCGCTCACTCCCTTGCTGGTACATCTGGTTCAGCCGGCGCGGCTGAGTGCGGCCCAGCGGCAGGAACTGCGGAAGTTGCTGGACGAGTCGTCGTCGGGGCCCGCGGAGCGGAAGCGGCAGGAGGCCCGGCCGTGACAACTTTCATGCAGAACGTGCTATCGAACGCGGCGGCGGCCGCGGTACTGGCCGTGGTGGCGTTGGCCGTCGGGCGGCTATGCCGCCGGCCGGGGATAGTGCACGCATTGTGGCTGATCGTGCTGCTGAAGTTGGTGACGCCGCCGATCGTGGGGATTGCCTTGCCGCTGGCGATTGCGCCGGCGGCGGCGCCGGATGTGCCCGCGGCGGTCGCGATGCCCGACGCGATGGCGGGATCGCCCGCGGCGCCCGCGGCGGCGGGCGCGGCGCCAACGTCGGGCGCGGCGACGGCAAAGGCAACGGGGCCCCACTTGCCGTGGTGGGCGATGGCGGCGGGGGTCTGGGCGACCGGCACGGCCGCGTGGACGGTGGTGCTGGTTGTGCGGATGCGGCGGCTGAAGGGAATCTTGCGTCTGGCGCGGCCGGCGGGAGGCGAGGTGCAGCGGCTGGCGGATGGTTTGGCGCGGCGTCTGGGATTGGCGGGTTCGCCGCCGGTGCTGGTGCTGCCAGCGCGGGTGCCGCCGCTGCTGTGGTTCGCGGGGCGCTCGGCGCGGGTCTACCTGCCCGAGGCGCTGCTGGGGCGGATGGATCGGCCGGCGCTGGCGACGGTGCTGGCGCACGAGCTGGCGCACCTGAAGCGGCGCGACCACTGGGTGCGCCTGCTGGAGATGGCGGTGCTGGGGTTGTACTGGTGGCATCCGGCCGTGTGGCTGGCGTTGCGGCAACTGCACAGGGCCGAGGAGGCCTGCTGCGACGCGATGGTCGTTGGCGCGATGCCGGGGCGGCGGCGCGAGTATGCCGGCGCGCTGCTGACGGTGGCGGAATTCCTGTCGGACACGGCGCCGCCGCGTTTGGCGGCGGCGAGCGGTATTGGAAACGTCAACTCGATCAGAAGGAGATTGAAGATGATCGTGAACGCTTCGGGCACAGGGTCGTCGAGGGTCGGTGCGGCGGGGTTGTGGCTTCTGGCGGCGTTGGTGCTGCCGGTGGGGCCTGTCGTGCTGGCGAGTCCGGGTGGGGTGCCGGCGGTAAAGCCGGACATCCTGAAGGACGCGGTCGATCCGTACGACGCGGCGGCGGAGAAGGCGAGGTTCTTCGCGGCGGCGGGGGCGGACAATGAGATGGACGCCAACGAATTCAAGGCGGCGGCGGGCAAGGACAAGTCGTTCCTGCGCGGCTTTGATTCGTGGTCGGAGATGCTGAAGTTCGACAAGGACCGCAACGGGACGCTCGACTGGTTCGAGGCCGACGCGTATCGCCAGGACCTGCGCAAGCGCGTGCTGGCGGAGTTCGACGCGGACAAGGACGGGAAGCTGGCCGGGGCGGAGCGTGAGAAGGCGGCCGAGGGGTTGGTGGCGGGCAAGGTGCCCGGCGCGACGATCGCGCCGCGCCCGGTCATGAGCGTTGCGCCCGCGGGGCTGGGCGGCGCGGGGCCCGTCGGAGGGCCATGGGTGTCGGGCGGCACAGGCGCCACGCGCGACGCCAACGGCGGCTGGACGATGAAACTGCCCGGCGGCGGCATGGCCAGGTTCCAGGGCTGGCAGCCCTCGGGCGAGCAGATCAAGAAGTACGACAAGGACGGAGACGGCAAGCTCAGTTCGGAAGAGATGAAGGCCATGTGGGCCGATCAGGCGGAGCAGTGGCGGATCAAGCGGTATGACAAGGACGGCGACGGGAAGCTCAATGACGAGGAGAGGGCCGCCATGGAGAAGGATGAGGCCGCCCGTCGCGAGGCCGGCGAGAAGGCCCGGCAGGAGTATGTGAAGAAGTACGACAAGGACGGGGACGGGAAGTTGAACGAGGAGGAGACGGCGGTCGCGAGGGCCGAGCAGCAGAGGCTGGCGCAGGAGTACTACGGAAACTGGAAGAAGTGGCGCGAGAAGCAGTCGAAGGAGGCCGACGCCGACGGGGACGGGAAGACCACGCCCGAGGAGTGGAGGGTCTACAACGAGAAGCGACAGGCCGAGATGCTGAAGAAGTATGACGCCGACGGCGACGGGAAGCTCAACGAGGAGGAGCGGTCGAAGATGCGGAGCGATACGGGCGAACCGTCGATCCCGGGGATGGTTGGCATGGGCGGCACTTCGGGCGCGATGATTGGCCTGGGGGGCGCGGGGGCCATGATCGTCGGCGGCGACCCCAGCGGAGCGACGGTGATTCCTGGGCCCGGGGGCGCCACGAGGATCATCATCGGGGGCGCGGGGCCGGGGCCGGCGCCGCAGGACAAGTGACGCGCGCGGGTCGGTGGCGGCTCTGGCGAGCGGGGGCAGGAGCGTCCAACCCGGCCGGGACGGGCCATCTGAGAGGTTGTGAAAGAATCGCAGGAGCGGCCTCGTCCCTCTTCGCCCCGCAGGGGCGTCGAGGATTTGGCCGGGGGCGTAAGCCCCTGGTATGCAGGCAAGTAAGCATAGAGCCCCGAAGGGGGACAGAAAGCCTTCAGCGCGGGCAACCCAGCGAGTGCCAATTCTTTCACAAGCTCTGAGCCGAGCGCGGCAGCGGTCGTCTAAACCTCCGCGCCGGCCAACTCAAGTAGGGGTGAAAGGCGCGGGGACTCCACGCGCAGAACGCTGGAAGTGCCCTTGAGAGGCGACCCGACCAGCGGTTGAGTTTGCGCAAAGTTTCGGAACTTTGCCAGAAGGAGAACGGTTCAAGAATCGAGGAGAACACAGGTTGGCGGACGTTGCCGACGGTGAGGGCGTGGGAGCCAGTTCTGGCAAGTGTTGAGGCGTTCCGGGACCACGGAAGTGGCCGGGCCTGACAAGACGGCGAGACCATGGGCATAGCGGAAGTACTGCTCGAGAAGGGCCTGATCACGCCGGAGCACTTGACGGCGGCGATGGAGCTGCGCAAGAAGACCGGCATGCGGCTGGACCGCGCCTTGATCAAGCTGGGGGCCGTCGGCGAGGAGGACGTGCTGCACATTCTGAGCGAGCAGTTCCACATGCCGATGATCGACCTGACGGCGGTGCAGATCGACGTGGACACGCTGAAGGCGCTGCCGCCGCGGCTGGTGCATCGCAAGCACATGATTCCGGTCGCCCGGGAGAACGGCCGGCTCACCGTCGCGACGAACGACCCGTTCGACCTGTACGCCTTCGACGAGATTCGGATGCTGACGGGGTTGGAGGTCAAGCCGGTCCTGGCGTGCGAGGACGACATCCTCAAGGTCATCAAGGCGAACTTCGGCGTCGGCGGCGAGACGCTCGACGAGATGATGAGCACGGACGACCTGGAGGTCGTCAAGGACCAGGAAGGCGAGAGCGACGACCTTCTGGAGATGGCCCAGGAGGCCAGCGTCATCAAGCTGGTCAACGAGATCTTCCTGGAGGCGGTGCACGAGCGGGCCAGCGACATTCACATCGAGCCCTACGAGAAGGGCTTGTCGATCCGCTACCGGATCGACGGCGTGCTGCACGACGCGTCGGTGCCGGCGCAGGTGATGCGGTTCCAGGCGGCGATCATCAGCCGCATCAAGATCATGGCGAACCTGAACATCGCGGAGAAGCGTCTGCCGCAGGACGGGCGGATCAAGCTGATGGCGGGGGGTCGGCAGATCGACGTGCGCGTCAGCGTGATCCCGATGCTGTTCGGCGAGGGGATCGTCATGCGTCTGCTGGACAAGAGCACGGTGCTGTTCACGCTGCCTCAGTTGGGCATGGCGGCGGACACGTTCGCGGTCTTCGAGGACTTGATCAAGCGGCCGCACGGGATCATCCTGGTGACCGGGCCGACGGGCAGCGGGAAGACGACGACGCTGTACGCGGCCTTGCAGGCGATCGTCTCGCCGGAGTTGAAGGTTCTGACGGTGGAAGACCCGGTGGAGTATCAACTGAACGGCGTGAACCAGATCCAGGTGATGCCGAAGATCGACATGACGTTCGCCCGGGGGCTGCGCGCGATTCTGCGGCACGACCCGGACGTGGTGATGATCGGCGAGATTCGCGACCTGGAGACGGCGGAGGCGGCGATCCAGGCGGCACTGACGGGGCACCTGGTGTTCAGCACGCTGCACACGAACGACTCCTGCTCGGCGACGACGCGGTTGCTGGACATGGGGATCGAGCCGTTCCTGGTGAGCAGCACGATGGCGGCGGCGATGGCGCAGCGGCTGGTGCGGACGATCTGCCCGCACTGCAAGGAGCCGTGGGACCTGGACCGCAGCCTGCTGCCGAAGGACTTCGACCTGCCGCCGGGGCAGAAGATCTGGCGAGGCGCCGGTTGCCGCAAGTGTCGAGGCACGGGCTATCACGGGCGGACGGGCCTGTTCGAGTTGATGGTCGCCAGCGACGCCGTGTGCGAGAAGATCATGGTGCGGGCGCCGGCGAACCTGATTGTGGCGGCCGCGAAAGCCGAGGGCCTGCGATTGATGCGTGAAGACGGATGGATCAAGGTTCGTGCGGGCATCACCACGCCGGAAGAGGTGATGCGGAGCACCCGCGCGTAGTGCGGTTGCCTGGTTAACTGGCGGACTGGTTGACCAGTCAACCAGTTAACCAGTTAACCAGGTGACCAGGTGACCAGTAAGCCATATGGCGACTTTCCAGTACACAGCGAGAAGCGCCGCCGGCGACCAGGTCGTCGGCGTGGTTCAGGCCGACAGCGAGTCGGCCGTGGTGCGCTCGCTGGACGAGCGCCAGTTGTATCCGATCTCGGTGACGGAGCAGCGAGCGGCGCGGCGCGAGGGAAAGGTTCGCCTGCGGGACGTGGGCACGGCGTACGGGCAGCTTTCGGACCTGATGAAGGCGGGCGTGCCGCTGCTGCGGTCGCTGGAGACGATCGCGCGGGCCGGCGTGAAGCCTGGCGTTCAGCGCGTGCTGCTGCAACTGCGCGACGAGGTGTCCGGCGGCGACGCCCTGGCCGACGCGATGGCCAAGCAGGGCGACATCTTCCCCGGGCTGCACGTGGCGATGGTGAAGGCCGGCGAGAAGGCCGGGTTCCTCGAGGACGTGATGGCGAACCTGTCGCGGTTCATCGAGCGGATCGACGAGCTGCGCAGCAAGGTTCGCGGCGCGATGATCTACCCGACGCTGCTGGTGTCGATCGGCGGGATCGTGATCACCGGCCTGCTGGTGTGGTTCGTGCCGCAGTTCAAGGCGTTGCTGGCCGGGGCGCAGTTGCCCCTGCCGACGCGGATCATGTTCGGCCTGAGCGACATCCTGCGGGAGCATTACGTGGCGCTGCTGGCGGGGGTGGGCCTGGCGGCGGCGGGCCTGGCGTCGCTGGTGAAGAGCCCGCGCGGCAAGCTGGTGTGGGAACGGTATCGGCTGCGGGCGCCGCTGATGGGGCGGGTGCTGCGGACGGTGAGCATCGCGCGGTTCTGCCGCATCCTGGGCACGATGCTGGCCAACGGCGTGCCGATCCTGACGTCG
>CAYWTX010000574.1:0-2310 GCA_964461295.1 uncultured Planctomycetaceae bacterium | reverse complement strand
GTAGCCACCAGAAAGAAGCTGCCGTCCAGGCGTACAACTCACTGAATGTACAAGCAGTTAACCGCCGCCAGCCTGCCAGATTCTGCTGGAACATCCGATACAATGGGGTGAAGCGAAGACCCGCAGTCCCGTGAAGGAATACCTGGCGCCTTCAACGGGCTGCGTGGACGGGCCCGAACGCAACGAATGGCGCGTCCGGGCCCTTTTTCTTCAGGCGGGGATCCTCCATGTCGTCCACGAAGCGGTCCCGCGAACCGAAGGCGGAGTATCGGGGTTGCACCAGTATGCGAACACCTTGCATCCTGCCCCTGGTTTGTGCTGTTGTGATCGCGATTCCCGCGTTCGGGGCAGAGCCATCCGACGGCGCGTACACCCTCGCCCTGCGCAAGGCGATGCGCGACGGCGGCGACCTGATGCTTCACGTGCGCGCCGCCGGCGGGCGGATCGTGCAGTCGTGGGCGACGGCGCCGAGCATCGGCAACATCGGCTACGACGCCAACACCTCCGGCGTGCGGATCGACGCGGCAGGGCGGATGGCTGGCACGATGTGGGCCGTCGTCAACTACAGCCCGTTTGAACTGGCGGTGGATGTCGGCCCGGAGGCGGGCGCCAAGCCCGGCCCCGATGGGTCCGTGGCGATGGCGGGGACGTACCGGGCCGTTTGCGGGCGGGTGGCCGATCCCAACGTCATGGGCGCCCTGAACGGTCGCGTGGCGGCGCGGGCGACGCCGAAGAGGGCGGTGCGATTGGAGCTGCTGCTGGACGGCGCGCTGGAGGCGGCCAGTCCCGCCATCGGGCGCATGCTCGTGACGTTCGCGCTGGACGGCGGCAAGGCGAGCGACGCGAACGTGTCGGCCACGACGGACCGCAAGCCCACGCCGCACTGGACGGGCAAGGTCGACCGCATCGACCTCGCCTACGACGGCAAGCAGTTGCGCGGCACGCTGACGTGCACGACCGATCGGTCGGGCTTCCTTACGTCGCCAGACCGCACCCATACGTGGACCATCGACGCATCCGTGGCGTGCAACCGCGTTCGCGGCACGCACACGATCCGCCGCACGGCCACGCACACCGAAGGCGGCGCGGTGACCGGCACGGCCGTGCCGGTGGGCGCGGGCGACGCCAACGCCCTGGCCGCGGTGGTGACGCTGCCGGGGGCGATGGGCGGGCAGGATCTGGAACTGTACCTGGAGGGCGAAGGCGGGCGCGTGACCGGCGCGTACGCGGTGTGCCCCAAGCGGCCGCTGACGGCGCACCCGGTGGCGGCGGAGAAGCTTGAGCTGGAGGGCGGGCGCGTGGCCGGGGAACTGAGCGTGACGGTGGAAGCCCTCGGTTGGGCGGGCAAGGGCCCCGCGCCGGAGCAGTTGCGGTGCGTGGTGGACGGCTCGGTGACCGACGCCAACGTGGTGGGCGGCTTCAGCGGGTCGTTCGCGGCCCGCGCCGCCGCCGGCGCGGTGAGCGGGCGGCGCGAGCCGTGGCAGGCCGTCGAGCGGCGAGAGGCCCTGGCGGCAGGGAGCCACTGGCCGTGCTGGCGCGGGACCGGCGGGGGCACGGGCGTCGACAGCGGTGCGGCGCTGGTGGAGGATTTGCACAGGGCTCGCCTCGTGTGGAAGAGCCAGGAGAGCACCCCGGACGCCTGGTTGTGGAGCAACTCGAGCAAGGCGGAGCTCAGCGGCGGGTACGCCAGCCCGGTGGTGGCGGGCGGGCGAGTGTACATGGCGTACTTCGTGCCCAGCGGCGGCGAGTTCATGGAACAGATCCCGACGAAGCGCGGCAGCATGGAGGTCAAGGCGCAGCGGAAGTACCTGATCGACGCCGACGACGTGCTGCTGTGCGTCGACGCGGCAACGGGGCGGACGCTGTGGCGGACGAGTTTCCAGGGCACGGGGATCAACTACAACCATGGGCTGGCCGGGCCGCTGATGACGCCGGCCGTGGCGGGCGGGCGGGCATACTTCATCGGTTCTGGCGGCGGCGTGTTCGGCGTGGACGCCGCCAGCGGCAAGGAGGCCTGGCGGAGCGACGTGGGCGACTCGGCCGCGACGTTCCGCAAGCGGAAGGAGGAGGGCAAGCGGCAGCGCACGATGCCGCGGGCGAACCAGGATTTCTGCGCCGCGCCGCTGGTCGTGGCCGGCGTGGTGGTGTGCAACGACAACGCCGGCGGGCTGATCGGGCTGAGCGAGGCCGACGGCAGGCGAGCCTGGGGGCCGGTGGGCGAGGGGGCGGCCAAGACGTGCTCGCCGGTGCGATGGACGCATGGCGGCAGGGAGTATGCCATCGCCGCCGGGGTGAAGCACGGCTTCTGCG
>CAYWTX010000573.1:0-15000 GCA_964461295.1 uncultured Planctomycetaceae bacterium | reverse complement strand
TTCCGGCTGCTGGCTACGCTTTGCCGGGCGGGATGGGTTTCCCGCTGGGTCCCATTGCAAGGTTTTCATGCTTTGTCTTCTACATCGCACTCCTCCTTGCCCAGGCTTCGCCTGGCGCACCTTTCGCCCTTTCAGGGCTTGCTGTTCTGGGCATCCATTCCCAGGGCGTTGCCCTGGGCTGTACTATCTCAGCCTTTCAGGCTGAAGAGCAGACACCACCCCGCCGGGCAAGTGGGCAAAGCAATAACCTTCTTTGTTTGCCGCGTTTCGGCCGACAACCGAACCCCCAGAACCCCGGTAACGGTGCTACAGTGTCCACAATCGCGCGGGAATTGCCCTGGCGCCGTACCACCTTCAGGCGGCCAGGCAATCCGTCGAGGAGGCCATTCGCGTGGCCGGCAAGGAACTCCTGTTCTTCCATGCCTGGCAACAGGCGGGCGGCGGGCGGAACGCGGCAGCTTCCGGGGATCGGCAGGACCGAGTTGGCGCCGATGCTGAAGGTCGTGTCTGAAATCGCCAATCGCGTATACGTTAATCAGCCCATGCACTGCGAGCCGGCGCCCGACGAAGTGTCGGCCGCCCTGGAGAAGTCGCGCACCTGCCTCATTGGGCAGCACCAGAAGGCCATGGCGAAGCAGCCATAGGCCAGGGCGCAGCCCGGCTCCGTACGTCAACGAGCGAGGCGAACCGGGGCGCATCGCCGGCTCTCGGATCTAGACGTTCCGCCACTGGCGCAGCCACTGGTAATCGCTGGGCAACGACGCCCACATCTCGCGGCAGGCGCTGTCCAACTGGGCCTTCTCGGCCGAGTCCAACTGGCGGCGTTCCTTGATCGCCAGGGCCATGTTGTCCACCTCGGCGAGGCTGGCCATGCCGGGGATGGGAGCGGTCATCGCCGGATTGTGCAGGATGTACCGGATGGCCATGCGGGCAAGCTTGTCCTTCTCCTCCTGTGTCTTCCCCGCGTTGAACAGCGACGCGCTGCCGAAGGGCTTGATCCCGAACGTGCCGACGTTGTGCTTCCGCACGGCCTCGAAGATGCTGTCCTTGGGCAGTTCCTTCGTGTCGGCCGTGTAGGGGAACAGCACGACCTGGATCTGGTCGGGGTACTTCTCGATGAGCATCTTCAGCCAATTGCGATCGTGCGACGAAATGCCGGTGAAGCGGGCCTTGCCGTCCTTCCTGGCCTTGTCGAGGGCGGCGATCATCTCGTCGATCTCGGTCTGCGTGTGCCGGCTGCCGCGCTCGTCGGCCACCAGGCGATAGACGTCCACGTAGTCGACCTGAGCGGCCTTCATTCCTTCCTCCATGGCCCCGAGTATGGCCTTGGCGGTGGAGTAGTTCTTGCGGTCGCGCGGGCAGTGCGGCCACATGGCGAAGCCCATGTACATGGCCTCGCGCCGGCCCTTCAGAGCCGGGCCGTAGGCGGAGACCTCGCCCATCGTGCAGGCGTCGACGTAGTTGATTCCCAGTTCGACGCAGCGAGTGATGACGTCGTGGCGGTTCCTGAGGAGTTCCTCTCCGTCCTTCCCCGTGACGAACGAGCCAAGCCCCGGCGCCGGGCCCTTGAGCACGCGCTGCATGCCCTTCCAGTGCCCGCCCAGACACACCGCCGAGACCCACAACCCGGTCTTGCCGAGCCGGCGGTACTCCATCTGGCTGTTGTAGCTGGCCGTCTTGCGGGCTTTGTCGAGGTCAGCGTGGGGGCCGGACGGCTCGGTGGCCGGCAAGGCGCCGGCCGCAACCCGTGCCAAGGCGGCGGCGCCGGCCGCCACGGTCGCCGCGGTTGCGGCATCCTTAAGCAACTGCCTGCGTGAGATGGGCTGCCCGTTCATGTGCGTTACCCTTCCTCTTCAGTTGTGATTGTGATTGCGATGGCGTGCCAAGCTCTTCAACCCGACGCGGGGGCGGTGGTTACGGAACGCCGCAACGGCGTGATGGACCACCAGCGTGTATCGAGACCGCGGCGTTCCCGGCCTGTCCGGAAGGCACGGGCAGGTCGGGCGGAGGCCGGTCCGACAAGGGCGGGCTCCCAGGGCGGTCGTTGCCCCCGGCCATGCCGTCGCGTACCATGGGGTCCCGTGCGGCCAGACCCCCAGGTTTGTCCAGGATCCCTGTGAGCCGAAGGTCGCTGGACCACCGCGGCGGGCGTCGCCGCTGCCCTGTGCTGCCGGCAAGGCCGCCGGCCTCGAGCCCTGGATGTTCCATCGCTCCAGGATGCGTTGCTGGCCCAAGGCGCGGAACTGCGCCGCCCGAAAGGCACAGGTCGATGCGGCGACGCGCCGGCAGAGGCCCCGGCGAAGGCGGAAGATCAAGAAGCAAGAAGGCGGATACCTGATGTTCCTTGACATTCACGTTCACTGCGGGCGGAGGGGAGGGACCGGCGATTGCCTCGCCGACGCGCGGAAGCTGATCGCCAGGCTCGACGACCTCGGCATCGAGCGAGCGGCCGTGATGAGCATGGTCGGCCCCGAATGGCGGGCGGGCGACGACGGATCGGGCGAGACGGCCGAGGATGTCGTCGAAATCTGCCGCCACTTCGGCGGCCGGTTCGTGCCGTTCGTGGCGTTGGACCCGCGGGTCGAGGCGGCGGCCGGGCGGGACCCGCGGCGGATGATCGAGCGTTGGGCAGGCCAGGGCGCTCGCGGCGTGGGCGAGTACGTGCCGAACATCGCCTTCGACGACCCGCGGAACGAGCCGGTGTTCGCGGCCGCTCAGGACCTGCACCTGCCGCTGCTGTTCCACGTGGCCACAACACTCGGCGGCGGGAAGTACGGCCTCTACGACGATCCCGGCCTGCCGCGGCTGGAGGGCGTGCTGCAACGCTTCCCCCGTCTGACGCTGCTGGGCCACTCGCAGCCGTTCTGGTCGGAGATCTCAGCCGACGTGACGCCCGAGATTCGCGGCGGCTACCCCGATGGGGCGGTTCGGCCGGGACGTGTCGTGGAACTCATGCGACGATACCCCAACCTGCTCGGCGACCTGTGCGGCCACAGCGGGTATAACGCGCTGGCCCGCGACCGCGATCACGCGGCGGCGTTCGTGGGGGAATTCCAGGACCGGCTGCTGTTCGGCACCGACTTGTTCCCCGAAGGCGGCGTCCTGCCCCCGCCGCTGATGGGCCTGCTTGCGGCGATGCGCGACGACAAGCAGATACCGCCCACCGTGTATGAGAAGATCACCCGCCGCAACGCGGAGAAGCTGCTGGGGCCGGGCCGGTGACCGGTGGGACCGAAAGCGGGCCGGGGAACGTGGCGTCCGGCAAGGAATGAAGGCAGGACCCCCGCGGGACCCGGGCGGGTCTCACGTCGCGGCGTTGCGGCCGTAGGCGCGGGCAGCCTTCTTCCCCGTGCCGATCCTCGCCAACCTTTCGAGCAGTTCGCCGCGGCGCTGGGCGAGGGCGAGCGACAGTCTCTGGTGCAGAGATCGCACCTGGGCGATTCGCCGCGCCTGCGCGGCGTTCGGCGGGCGACGCGAGAACGCGCCAGCCAGCAACTCCACGTCGCGGCCCAGCGACTGGGCGTCGGAGGGCTGAAGCTCCTCCAGGTCGTCGTTCTGCCGGCGAAGTTCAGCCTCGATCCGCGTCAGCAGCGCCTCCACGTCGACGGGCGCCTGGGGCGGCGGGGTCATCGCTGCGCTCCTCGCAGGTCGGCCCGCACGGCCTGAAGCATGTCGGCCGCCTCCTGCTTGCCCGGTTCCAGCGCCAGCACGTCCAGCAGGGCCTTCTCGGCATGCCGCAGCCGCCCGTCGCGGGCGTAGAGGGTGGCCAGGCAGAAGAGCACCGGCGTGTCGCCTGGGTGACGGTCGAGGTAGACCTGGAGGAAGTGGATGACCTTCGCGAAGGTGCCCATGCGGCAGGAAGTCTGGAACAGTCCCAGCAGCGCCACCAGATTGTCGGGGTTGAGTTGGAGGCAGCGCAGGTACATCTCCAGGGCCGCGGCGAAGTCCTGCCGCTGCTGGTATACCATCGCCAGCCCGCCGTAGGCCTCGGAGCATCGGGCGTCGCGTGCGGCCGCGGCGGCAAAGGAGTCCCGCGCTTCGGCGTACCTGCCGGCCTGGAGGGCGAGGATGCCCAGCCCCACGTGGGGCTGGCTGCGGTGGGGTTCCAGCACGGCCGCTTCGCGGTAGCAGTCGCCGGCGAAGTCGGCCTGCTCGAGCGAAGCGTAGCTGTCGCCGAGTTCCATGAGGTCGCGGTACTGGATGTGGCGCAACTCGTCGAGCACGCCCCGCAGGGGCGGCTGGTCGGGACAGGCCTTCAGCGAGCAGAGCACGGCCTCGGCCGCCGCGGCGGCGTCGCCGGCGTTGAGCATGGCGCCCGCGGCTCGGTTGGCCAGGTCAACTTGCAGAGCGCCGGCTACCCGGAGACGCTCCAGGATCCCCAGGGAATCGACGGCGCGATCGGCGGCGATGTAGGCCTCGGCCAGGTTGGCCAGCGCCTCAGGCGGGGCGGGAGGCGCGAACCGGGCGACCGCTTTGCGGAGGTGCTCCACGGCCTCGCCGTGCCGGCCCAACTCGTGGAGCAGGACGCCGGCGTCGTTGAGCGCCTCGGCGTCGAAGGGATGATCCAACAGGTGCTCGCGCAATCGCAACAGGGCCTGCTCCTGGCGCCCGTCGCGGGCAAGCTCCAGCGCCCGCCCATGGTGGTCCGTCGTTGTGCATGAACTGCTCACGCCCATGGGAGTGCAATCTTCGTGCCGGGCGAGGGGATTGGCGATTGCCGATCGCCAATCGTCGATTTCCGAGGAGAAACAGGCAACCTGTCGCCGCGTTCGGCGCCGATGTAAAGATTCTGGACAGGCCGTGCGCCAGGAAACTCGCGGGCCGGTTGTCGCCAAGCCCGGCGCGGACCGCGAACTCCAGCGCTCCACGGGGGCATTGTCGAGGGATACGGGCATGGTTCAGGTCCGGGCGGCGCAACTCTCCGAGTTGCGGCTTCCGGGATCCACAGCTCTGGGGAGTTGTGCCACCGGGCGGCACTTCCCGGACCATGCCCGGATGTGCGCCCTACCTCAGGAAGTCCAGCAGGTTGAGCTGAAGCAGCTTCGCCGCCGTCTGGAGGGTCATCTCGTACAGCGTCTGCGTGCGAGCCAACTGCGTCGCCAGGTCCGTGATGTCCGCGTCCTCGACCTTGGCCGCCTGGTCGTCGGCCACGATGCGGATCGATTCCATGCTCGTCTGGAGCGTGTCCATCGCTTGCAGCCGCGAGCCGGTCGTCGTCATCGCGCGGGTCACGCCGCCCAGGATGCCGCGCAGCGTCTCCACAGCCTGGGTGACGAGTTGTCCGGGCTGCACGCCCGGCACCTGAATCCGCCCCAGGAGCAGGTCGCGGGCGTAGATCAGCGTGCCGAACAGGTCGCCGGTGCCGGCGTTGCCGGCCAGGTCGCTGCCGGCTCGCCGGATGCCCGTCGCGTCCACGTACAGCACGCGCCCGTCCGAATCCAGCACGGCCACGTTGTGCTGCGTGAAGTCCGACAGGGCCGTGACCGGGCCGTCGCCGATGGACATCGTGCCGTTGGACTGGATCGTCACGACGGCCGGAGCGGCCAGGGCGGCCAGGTGCGTGACGTCCAGATGCACCACGTCGCCGCCGGCGTCGGCGACGGTCAACGATGTCTCCGTTCCGTCAAAGGCGACCCAGTCGCCATCGGCGAGCTTGATGCGGCCGTTGGGCACGTCCACCGTCACCTCGTAGCGCCCCAGCGCGCTATCGGCGCCTCCGCCGATTGCCGAAACGGCCAGGCCGGTGGAATCCGGATCGCTCACGACCGTCGTTTCGTCGTGGACGATCTTCAGCACGACGTCACCGGTCACGCTGTTGGTGCCCGGTCCGGCCGCGGCCCCGGTCGTCCCGCTGAACGTCGCCGGCTGGCGGTTGTCCAGACCGAACATCTGCCCGCCCGCCAGCGTTCCGGGCATCTCCAGGTTTGGCGCCACGGGCACCATCAATTCGTCGGCGCCGCCCTGGTACGTGACGCCGGAAACATACTGGCCGTCCATCCGCGCGGCGTAGGGCTGCACGTCGGTGCGGACGCCGCTGAAGATGTAGCGCCCCAGGCTGCGCGTGTTGACGAGCATGAGGGCCTCTTGAAGGGCCGAGTCGACGCCCTGGGCGATGATCTGCCGGGAATCGGAGTTGTAGGTGTCGCTGGACACCTGTTCCAGCTTCTGCAGCACGTCCTGAATGGTGGACGAGAGACTCTGGATCACGTCATAGCCGACTTCCTGAATACGGACCACTTCACGCATGTTCGTGTCGTAGTCGGCCGCCCGGCCCGACTGCGCCCGGAGCTGCATGATGCGCAGGGCGTCCACCGGCGCGTCCGAGGCGCGGTTCACCCGGGAGCCGCTGGAGATCTGCTCCTGGAGTTTGGCCAGCAGGTTCGTCTGCTGCGCCAGCGCCAGCCGCGAGTTGTTGTAGATCGAACCCCAACCGCTCATAGGAGCCTCCAGCTACCAGCTTCCACGCCGGAGCCGAACGGGCCGGACCGTGCCGGTCCGGTTGACCGCGTCAACCGTCGATGCTCATCTCTCTGGTCTCTCACATCAGTTCCACCAGCCCGTCCACCACCTTCTGCTGCGCGGCCAGGAACCTCGCCATCGTCTGGAACATCTGCTCGAAGACCATCAGTTTGGCGGCCTCGTCGTTCACGTCCACGCCGCTGAGCTTGTCTCGCTGGCTCTCGAGCTGCTGAACCACCTTCTGCATCGCTTCCTGGCGCGCCTGGCGGATCGCGATCTTCTGTCCGTTGCCCGTGACCAGAAGGCGAAAGTAGTCCTCGGGCGTCGCGTCCCGCAACTCCGCCAGCGGCGTGTCCCGAAGGGCCGCCATCCGCCCGATCGCCAGGTTGTCCACGCCCGCGTCCCCCAGCCCCGTGGCCAGCAGCCTGTCGTCCTCCAGCAGGTCCTGCCGCACGCCGATGTCCGCGGCCGTCCGTCCGGTGAAGAACGTGTTCATCCCCGCGCCCGCCAGGAAGCCCGACGGGTCGCTGTCGCCGGTGGCCTCCAGCGTCTGCGTCTGGCCGTCCACCAGCGTGCCCACGCCGAAGGAGATGCTCAGTCCGTCGCCGATCTCCAACCCGTCGCCGGCTGCGTATCCCCGCCCCACGTCCAGCGTGGCGACCTCGCCGGCGGCGGTCCGCACGCGGACGGACAACCCCTCCGTCACGCCGACCTGTCCGCCGCCGACCATCGTCAGCGTGTAGGTCCTGTTCTGCCCGGCGGTGTAGGTTCCCGTCGTCGCGGCCGGCGAAGTGCCGGTCCAGCCGGCGTCCTGCGTCAGTTCGGCGCCGCCGAGGAAATCGAACTTCCAGCCGCCCCGACCCTCCAGTTTCAGCTTGTCGCCCACCACGTTCGCCGCGAACTTGGCGGGAGCCAGGGCGGCCAGCCGGGCCGCCACGTCTTCCAGCGAATCGGCATCGGGGTCGACGGCCACGCTGTACCGCTCCACATCCCCGCCCGAGCCGACCAGCCGCACGCGCACTTCCCCCGCGGTGATGCCCAGGCCCAGGCTGCTCAACGCCGCGCCGGTGTCGCCGATGCCGCTGCCGGTCAGGACGCTGAACGACCCGGCCGCGCCGATGCCGTTCACGTGCAGCCGGTTGATCTGCCGGGCAATCTGCCCCGCCAGGGCGTCCAGGTCGCCCTGCGCCTGGTCGAGCAGGTCGTTATGGAGCGCCTCCAGGCCTGCCAGCCGGCCCCCGTGGAGGCGGCCGCCGGCGCTGGCCGCACCCTCGCGCGTGATGCCCAGCTCGCCGTCGTCGACGATGGCTTCCATTCGCGCGGGCCGCGAGCCGGACACCAGCGTCGTGCCCGCCGCCACGACGTCGGCGGCGCCGGACGCGTCTTTGCGAACGATGACCTGGACGTCGATCAGCCTGGACAGCTCGGCGATGGCTTGATCGCGCTGGTCGGCGACCAGGTTCGGCTGCCCGCCGCGCAACGTGATCGACTGGATCTGCGAGTTCTGCTCGGCGATCTGCGCCGACAGCGAATTGACCTGCTCGACGGCGGCCTGCGCCTGCGTCAACGCGCCCCGCTTGAGTTCCCGCAGCGTCGCCGCCACGCGGTTGAGCTGCCCGGACAGGTCCTGGGCCGACCAGATCGCCTGCTCGCGCAGGGCCTGGCTGGTCGGCTGCGACGCCAACTCGGTGAGCGAACTGAAGAACTTCGTGACGGCCTGGCCCAGCGGGCTGGCGCCCAGGTCGCCCAAAGCGCCCTCGAATGCCTGCAAGGCCGACAGTTCGGCGTCCACCTGCCCCAGTTGCGGCTGCTGGCGGCGGATTTCCGACTCCAGCAGCGTGTCGATGGTCCTCTCGTAGCCCAGCACCCGCGAGCCGCCGACGGGCACGCCCATCGCCCGCGAACCCGTCTCCGGGCCGATCACCAGGTCCTGGCGGTGGTAGCCCTCCGTCGAGGCATTGGCGATGTTCGTCCCCGCCAGCTCGATGGCGGTCTGGGCAACGCGAAGCCCGCTCAATGCAATGTCCACGTTCATGTCAGCTCTCCGCGTCCAGCAGGCTCGCCCCGCCGCGCCAGTCCGCCCTGCCGCCCCCCCGGCCGTAGGTCGTCACCGTCTCCGCCCCAGGCAGCAGGCTCTCCAGCAGCAGGCGGTTGATCCGGGCGCACTCGTTGAGCAACATCACCGCCCGCAGGTGTTCGCGCTGAAGCCGCGCCGCCAGGTCCATGATCCGCTCGCGCCGCCGCGCCAGCTCGTACCGTACCGGGCCTTCCAGCCGGTCCACCAGCACCGACAGCCTCATCCCCGACGGAGGCACGCCCAGTACCTTCGCCAAGTGCCCGCGCACCGACTGAAGCTTCGCGTCGGCCGACGTCTGCAACGCCCGCGCCTGCTCGATCTGTTCCAGCAGCCGCCCGACGGCCTCGTCGTCGCGGTCCACGACGGCTCCGCACAGCGAGTCGAGCTGGGAACGCCGCAGTTCCAGCAGCCGCGACTCCTCGTCCAACAGCTCGCCGAGCCGCTCCATCAGTTCCGGCGGTACTTGTGTCGCGACGGTCACTTCAGCAACTCCAGGCGCCCCGGCCCCGCGGAGGGGGGCTCCCCGCCGACGATCTGGCGGTAGATGTCCTTCCACAGGCCCATGCCGCCCTTGTTCGCCACGTCCTGCGACAGGAAGCCCCAGAACATGTCCTGGATCTGGCTGGAGCCTTCGTCCTCGTCCAGCAGGCCGCCTTCGCCGACCGTCTCCCGCATGGACTGCATCATCTGCTCCAGCAGGACGCTCTCGAAGTCCTTCGCCGCCTGCACGCCCGCCAGTTGCCTGTCGAACTCCAGGTTCGCGGGAGATGCAGCAGAGCCAGGCCGTGCCGGCCCGGTCGCTCTGGAACCAGGTCCCGCTCTCGTCGCGTACAGGTCCGCCAGACCCGTCATGCCCATTCCGTCACCCATGGCTACATGATCCTCAGCTCGGCTTGCAGTGCGCCGGCCTTCTTCAGGGCCTCGAAGATCGCGATGAGGTCGCGCGGCGTCAGGCCCATCGCGTTCAGGGACCGCGCCAGTTCCGACACGCTCACCGTCCGCTCGACCACGTGCAGCGTGCCCTTGCCCTCGATGGCCTTGACCTCCGTTTCCTTCGTCTTCTCCGTCGAGCCGGTCTTGCTGAACGGCGTCGGCTGGCTGACCGACTCGTGCTCCTGCGTCACGATCGACAGGCTGCCGTGCGAGATGGCGACCTTCGAGACGCCGACGTTCTCGCCGACGATGATCGTGCCCGTCCGTTCGTTGATGACCACCAGGGCCGGCGAGTCCGTCGCCACCGTCAGCGCCCCCACGCGATCCAGGAAGACCGACAGGTTGCTCTGGTCGATCCCCTTGGGCAGGCGGATCCGCACCGTGCCGGCGTCCGCCGCCGTGCTGCTCCGCTCGTACAGCTTGCTGATCGCCTCGGCCATGCGAGTGGCCGTCGTGTAGTCGGGGTTCCGCAGCAACAGCGCCACCTCGCCGTTCTCGATGACCTCGGCCACTTCCTCGCGCTCCACGATGGCCCCGGCGGTGATCCGCCCGACGGTGGGGTGGTTCTTGACGACCGACGCGCCCTCCCCGCTGGCCGCAAAGCCCCCCACCGACAGCGAGCCCTGCGCCACCGCGTACACCTGCCCGTCGGCGCCGACGAGTTCGGTCATCAGGAGCTTGCCCCCCTGCAGGCTGCTGGCGCTGCCGATGGTGGACACGGTCACGTCGATGTGGCTGCCGCGACGCCCGAAGGCCGGCAACTCCGTCGTCACGACGACGCTGGCGATGTTCTTGCTGGACAACTCGCTGGGGTTCAGCACGAGCCCCTTGCGGCGGAGCAGGTTGGTCAGCGCCCGCCGGCTGGTCTCGGAGTTGTCGCCCGTGCTGTTCAGGCCGACCACCAGCCCGTAGCCCCACAGCGGGTTGCCTCGCACGCCCTTGATGTCCACGATGTCCTTGATCCGCTCCGCGGATGCCGAAGCGGCCGCCAGAGCGAGGACGGCGAGTAGTGTTGTTTTGCGTATCATGTCGAGCTCCGCAAAGGCTTCCAGCTTCCAGCTACCAGCTACCAGCTACCAGCTACTAAGAGGCGGACGCCTTCACCTTCTTGCACAGTGATGACAGCATGCGGCGCACTTCGGTCACCAAGGCCGTCAGCGCTTCGTACAGGTCGAGCCCAAAGAACGCCAGGTCCTTGGCCAGCAGAATGAAGTATTCGACTTCATTGGCTGAGCCGAGGGCGATGTTCAGGAACCTCGCCAGTTCGGCATCTGAGCCTCAGCCGGAGCCTACCGCGATATTGGCCGGAATGGAGGCGCACGCCCTGCGCAACTGCGATGTCAAGCCGTACATCTCCTGGGGAGGAAGCGAGCGCGTCGCCTTGTACATCTCCAGAACCAGGCGATGCGCCTTCTTCCACACCTCGTAGTTCCTGTAGTCCTTCATGTGTTCCCTTCACGTCAACCGGCGATTCAGCTTCTGGCTGGAAGCTGGAAGCTGGCCGCTGGAAGCTAATTCGGATTCCACTTGTTCAGCCATCGCGACAGCCAGCCCGGGCGGAGGAAGCTGGCCTCCTCGCCCTGCGAATCGTAGATGAGCTTGAAGTTGGCGACCTTGTTGCTGGGGATCGTGTTGTCGAAGGCGATGTCGCTGGGGCGGACGATGCCCGAGGCCTGGATCACCTGCTTGTCGCCGCCGACGCCGCGTTCGCGTTTGCCAAGGACCACGAGATTGCCGTTGGGCAGCACGTCCTGCACGGTCACGGTGATCTTGTCGGTCAACTTCTTGTCCTCGCCCAGTTGCGACTTGCCGTCGAACTTGTTGCTGGAGGAGCCGGCGGCGTCCACCGAGGGCAGGTTGAACGTGCGCTCGGTGAGGAAACTGAAGATATCGCCCCACTTGAAGCTCCCGTCGAACTTGCCGCTCCGCGAGCCGCTCTTGTCCAGCTTGCGGGTCGTCTCGTTCTCGATCTTGCTCTGCTCCTCGATGGTGATCGTGATGTTGTCGCCCACCTTGCGGGCCGTGTCGTCGGCGAAGATCGCCGTCGACTTCGCCTGCGTCTTCGCCCAGATGCTGCCCCCCAGCGCCGTCGACGAGGCAAGCGCCAGAGCGCCGAATGCGAGTGCAACCATGCTCCTGTTCATCCTGGACTCCTCTATCTGTTCCCGGCCCCCCCCCATGGACTCAGGTCCCTGGGCCTGGGGTCATTTCCCGACTACCGGCTCCACGACGCCGTCAAAGGCGACCCGCGCCGTGACAATCCGCTTGCTGTCCACGTTGCGCACCTTGATGAAATCGCCCACCTTGCCGCGCTCCATGGCCTGGCCGGTGGTTGCGATGGTGAATCCCTCGCCCTGGACCCGCATCCGGACCATCTGGTTGCGCTCGATGGCCAGGTCCGGCTTGCGTTCGGCCGTCATGTCCGGGCGAACCGTGGTCCCGGCGCCAAGCCGGCGGACGGCCAGGAGGCCCAGCGGGCTCTTCCATTCGCCGGCCGGCGATGCGGCCCACGTCGTCTGGACCTCGACGTTCTCGTCGCTCAGGACCTCGCCGGCCGGGATTTCCCTGGACGCCACCGCGCGGCGAACGGGGTACAGCCTCTGGAAGACGGCCTCGCGCTGGGCGATCTGCCTGCCCTCACGGCTCAGGGCGATCGTCACCTTCACCTGCCCCGCCGCGGCGGCGCCGGTGAGCGAACAGACCATGTCGGCATCGGCGACGCCGCTCAGCGTGACGTCGTCGGGGCGACGAAGGACGCGGTAGATCGAGTCCTTGTCGCCCGGCATGGTCTTCTTGAGGTGTTCCTCCGCCGCCGCCTGGAGGACCTCGCCGCCGATGACCTTCTCCATGCGGCGGATGACCACGGCCTCGGCGCCCGTGAAGCGGACCTGCTCCTTGGCGACGCCGGCCGAGGCCAGGCGGCTCAGAAGGGTGTTGCGATCGATGGAGAGATCCTCCCCGACCCAGGGCGCTCGCCCGAGCGAGATGGCCTTGACCTTCTTCTCCAGGTCGGTCTGGCCGGCGAGAACCACGCACACCTGGGCGACCGTCAGTTCCTCGCTCTGGACGCGGAGGTCGCGCGGCATGTAGATGCGCACGTCGTTCTCGAGCGGGGCGTCGCCCGCGGCGGGCAAGCTGACGCCGGCCGCTATCAACCATGTCAGGGCCAGAACTCCCATGCCGTGCTCCCTGCCTGTGTTCGGTGTTCCGCGCTCCGGACAACCGCCTACCGGCTCCCGGGCTGCCCGCTACTGGATCAGCCGGTTGGTCGTGCTGAGCATGTCGTCGCCGGCCCGGATGGCCCGCGAGTTGATCTCGTACGCCCGCTGCGCCTTGATCAGGTTCACCAGTTCGGTCACCATCTGAACGTTCGAGCGTTCCAGGAACCCCTGCTGGAGCTGGCCGAAACCTTCACGGCCCGGCGTGCCCGTGATGGCCGTGCCGCTGCCCTGGGTCTCGGCCACGAGGTTGTCGCCCTCGTTGCTCAGGCCGGTGGTGTTGGGGAACCGCACCAGTGTGATGGTGCCGACGTTGGCGCCCGTGCCGTCGGCGTTGTGGGCCGTCACCGTGCCGTCGACGCCGACGCTGATCTTCACCGCTTCCTGCGGCACGGTGATGCCGCCGCTGAGCAGGTAGCCCTGCGAGGTGGCCAGCCGGCGCATCGCGTCGAGCTTGAACGACCCGTCGCGCGTGTACCGCAGCGAGCCGTCGGGCATGGTGATCTGGAAGAAACCGTCGCCGCCGATGGCCAGGTCCAGGTCCCGCCCGGTGTTCTCCAGTTCGCCCGCGGTGAATATCTTCGTCGTCGACGCGGGGCGCACGCCGCTGCCGATCTCGAAGCCCGTGGGGGCAATCACGCCGCTGGCGGTCTCGGCCCCCGCCTTGGCCAGTTGCAGGTAGATCAGGTCCTGGAAGTCCACCTGGCTGCGCTTGAAGCCCGTGGTGTTGATGTTCGCCAGGTTGTTGGCGATGACGTCGATGGTCATCTGTTGCCCGGCCATGCCCGTTGCCGCGGTGGAAAACGCTCTCAGCATTGCTGCATCCTTCTCTTCAGTTCCCTGTCTGCCCGGCCCGCCCGCTTCAGCGGGCGGGTCTCGCGGCCCGGCAGCCGGTATCCGGCGCCCCAAGCCCGGCGGCCAGCCGCCAGGCCCAAGGCCCTCAGGACATCGCGACGTTCAGCAGGCTCTTGGTTTCCTCATCCTGCACGCGGATGTTCTTAAGGTTCGCCTCGTACATGCGCGTGACGGTGATCAGGCCCACCAGTTCCTCGACCACCGAGACGTTCGACGATTCGAAGAAGCCCTGGTGCACGGTGAAGTCGGTGGCGTCGGCTTCCTCCACGCCGCGGGGAGCGCGGAAGCAGTTCTGCCCCGCCGGCGCGAGCTTCTGCGGGTCCTGGAACATCACCACCGGCAGCTTGCCGATCCGCACCCCGCCCGCCGTGAGCGTCCCGTTGCGGCTGACGCTGATGTCGCTGGGGCTGACGGTAGGCGGCAGCGTGATCGGGCCGCCCACGGTGTGCCCGGCCGGGTTGACCAGTTGCCGCGCGTTGTTGACTCGGAACTGCCCGCTGCGGGTGTACAGCGGGCCGTCGGGCGTCTCCAGGCGGAACATCCCCTGGCCCTGGATCGCCAGGTCCAGCGACCAGCCCGTCGGCGTCAACGTGCCCTGGGAGAAGTCCACCGCCGGGCGCGACGCCACCTTCTCCAGGGGCGACTGTTTGGCGTTGCCGGCCTTTTCCAGCACCTGCTGGAAGAGGGTGCGGCTTCGCTTGAAGCCGGGCGTGGAGGCATTGGCCAGGTTGTTGGCGATCGCCCGATACTGCTGGCTCAGCGCCTCCAGGCTCGAGGACGTCAGTTCATGTGTGTCAGGCATGGATAGCCTCCGCCTGGGCCGGCGCCCCGTCCGCCTGCGCCGCGCCCGCGTGCTCCTGGGCGTTGGTTTCCTGCGCGAGTCGGCCGACTTCTTCCTCGTTCAGGCCGATCAGCTCGATGGCCAGTTCGGCCTTGCCGCCGCCCTTGGGCGATACGCGCCGCACTTTGCCCAGGGCCTCGACGATCTCGCCGGCGGAGAACTGGAGCAGGACGAGCACGCGCTGGCCGGTCTGTGCTTCGACCGGGGCCTGGAGCTTCAGTCCCGGCCCGCCAAGTTCCACGAGCCGGCCCGGGACGTAGTCGTGCTCCGTCAGGTTCGCCTCGCCTCGCCACAGCGGGAAGTTCGCCACCGCGGCCTGGCGGTCGGTCGGCACGCGGTGGAAGCGGCGGCGGTTGATGAAGCGAACGGTTCTCGGCCGAGAGAGGACGACTCGCCCGTCGGTCTTCTCGACGACGGCGGCGTCGAACTCCCACATCTTTCCGTCGCGCGCGAACCGCACGAGCCAGGCTTCGCCCGGCACGCAATCGCCGGCGCCGCTTGTCTCGACGACGAGCCCGTCCTGGCTGCTGGAGGCCACCTTCACCTCCATCCAGGTTGCCTGGCCCCGATGCACGACGGTCAACGGGTCGCCGGGGCGGATGTCCGCCGGCGCGGCC
>CAYWTX010000572.1:0-5619 GCA_964461295.1 uncultured Planctomycetaceae bacterium | reverse complement strand
ATCCGCAGCATGGCGGCCAGGTTCGACAGGCTCCAGCCCCCACTGCCCCGTTCAGGAGACCCCGAAACTGCCCGCCGCTCACGTGGTTCCAGGATCATCTTGGACAAGAGTGGTGCTGTCCCATCATTTCTGTGCCTGTGTAATCTAACCACTTCTGGGACCAGAAGAAAGCAAGAACATCAACGCATTCGTCGGGATGATTCCAGACGTCGCGGCGAGGGCGGGGCGAACAGTGGCGCGCCGATGCGCAGGCCGGCGGCATCCGTTGTTTCCGCCCTTTCAGGTTGCGTGGCATAGGGCTGCTTTCCTCGGTCTTCGCCGCGCCTTTCTCAGTCCAACGGCAACTCGCCCCACGGCCAACCGGCCATCGTCCGCCCGCGAATCGCCCCGCCTTCGCCAAGGCTTCGCAGGGCTGGGGCGGGGCGCGGGTGGGGCGGCTGTCCCACAGCCCGCAGTGGCGGGGGATTCTTTCGATGACGTCGTTTTCTTCTTGGGGGCGAACGGG
Organism: uncultured Planctomycetaceae bacterium; assembly: GCA_964461295.1. Taxonomy (GTDB): domain Bacteria; phylum Planctomycetota; class Phycisphaerae; order SM23-33; family SM23-33; genus CAYWTX01. The sequence continues at coordinate 5,114 of CAYWTX010000572.1, read as the reverse complement.
GACTCATGCCTCTAACGCACACAGGGCCGTCGGAACTCCCGTCCTGGCACGGGTGTTCTTGGCAAACGCGGCGGGCACGGGCACGCTACGACTTCCTTCGGGTCCGTCACGAAATAACCTGAGCAAGCCAGCCTTGGTGGCACAGCTTTCCAAGCTGTGCAGCACAGGTCGGAGACCTGTGCCACCTGGGAAACGTGAACAAGTTATTTCGTGACGGCGCCTTTGTCTCGGCCCGTGCGGAACACGGTCCCTTCGCGTGGCCGCGTTGTGCGGGCTCGGCCGCTTGGCGCAATTCCCCGGTATGTGGGTCCTGGGTTGAGAAGAAGCCGTTTCTCTTCCCGGCCGCCCCTCCCGTCACCACCGGGCTTGCCCCGGTGGAACGCTGATTGCCGGCTTCTCAATCGCGGCTCCACCGGGACAAGCCCGGCGGCGGCCCACAGAGCAATCATGCCCCACCGCGCAGGCATCTTCCGAGCCGCGGCTTCCGGCTGCTGGTTACTTGGCCGTCGTGACGGCCAAGACAATGTTGCCGTCCTTGACGGACACTTCCTGTTTGCCGATGACGGCCTTGTCGCCGCGGACCTCGATCTTCGGCGCCGTGCCGCCGGTCAGGAACAGGATTGTCAGCGTCGCGGGGCCGACCTTGACCTGCTCGCCGTCGGCCTTGGCCGTCGTGACGAGCATCGCATCGGCGCCGCTGGCGCCGGTGAAGTCGACGGCGGTGCTGACGCCGGCGTCGGTGGTCAGGACGCTGGCCTCGCCGCGCGGCGACGACCACCAGTGCTTGACGTCTCCGGCGACCTGGCCCCACTTGAATTTCCGCCCGAAGCCCCGCACCTGGAGGGCGCCATCGGCCCCGGCGCCCATGTACCCGTGGGCCGCCTTGAGCAGCACCGAGATCACGACGTCGTTGCCGTCCTTCCAGCGGTTCCGCCAGGCGACGAACCCGTGGATCGTGTCGCGGTAGCACAGCGGCAGGACCTCGGCGGGGTTGCGCCCCTCCAGCCCCACCGGCCAGTTCACGTAGGCCGCCGCCACGTACTGCGAGTCGCGGCTAGCGGTATCGTAGAGGCAGCCGATGGCCGTGTCGGTCTCCAGGAGGAAGTGCTCGTAGAACCACTTGAGGGCGGGTTTCTGTTCGTCGGCGACGGCGCCGATGCCGACGCCGAAGTACCCGGCGCCGCTCTTTCCGGCGCGTGCCCAGACGTTGTGCCCATAGCCGCCGCGGATGGGCCAGAAGTCGGGCCGGCCGTTCTGCACCACCGTCAGGTACGTCCATTTCAGCGACATCATGCGGGCGTTGGGGCGCTCGGCGTTGAAGTAGTCGCGCCCCATCGCGTTCTTCCAGGCCCCCAGGGCCGAGGCGAAGACGATCTGGCTGGACATCGAGCCCGTGCCGTCGCCCTCGGCGAAGTAGCCGCCGTCGCCGAAGCCTTCGGTCAGGTTGCGCATCATGCTGGTCTCGCTGGCCTTCAGCAGCATGTCGATCCGCTTGGGGTCGACGAAGCTCTCGCCGGTGACAGCCAGCAGGGCCAACGCCGCCCCGCCCACCTGCATGCCGAAGTGATTGCTGCCCGGCGGCATCGTGCCGCGGGTCAGCGCGTCCAAGTCGAGGACGGCCTTGGCGTCGCCGCCCTCGCGACCCTCATCGTACTCGGCGATGGCCCGGCCGATCTTCTCGCGCGTGGCGGCGTCCCAGCCGTCGTAGCAGAGGTCGAAGCCGACGGCGTGCCAGCCGAGCGCCGGCCCGGCCCGAAGCGCCCCGTTGGGCTTGCGGAACGAGTAGCGGCTGTCCACGTCGTGCACGCCCGCCAGCGACTTCTCGAACGCCTGGCGGCCGAGGTCGGCGTACTTCTGCTCGCCGGTGATCTGGTACAGCAGCCCGTAACCCGCCACGTGCCCGATGGTGTACCCCTTGGCGATCGCGCCGGGGGCGCCCGTGTCGTCGGCCGCCGGACCCGTCGCCTCGCCCGGCAGCGTGTCGCCGTTGGCGCCGTTGAGCGTCCTTCGCAGCCGCGACAGGATGGCCTTGCCCTCCGTCGTGCCGGCCTTCTTGCGGAGGGCGTCCACGTCGCCCTTGCGGAACAGCAGCCGCGGATGCTCGCCGGCCTTGGGCGCCACGAAACCCTTCACCGGCACGTACCACGGGCGGTCGTCGGCCTTGACCACCTGCACGCCCTTGACCGCCGTGCCGTCGAACGCCCCGTCGATGATGATCTTCTCGGGCTTGTCGCCGGCCACGTTCACCGTCAGCCGGTAGCTGCCGACCACCAGCCCTTCGAGCATCCGCCCGTCGATCTCGAAGTCGTACCGCGCCGGCGTCAGATCGATCGTCTGAAACGGCACCGACAGCTTGCCGCGAATGCTCGCGTCGTCGATCGCGAGGGCCGCGGCGTCGGCCGCGAACGGCGCCTGCCCGTACATCTGGCGCTTCTGGCTCATCACGCCGGCAACGGCGGACACGAGCTTCCCGCCGTCCAAGCCCAGCTGGAGCATCATGCATCGCTCCTGGTGGTTGGGCTTGCCGCCCACCAGGGCCGTCTGCATGTTCAGGTTCAGCGTCACCTGCGCGACCGGCGCGGGTGCTGCCGTCGGCGTGCCCGTGCCCCGGAGGTCGCCGCCCTTGGAAACGATCTTGTCCAGCGTGGCCTTGTCCGTCGAGGTCACCGCCTTCACTTTGTACGTGCCGGTCAGTTCCCCCTCGGCCGAGACCGTCGTGTCCACCTCGAGCACGACGGTGAATGGTTTGTGGTCGGCCGGGATCCACAGATCCGGCGTCATGTGCAGCGTCACGTCGCCCTTCATCTTGCCGCCGGCGATCGGCACGGCCGACATGTCGACGTAGTAGTTGGACCCGTTGAACTGCTTTTGGGAGGAGGCGACGGCGGCGAGCCACTTGCCGTCGCGCTCGCGGGCCGTCACCAGGAGCGGGAGCTTGCCCTTTGGGAAGAACCCGACGACGTTGATGTCCCAGCGGCGCTCTTCGGCCTGCGCCGCCGCCGCGCCCGCCCCGCCCAGCGCCACTGCCACAGCCATCGCCGCGCCGATCCAGGCGCCAGTCACTCTCGCCAATGTCGCATCGCGCATGTGCATTCTCCTTCAGTGCGCCATGTCGCCGGGAAACGGGCTGCCTTCCTTCAGGCGGCCGGAATGTGGATTGTCCCCGTTTCCGGACTTCACTGCAATGAGTCGCCGGTTGAGGCCGTTTCTCCCCCACGACGTGACCTTCACGCGTTCCGTCGAGTCCACGGGCAAATGTCCACATTCCACCGCAACCGCGTTTCGCGCGAAGCGGCACTATAGTTCATGTTCTGGATGACGATGTTTTCGTTCCCACCACACCCTCGGTTGAGGAAGCACTAACTGGACGACCCACAGCGCTGCAAGCGCCATGCGGCCCGCCCAGGTGGGATTCGGGGTACACCGCATGCGAGTATGCGAATGCGTTTTGCGCCGGGCGAACCGCCCGCGGGCAGGCCGGCAGGATCATCCTGCTCGGGCAGGCTATCCGCAACCGGTGGGTGAACGACTACAATGTCCCAGATGGAGATCACCAGGCCGGCGTACCTGGTTACCCCTGGTTTCGTAGGGCGGAAAGGACATAAGCCCGTGAAGATCGCAGTCGTTGCATGGCTCGGACTGTTCCTTGCCTCGGCCGCCTCCGCGGGACAGGCCGATGCCTCACCCCGGGCGCAACTCCTCCTGTCGGACAGCGCCTGGCAATTCACCAGCGTGGCGGCCGCACAGGTTGACTCGCCCGAGTTGGCCAAGGCGTCGTGGCTCGCGGTGAACCTGCCGCACGTGTTCTGGTCGCGCGTCAAGCCACAAGAGGAGATCCTGTCGGGGTGGTATCGCCGCGGCGTGGACGTGGCCGCCGGCCTGGGCGGCAAACGGCTCTATCTCGTCTTCGAAGGCGTTGGCACGGTGGCCGACGTGTACGTGAACGGACGGCACCTGGGCCAGCATCGTGGCGCGTACACCCGGTTCATCTTCGATGCGACCGACGCGCTGCTCGCCGGCCGGAAGAATGCCCTTGCGGTGCGGGTGGACAACTCGCCCGCGGCGATGAAGGACTGCCTGCCGGACGGCAGCCGCCTGTACAAGGTTTGGGGAGGAATCTACCGCAAGGTGTGGCTGGTGGCCGCCGATCCGGTCCACGTCGATCCGACGGACTGCGCATCGCCGGGCATCTACATCACGCCGCGCAACGTCAGCGAGGCGTCGGCCGAGTTGGCGGTGAAGGTGCTCCTGCGGAACACGACGGCCGACCCACAGACGGTGGACGTGCGGGCCACGTTGCTCGACCCGGCGGGCAAGCCGGCCCTGGCGATGTCCAAGCCCGCAAGGTTGGCGGGCGGCGGGCGGGATTCGGTGACGCTTGAGGGGCGCGTCGAGCGCCCGCGGCTGTGGTCGCCGGCGACGCCAGAGGTCTATCGCGTGCAGGTGGATGTCCTGAGCGGCCAGCGGGTGCTCGATTCGGTCGTCGAGCCCACCGGCTTCCGCACCATCGCCTTCAAGGACAAGCTGGTGACGCTCAACGGCAAACCCATCGTGCTGGTCGGCGCCAACATCCACCAGGAGATCGAGTCCAAGGCGGCCGCCATGTCGGATGAGGACTTCCGCGAGAACTTCGCGATGATGAAGGACCTGGGGTTCAACTGGGTGCGCCTGCCGCACTACCCCCACGCCCGTTTCGAGTACGACCTGTGCGATCGGCTCGGCCTGCTGTGCTGGGCCGAGAACGGGCACACAAACAAGGACCTGCTCTGCGACAACACCAGACAGATCAACGCCGAGATGGTCAAGCAGAACTACAACCATCCCTCCATCGCGGTGTGGTCTGTGGGCAACGAAGCCGGCGCGGAGCCCGCCGAGGCGTTCGTGCCGCTGGTCAAGTCGCTGGATGGAACGCGCCCGGTGGCGGCGGCGAACATGAAATGCGGCAACGCCGACTTCGTGGCCGCCAACACCTACGCGGGCTGGTACGGGGGCGAGATGTGGGCGTTCAAGGCCGCCGGGTACGTCAGCGAGACGGGCGCAGGCGGGGTGACGAGCACGCACTGCGATTATGCCGCGGCCAGGTTCATCGTGAACAAGTACGAGCCGGAGGAGTA
>CAYWTX010000571.1:0-11560 GCA_964461295.1 uncultured Planctomycetaceae bacterium | reverse complement strand
GCGTGCCGCCCCGGTCGGGTGCGGCCGGGGACCGCTCCCGTCGCGATCGCGCGGCTACCGGTCCCTTCCTCGTACCCAACCGGGGCGGCACGCCCCGGCTCTGCTGGAATCCCGCGAGGGCGAAGGCCTTCGGCGAATGATTCAGGGACGGGCCACCGAACACCGTTGACAGGCGGGCGAAGCGAAGTGTGTGGGGGGGGCATTGCCCCGTACACGTGCCGGAGTGTCTGCTGGGCTTGCCTCTTCGGGTTCCCGACCACTTTTTCTTCTGCGCTCTCCGCGCATCCGCGGTTAAATACAAACCGCGATGAACCTGACACGCACACTCCTTCGCCCCGTGGCCTGGCTGGCCGGGAGGCACGCCGCGGGGCAGTTGTCGGCGTTCCTGGCCGCCCACGAGCGTACCGCAGAGGTGCAGGAGGACCTGCTGCGCCGGATGCTCGCCGCTCACGCGGACACGGCCTTCGGTCGCGACCACGGCTTCGCCCGCATCCGCACGTGGGCGGATTTCGCCGCGGCCGTGCCGGTCGGCGATTACGAGGCCCGCCGGCCGTACCTGGAGCGAGTGCTGAACGGCGAGTCGACGGCCTTGCTGCCGGCGGGCGAGGACGTGGTGATGTTCAGCCGCACCAGCGGGACGACCGGCTCGCCGAAGCACGTTCCCGTCACGCGGCGGTTCCTCGGCGAGATGCGTCGCGGGTGGAACATCTTCGGGCTCAAGTTGCTTGGCGACCACCGGGGGGCCTGGCTGCGCCCGCTGCTGACGATCAGCTCTTCGACGCGTGAGACGATCAGCCCGCGCGGCGTGCCGTGCGGAGCCATCAGCGGGATGCTGGCGGCCACGCAGAAGCGGAACGTTCGGCGGATGTACGTTGCCCCGCTGGGCGTCGCGGAGATCGCGGACCCGGTGGCCAAGTACTATACGCTACTTCGCTGCGCGGTGGGGCGCGACGTGAGCATCATCACCACCGCCAACCCGTCGAGCACGATCAAGCTGATCGAGACGGGCCAGGCGCATGCGGAGCGTCTCATTCGCGACGTGGCCGACGGCGCGTTTTGCCCGCCGGGCGGCGCGGCCGGAGCGGGGGACCTGGCGGTGCGGCTGCGGTTTCGTCCCGACCGGCGCCTGGCGGCGCGGATGGAGGAGGGCATCGGGCGCGACGGCGTGCTGTTGCCGCGGCACTTCTGGAACGTCGAAGCGCTGGCCAACTGGACCGGGGGCACGGTCCATCTCTACTTGGCGCGGCTGCGGGAGTTGTTCGGCGACGTGGCGGTGCGCGACATCGGCCTGCTCGCCAGCGAGGGACGTTTCTCGATTCCGCTGGAGGATGGGACGCCGGCGGGCGTGGCCGAGATCGCCGGCAACGTGCTGGAGTTCATCCCGGGCGACGAGTACGGCCAGGCGGGCGCTCGCGTTCTGCGGGCGCACGAACTGGACGTGGGGGCGGAGTATTTCCTGGTGGTGAGCAACTGGGCCGGCCTGTGGCGCTACAGCATGGACGACCGCGTTCGCGTCACGGCCCGCATGGGCCGCAGCCCGGTATTCGAGTTCCTCTCGCGAGGCAAGCACACGGCCAGCATCACCGGGGAGAAGATCACCGAGTGGCAGGTGGTGGAGGCGATGCGCCGCGCCGCGGCCGCGACGGGAGCGAAGGTGGACCGCTTCACGCTGCAGGGCGTGTTCGGCGCCGTGCCGTATTACCGCCTGACGGTGGAGGCGCCGACGGAAGCGCGCGGAGCAAGCTCCGCCGCTAACGAGATCCGCGCGCACGGGGAAGTTCTCGCCGAGGCGCCGACGGAAGCGCGCGGAGCAAGCTCCGCCGCTAACGGGACGCATGCGTATGCGGAGATCCTCGCCGATGGGTTGGACCGCAACCTGCAGGAACTGAACGTGGAGTATGCGGGCAAGCGCGGCGGCGGACGGCTGGGGGCGATCCGCGTCGCGACAGTGCCCGCCGGGCATTTCGACGCCGCCGAGCGCGAGGCGATCGCCCGCCGCATGGGGCGCGGCGAGCAGTACAAGCACCAGTATCTGCTGGCCGAGATTTGTCGGGCGATCTAGTCGTGCATCGAGGTATAATCAGGTGCGACCGCTGACCTTCCCAGAGGAGGCAGACATGTCAACGATGGACAACCTCAGGCTGGCGTTCCAGGAGGAAGCGAAGAACCGGGTCCTCTTCCTGCTGTTCGCCGAGAAGGCGCACGCTGAGGGCAAGCTCGAGGTTGCGCGGCTGTTCCGGGCCGTGGCGGAGGCCGAACTCATCCACGCCAGGGCGCAGATCGACGCCATCGGCGCCGTGAAGTCGACGGCGGAGAACGTTCGCTCAGCCGCCGACATCGAGGAGCGCGAGTTCCAGGGGACCTACGGCAAGTACCTCCAGGAAGCGATCCGCGAGGGCAAGGGCGCGATCGCCGAATTGTTGAGGCGGATCATGGAGGTCGAGCGAGGGCACTACTATCTGTTCCGGAGGGCCGCCGAGTCCCTGGCCAAGGGCCAGGATGCGCCGCCCGCCGAAATGCTGGTGTGCAGGTCGTGCGGGAACACGGTGCTGGACCGGCCGGAGAAGTGCCCGGTGTGTGGCGCGGCGGGCGAGCAGTTCCAGAGGATCCCGTGACGGTCATTGGCTCCTGTACGCCGCGCGGAGCGCCTCGGCGTTGATCAGGTCCCAATCTCGCCCGGTGTCGGGGTCGATGCCCTTGGGCGTCTCGAGGATGAACGGCAGTCGCCGGAGGCGCGGGTCGTTGAGGAAGTTCGCCAGCCCCGCCAGGCCGATTTCCCCTCGGCCCACGTGTTGGTGGCGGTCCAGCCCGCGGCCAAGCTTGCCCTTGGAGTCGTTGACATGGATGGCCTTGAGACGCTTCAGGCCGACCACGCGGTTGAACCGCTCCATCGCGGCGGCATACGCCTTCGGCGTGCGGATGTCGTACCCGGCCGCGAAGATGTGGCAGGTGTCCAGGCAGACGCCGACGCGGCGAGCGTCGCGGACGCAGGCGAGCATCTCGGCGAGCTGCTCGAACGAACTGCCCAGTTCGGACCCGGCCCCGGCCGCGGTCTCCAGCAGCAGTCGCGTCCGGCAGTCGCCCGTGGCGGCGAAGGCCTCGTCCAAGCCGGTGCAGATCCGGCGGATGCCCTTGGCCGCGTCATCGAGGTGGCCGCAGTGCAGGACGAGGTACTCGATGCCGAGTCGCGAGCATCGGTGGAGGTCGGCGGCGACGGCGTCGATGGACCGCCGGCGGGTGGTCTGGCGGCCGGCGAGGTTGACGAGGTAGGAGCCATGCGCGACGACGGGGCGGATCCCGAGCCGGCGGCGCGTGCGGCGGAACAGGGCAACCCGCTCGTCGCTCAGGGGAGGCACGCGCCACTGCACCTGGTTGCGCACGAACATGCCGACGGCCGCAAAGCCGTACTCCGCCGACTTCAGCAGGGCATTGTGCATCCCGCCGGCGATGCTCAGATGCGATCCCAGGAGCATGGCGGCAGTGTATCGCGGCGGCGAGGAGGCCGACAGACCGGGCGCGTTTTCTCTTGTTCCCATTCGCCGAGACGGCCGGTATAATCTGCGGGTCATCGGTTGACCGGGCTACACGCTTTGAAGGAGCAACTCATGTTTCAGAACCTTTCGGCTCGCGGTTTGATGGGTTTCTGCATGTTGGCGGGTATCATGTTGAGCGGGTGCCTGGAGGGCAGCAAGAAGATCACGATCACCCAGTATCCCTCCTTCTACACGCCGGACCTCAAGAGCATCCTCGTGGTGCCGTTCGAGAACGCCGCGCCGGACAAGTCGGCCGGGGCGGCCATTTCCGACAAGTTCGCCAATGCCCTGATGGCCAACCAGACCTACCAGGTGTTCAGCCGCAACGACCTGAAGATGCTGACCGATCAGGCGGACATCAACACGGCCGCGAGCGGGACCGATTCGCTGGCGGCGGTGCTGCGGTCGCGTGGGAAGGTGCAGGCGATCATCACGGGCACGGTGACGGCGTACGGCGTGTCGCGCCAGATGAAGACCAAGCAGCAGCCGGTATACGGCGCGGGCGGGCGGATCAGCCACTACGTGCCGGTGCAGGAGCAGTACTTCGAGGCGACGGTGGAGGCGACGGCCCGGCTGGTGCGGGTGTCGGACGGCACGGCGATTCACGCCACGCAGAAGGCGGTTGGCTCGGCCAGCACGGCCGGGGCGGCCGGTGGTGGCGGCGACCCGATGACCGGGGCCCTGTCGTCGATCAAGAGTCTGGTGGGGGGCGGCGGCAGCAAAGAGAACAAGCACGCCAACGACGCGGGCGGGTGCCTGGCGCAGGCGGCCGACGCGGCCGTGCAGCGCCTGCTGGAGGAGTTCGCGGTGGTCCGCAAACAGATCAGCGTGAAGAAGGATGCGTTCGCGGTCTCCACGGAATACTACGATGGGAAGTGGGTGGCGCCGAAGGCGGTGCCGATGTCGGCCAAGCAGGCGTTCGTGGTGGTGAATCTGCCCAGGGAATGCGACCGCAACTCGTTTGTCGTGAAGATTCAGCGGGCCGACGCCCGCGACGTGCTGTTCGAGCAGGCGTTCATCTGGCAGGCGCAGTGGAGCGGCACGCCGCGCGGGCAGGTACATGCGTTTGAGCCGGCCGCCATCGCCGCAAAGGGCGGCGGGCCGGGTGCATACGTCGCGAAACTGTACTCGGGCGACGTCCCCGCGATGGAAGCCGGGTTCAAGATTGCGCCATAGCTGGATCGCGTGAGATCCCTCTTGCTGGAACGAAGAACCTCGGCCCCCCAACGGCCGGGGTTTTTCGTTGGCGAGAGAGACAGCAGCAGGGATGAAGGGGACGAAAGGGATGGGAGAGCCGGGAAAGAGGAAGCGGCATGCGGCCCCTTCGCGGGCGCGGTGTTGTTGTAGGATCGTACTCTTTGAGGAGCAGGTGATGCGGAAGCGGATGCGGGTCGCCATCGTGGCGGCGATCGGTTTGGCCGCCGTGACGGCGGCGCCTACCGTGCAGCGTGCGGCCGGAAGGCTGGCGGGGGCGCCGGCGGCCGCGACCCGGCCGGCCGCGGGCGATTTCCGGCCGTTCTTCTTCATCCAGGCGGGTGATCCGCAGATGGGGATGACGCCGATTCCGGAGGCCAAGGCGAGGTTTGTCCAGTTGGCCGAACAGGCGAACAGGCTGAACGCGGCGTTCGTGCTGGCCGTGGGCGACTTGACGCACTCCAACCGCGACACCGAGCTTGAGGCGCTGGACGAGGCCCTTGCGGCGTTCAAGGTGCCCGTCAAGGCCGTGCGGGGCAACCACGACTGGGTGGAACCGTGGTCCAAGCGGTTCGGCAAGCCCAACTACACGTTCACGCACAACGGCTGCCGGTTCGTCGTGGTGGACTCGGTGCTGCTGGTGAAGGCCGACACGACGGCCGAGGAGAAGCAGCAGGCTCGGCAGACGCTGGAGTGGGCGGAGAAGGAGTTCCAGCAAGCGGCCGCGGAGGGCTGTCCGCACGTGTTTCTGGTGATGCACCACCCGCCGATGGGCTGGCGGACGCGCGACAAGAAGATTGAGGCGGTGCGGAAGGCCGACAACCTGGTGGCGCAGCTGGTGGCCTCGGCGGGCAGGAACGGGGTGCGCATCGCGCTGTGCGGGCACCTGCACCTGACGGCCCAGATCAGGGAGGGCGGGGTGGACGTGTACACGGCGGCGGGCACGGCGAAGGTGTTCGACACGAGCGGTTTCGGCTATCGAATCTGGAAGGTCTTCGGCGACCACGTGGAGCAGGAGTTCGTGCTGCTGGACAAGCCGCCGGCGAAGGTGGAGATGGTGCCCAAGGCCGCCGGGGCGCCCCGGCCGGCGCCAGCGGCCGCCTGGTAGTGGGCGGCCCGCACGGACACACGGACGAATACGGATGGACATGGACGAACACGGACTGTCACGACGAGTGAAAGTCCGTGTCCGTCTGGTTTCGTCCGTGTTACATTAGTGGTTCCCGGCGTGGGCGGTGCGCGCCGGGATGAAAGGGAACACCATGAAGTGTTGTGCGGTCATCGGTTTGGCGGTGCTGTTCGCGGTTGCGGCGGGCGACCTGGCCGGGTGCGGCAAGGGCGGCAGCACGGCCTCGAATCTCGTCAAGAAGAAGAAGCAGATGGGCGAGGCGGGCGACGACGTGATGAGCCGGCTGGGCTCCCCCGCCACGCGCGCCAAGGCGGCGCGCGAGCTGGGCGAGACGAAAAACAAGGCGGCCGCGCCGGCGCTGAAAGGGTACATCGAGGACAAGGACCCCAATGTGCGGCTGAACTGCGTGTGGGCGCTGGGCGAGATCGGCGACGCCGGCAACGTGGTTGAAGTGCGCAACCTGCTGACCGACCACGAGCGGGCCGTTCGGGCGGAGGCTGCCAGGGCGCTGGCCAAGATGCCCAGCATCGATGCGGTCCTCTGGCTGGGCCAGGCGATCGCCAAGGACACCGATCCCGACGTGCGGGTCGAGGCGGCCCGGGCATTGGGGAAGGTCAAGGACGCCAACGCGGCCGAGTGGGTGGTCAAGGCGCTTCAGGACCCGAACGCGGACGTGGCGGCCGCGGCGGCGGAAGGCTTGCTGGCGATCGGGAAGCTGGCGATCAAGCCGATCGCCAAGGGGATGAAGGCATTCAACCCGCAGGCGCGCAAGCTGGCGGTGGAGAAGCTGGCGGCCATGAAGGACGCGGAGACGGCCGATGTGCTGGTGGAAGCGATGGACCTGAGCCTGCCGGCGGCGGGCGGGAAGCCGGACGCGACGAACGAGGCGACGATCAAGGCGGCGGGCGAGGCGCTGGTGGCGATGGGCTCAGCGGCGGTGGAGCCGCTGGCGGACGCGGCGGTGCGCAAGCCGGGCAACCTGGAGTTGAAGCGCCAGGCCGCGGGGATCATGAAGCGGGTGGGCAAGCCGTATATCGCGGCGGTGGCGAAGCGGATCACGGCCTGGAAGACGTTTCCCGACCAGCGCGAGCTTGTGGTATGGGTGGACGTGCTGAAGGCGATTGGCGGCGGCGACGCGACGGCGGCGGAGGCGCTGAAGGTGGCCGAGAGGCAGCTTGGCGGGCAGTTCGTGGTGGCCCCGAGCGACACGGACAAGCTGTCGGTGTATCCGCCGGGGGCGGTTGCGGAGGAGTTGTTCGGTCCTGGCCCGGCGTCGCCGGTGGACTTCCCGCCCGTGCCCAAGGCCATGCCGGCCAACGGCGAGGTGCGGCTGGCGCTCGAGGGCGGGGCCATCTCGTCCAAGGGGCCGCGCCCCATCGAACTGGACATCTTCCGCCACAAGGGGCAGTGGCGGCCGGAGCTTCGCGGCAAGGCGTACCGGATGCACCAGGGCACGTATGAGGGGGCGGTGCTGAAGAGCAGCGGCGACGACAAGTCGGTGAAGCTCAGCGTGGAAGTGGCGATCATGGAGGACCCGTGGATCAAGGTGGGCGGGTTCGCGACGTACGAAATCGAGTTTGCCTGCAAGGACGGCGCGTGGACCGGCACGTTCAGCGGCGAGTTCAACGGCAAGGCCGTCAAGGGCACCGTGACGGCCGACGTGGTTCCGTGGTACGGCCAGCCGGCGGCGGAGACGGACGTGGCGAGCGGGGAGCATCCGCGGCTGTTTTTCCGCAAGCGGGACATCGGGGTGATGCGGAATCGTGCGCGGACGCCGCTGGGCGGGGCAATCGTGAAGGCCCTGTTGGCGCAGGTGGCCGGCGACGTGCAGAAGATCGATGAGGCCATCGGCTGGGGGATGCTGTTCCACCTGCTGGGGGAAGAGGAATACGGACGGCAGGCGGTGGCGGTGGTGCAGAAGATGTTGGCGGCGTCGAGTTTTGGCAGCGAAGGCGGGATACACGATTCTGCCCGGAACATGGCCAGCGTGGCCTTTGCATACGACCTGGCGTACAACGCCATGACCGAGGAGGAACGTAAGGCAGCCAACGAGAAGTTCGCCCGCAGCGCGGCCACGCTGGGCGTCATAGGCCTGGGCAACAACTGCCTGAGCTGCAACAGCAACTGGTCGGCGGTGTCGTTCGGTCCCGGCGGCGTGGCGGCGATGGCCGTGCTGAAGGAAAAGGGCCCCGACGACCTTGTGCCGCCGGAGGAGCGCCGGTCGGTGGTCAAGGTGGAGCCGGAGGCGACCAAGCCTTCGGGCGACGGCTTGCCGGTCGTTGAGCCCAAGGACGGGGAGCTGATCACGGATTGGCTGATGGCCGGGCCGATCGAGGCGGAAGCGGGCAAGGACGTTTTCGCGAGCGTTGGGGGCATTGCGGCGGCGAAGATCGCCAACGGCACGGAGATCTCCGCCGGCGGCAGGCAAGTGAAGTTCGCCCCGATTGCCAAAGCGGCGGTCCGGCTTCCGGAGCCGGGCATTCCCATGGACCCGCACATCCTGGCGATGGGTCCGGACGCGAAAGGCCGCGTGTATCTGTACGCCCTGCTGAAGGTCGCCGAGGAGCGGGCGGTGAAGGTCAGCACGGCGTACTCGATGATGCCGACGCCGACCTATCTGTACGTCAACGGCAGGAAGTTCGTGGACGGCGACTGCATGATCCTGCCCCCGGGGACGTACCGGATGCTGGCGGAGGTGACCGGCCCGATGGCGGCGCCGAAGTTCCTGCCGGTGAACGGGCCGCTGGAGTATGGGGCGAGCCTGCGCTACCAGTGGCTCAATCGTCAACTGGCGGAGCGGCGCGCCAAGCACGCCCGGGACGGCGAGTACCCCCTCGCGGTGGACGGCTACAAGATCAGCAGCCACCTGATGAACCGCTACTTCCGGCACGCGTATGGCGATCACGGCTGGAAGACGGAACTGGAGGGGTACTCGAACTTCTCGCTGTTCGAGACGCTGACGTTCGCGGCGGCGTACCGCAATGTGACGGGGCATCACCTGGCGTACGGGACGGGGATGGGCTGGGCGCTGCCGATGGAACTGATGCGCGACACGCCGGGCGGCGGGCAGGGGTACGGCGGCGGGTTCGGCCTGCCGTCGTCGCACCTGTGGCCGGCGATGCACCTGGCCCCCAAGGAGCTTCAGCCGGCGATCCTGTGGGAGATCAACCGGCGATTCCCGCCGGAGCAGTTGGCGAGGCTGTCTTGTCGCGATCTGGCGTGGCTGCTGGCGAACTACCCGTTCGGCATGGAGCCGGAGCACCCCGACAAGATCATGCCGAAGGTGATGTGCGACCGGCGCAAGGGCGCGTACCTTTTCCGGCGGAGCTGGGGCACGCCGGAGGACATCAACACGACGATGTTCTGGCGGTCGGAACGGCCGAACGCGGCGTCGTATTTCGAGCCGCAGGCGGCGAGCTTCCGCATCAACGGGTTCGGCACGGCGTTCGTCACCGAGGGGCCGGGATCCAAGCACGAATGGCAGTACGTGGTGGAGAACGTGGTGGCGATGGAGGACAACAACGGTCCCGGCTGCGCGAAGGTGACGCATTTCTCGTACAAGCCGGACGGCTCGGGCGTGATGGCGGCGGACACGTCGGACGTGTACGCGGCGACGAAGGATAAGAACCCCAAGGGGCTGGACGTGAAGGCGGAGCGGCACTTCGCGGTGGACTACAGCGGCGCATCGGGCGCACCGGGGCTGTGGGTGGTGGCCGACCGGGTGAAGGGCGGAGGCAAGAAGAGCTGGCTGGCGCACTGCGACACGTCTTGCGCAGTTGCCACCGAGGGCAACACGTTCACCTTCACCAGCAAGACGGGCGCGACCATGAAGGGGACGGTGGTGGCCCCGTCCGGGGCGAAGGTCTCAACCGACATGCCCGAGGTCGACATGGAGGAAATAATAGCCGCCAGGAAGAAGCCCAAGCCCAAGCCCGGGAGTCCGCAGGCGCTCAAGCCAGGCGGCGACGCTGGCGTCGCCATGCCCGTGGACCAGGCGAAGACGGATCTCTCGGCCGGTCGGGGCGTGTGCGTCACCGGCGGGGACGAGTTTCT
The DNA here is from genome assembly GCA_964461295.1 of uncultured Planctomycetaceae bacterium. GTDB lineage: Bacteria > Planctomycetota > Phycisphaerae > SM23-33 > SM23-33 > CAYWTX01. Next base: position 1,651 of record CAYWTX010000571.1, on the reverse strand, counting down.
GGTGGTGCTGACGATTCAGAAGGGCACGCCGGCGCCGAAGGTGGAGTCGGCCGGCGCCGGCCTGGGCGCCGTGGTGAAGGTGGGAGAACAGGAAATCCAGTTGCGGGACGGCAAGTTGGTGCTGAAGAAGTGATGGCGCGCCGGTGCGGGTCGCCATGGCCGGCGCGACGCCGGGCCAACCCCGCGACCCGACGAAGGCCGGCGGGGCGAACACCAAGACGCATGTCCTCAGAGCCGGACAGACCCCATTCGTTGCGATGACGGTCCAGACCGATGAAGGGCTGAAGATCCAGAACCAGGGCGCCGGCATGGACGCCCATCGTCATGCCGGAGACGTGCATGCTGCGTGTGACGACCATCGGCAAGCCGTGTGCGGGGAATCGGCACGTACGGTTTGGGGGGAGTTCCAGGAGACGGAGTCGGCGCGCCACCGCGCCTGAGGTTCGCCAATGAGAGACTGGCGGCTCTGGGGAGTACTGGCAATCGCGCTGGCGGCCAGGGCGGGGCTGCTCTTCCCGGTGATGCAGCAGAACCTGCGGTCGTCGGACCTCGGACGCTGGCTGCCGCCCGATTCCCAGGCGTACCTGGCCCTGACCAACCAGTTTCAGTCCCCGCCCACACTTGGCGAGATATGGCGGTGGCCACAGAAGTCGCGTGTCCATTCCTGCGAAATCCCTCACATGCAGAGCGTCGCGGCCGTGGCTGCGTCTTTCTACTCTCCCGAGATCTTCCGTACCCCCGGTTACCCGGTCTTCCTTGCGTCGGCTCGCGGCCTGTCGAGCACGTGGGGCGGCGTGCTCAATATCGTGGTGGCGATCCAGGTCTTCGTGGACCTTCACCTTGTCCTGCTGACGTTCCTGTTGGGGCGATGGGTGTTATCCCACCGCGCCGGATTGCTGGCCGCCCTGTTCCAGGCGATCAGTCCCTTGGCCGTGGCTGCGCCGTGCCGGGTTCTGTCCGACAGCCTGTTCGCGTTCCTGCTGACGGCAGCGGTGCTGCTGTTCGTGCGGCACCTGAGGACGAGCGGTTGGTGGTCGCTACTGGCGTCGGCGGCAACGCTGGGCATGGCGTGTTACGTGCGGCCGATCGGCCTGCCGATGGCGGGTGTGTTTGGCCTGGCGCTGCTCGTGGAGCGGGCGCGGTTGCTTCGGCGCGCTGCGAACGCGGCGGCGTTTGCGGGGGTGGTTGCCTTGCTCATCGCGCCGTGGGTGGCGCGGAATGCCGCCGTCGCCGACTTCTACGGCTTCTCCAGCGTCCAGGCGGAGGGTATGTACCTGTACACTTCCGCGGAAACTCTTGCGGTCAAGGAAGGCAAGGCAGTTGAGGAGATTCGCCAACGGTTTCGGGAGGAAGCATGGCGGCCTGAACCTGGTCGCCATGTGCGACATATGCAGTCTCGTGCCTGGCAGGTGGCGGCCGCGAATCCCGGCACGTTCCTGTGGGTGCATCTGAAGGGGTGCATGGCTTTCTGGCTGCCTGGGGCGACGGAGGTGCTGGAGGTGGCGGGCGCGACCACCGGCCAGAGGGGCACGCTGGAGGTGTTGCACCGCGAGGGCATCGCCGCGGCCGGGAGGCACTACTTCGGCGGCGACGGGCGGGCGATGCTCGCGGCCGGGGCGATGAGCCAGGTGGACGCGGCGCGATACCTGGG
>CAYWTX010000570.1:0-13609 GCA_964461295.1 uncultured Planctomycetaceae bacterium | reverse complement strand
CGACAGGAGAATGGTGATGAAGGCGAGGTGGAAGGAGTTGGCGGCGGCGCTGGTGGCGGCGATGGCGGGCATGCCCGCCGGGGCGGTTCCGGCGGCGCCGGCGATGCCGGACCGCTCAGGCGGCGAGTTGTCGGTCGTGCTGGAGGGCGCCGTGTGGCACGAGGGAAAGGCCGGCGAGCCCAAGCCGCTGTCGTTGCGGCTGGACCACGACGGCCAGGCGTGGCGGGCGCTGGCCATGGGGCAAAGCCGGGCGTACAACTGGGGCGACCATTACGGCATCGTGTCGGCGGCGAAGCGGGAGGCGGACTCGCTGCGCCTGGCCGTGAGAATGCGGATCGAGCCTGACCCGTGGACGCCGACGGGCGGCTACGGCGAGTATGAGATCGTGCTGAAGGCGGGTGAGGGGGGCCAGGGGCTGCGAGGGACGTGGACGGGCACGTTCCGCGGCCAGGCGGCCCAAGGCGCCGCGCAGGGCGTGTGGCGGGCGGGGGATGCCAACTGGGTCCCGCCCGCTTCCGGCGAGCATCCGCGGATGCTGCTGCGTCGTTCGGACGTGGCCGCCCTGCGGGCGAAGGCAAAGACCGGTTGGGGGCGCCAGGCGATGGAGCGTCTCAAGGCGGAGGACGAATCCAAGAGCAGCATGGCCGTTGGGCGCGGGCTGCTGTACGTGCTGACGGGCGAGAAGGCCCACGCCGACGAAGCCCGCAAACTGATTGAGCGGGACATCATGGACGCGCGGTGGAACTGGACGACGGGTCCGTATCATGACCCGGCGGTCAAGGCAGTCGAGGGGTCGTTGGCGTATGACCTGGTGTACGAGACATGCGACGAGGGGTTCCGCAAACGGATGGCGGCCTTGTTCGCCCAGCAGGTTCCCTATTACTACCGGGGCGCCGACCAGCCGCTGTTCAACCCCAACGACGGCAGCAACTGGAGCGCGATGTACCGCAGCGGGGTGGGCATGTGCGCCCTGAGCCTGCTGGGCGAAGGCGGGGCGCTGCCGCCGCGGCCGATGGAGCCCGCGCTGGCCCGCGCGGAGGCCCCGGGCGACCTGGCGATCGGCCGCGGGGTGCCCGTTGTGAAGCTGGAAAGCGGCAAGTTGTGGTCGCGTTGGCTCTTCGCGGGTCCGGTCGGGGTCATGCCGGCCGTTGACGCGCTGGAGTCGCTGGGCGGCGCCGCGGCCGCTCGCCCGGAGGAAGGCACGCGCGTCAAGGCGCCCGTCGACGCGTGGATGCCCGCGGGGAAAGGCGAAGTCGCTTTTGTCCCCCTGGAGGACAAGAGCGTGATCTCCCCGGCACGGGCGGAGTCGATCCACCACCCCGAATGGGCGGGGGCGACGGACGTGACGGCCGCCATGGGATGCGAAGGCCCCGGCACGTGCTACCTGTACTGCGTGGTGGAGAACGCCGCGCCCGGAACGTACCGGGTGGAAATGCTGTCGAAGAAGATGATCGCCGCGTCGGTGGTCATCGGCGGGCGGCGGCTGGCCAACGGCGACCTGGTGGAGTTGGGCAAGGGGCGGCTGCCCGTGCTGGCGTGGCTGCCGGTGGCGTCCAAGGTCGGCGGCTTCACCAACATCGAGTTCTTCCTCAAGCTGCACGCCGTCGACGCCAACCAGACCGCGGCCTGGCTTGCCGAGGGCAAGTGCCGGCACGCGGTGGACGCGGCGCTGTGGGAGGAAGCCGGCAATCGCCGTCAGGCCGGCGGCGTCACGGCCAACCCGTTCGCCGAGCGGTGGCTGGGCGTGGGGCGCCAGCGGATCGAGAACTGGGCGGTCCGGGCATTGGGCGAGATCGGCTGGAACCACGAGGGCGAGGCCTACACGCAGCACTCCTATCGATTGGTGCTGCCTTTCGCTCACGCGTACCGCAACGTCACCGGGCGGCAACTGGCCCCCACGGGCCAGCTCAACACGTGCCTGCTGAACTACGTCGGGCGCACGGTCATCGGAACGTCGGCCGGACGGATGCAGAGCTTCGCTCCCGGCGGGGGGCCTCTGGGCGTTGACAACTGGGCGAGGGGTTTTGGCTTGCTGCGGGAGGAGTACCGGCCGTACGCGCTGTGGACGTGGAACCGCACGCAGGCGTTGGCCGACGCGGGCAAGTTGAAGCTGCCCGAAGTGCCGGTGGACCAGCTTGACCCGGTGTCGGCGGCCTTCAGGTTCGTGAACTACCCGCTGGGCACGGAGGAGAAGGACCCCGTCGCCATTGGCGAGCGTATCACGGTGGACCGCGACCGGGGCGGGTACGTCTTCCGCAACCGCTGGCGGGACGACGACGACATTGCGGCCACGGTGTTCCTGAACAGCAACTGCCGCGGTGGCGGGTGGGGTTCGTCCGAGACGGGCGAGTTCCGCATCTCCGGGCTGGGGGCGGAGTGGGCGGTCCGCGGGATGGGGTTCGGCAACGGCGGCGCGTATCGGATGGTGCCCAACATGCGCCAAGCGATGAACGTCCTGCTGCCGGCGGAGATGGTCGCCCAGGCCGGGTATGAGGCGGTCGCCACGCACTACGCGTCTCTGCCCGACGGCGGCGGGGTGTTGAGCCTCAACATGAACGACGAGTACACGGCGAGCAAGCCGGGTCCGAAGGGCGAGGCGAAGGCCGTGCCGACGCGCGCCGGCGCCTCGGCCGGCCACGACGTGGGCATCCGCGGCATGCGGTCTTTCGCGGCCGATTACTCGGGCCAGTGCGGCGCGCCGGCGATGTTCGTCGTGGCGGACAAGGTCTCCGGCACGAGCGGCAAGAACGTCTGGCAGATCGTGACGGAGCAGGCGGACACTGTGAAGACGGCCGAGGGGACGATCAAGACCGGCAACACGGTGAAGACGGGCGAGGGGACGTTCACCATCACGGCGCCCAACGGCGCGACGCTGGCCGGGACGGTGATCTGGCCGGCGGGGGCGAAGGTGGACACGGCGGCCAAGACGCTTCGGCACGAGATCAATTACCACGGCGGGCACAAGCGGGCCGACTTCAAGCGGACGGTGGTCAACGTGCATGGCGGGGAGTTCTTCCTGATCGTGATGACGTTGCAGAAGGGCACGGCCCCGGGCGTGGAGGTGCGGGGCAAGGAGCAGGACGCGGCGGCGTCGGTCGGCAAGCGGAAGGTGCGTTTTGACGGTCAGAAGATCGTATTCGGCAAGGAGTGAACGGGATGTGGCGGATTTGCATGGTGGTCGTGGCCGACTTGTTGTCCGTGGCGTCGGCGGGCCCCGCGACGGGCCCCGCCGACGTGGGCGAACGGTTCACCGGCGAACTGCTGGTCAGGCTGGAGGATGCCCTGTGGCGCGACGGCAACGCCGACAGCCGATGGCCGCTGACCCTGCGCATCGACTGCGATGAGGGCAGGTGGGAGCGGGACGTGGCGGGCGTGGCCAGGCGGTACAACCAGGCCGATCACTGGGGCCGGTTGGTCGAGGTTCCGACTGGCGGCCCGGGCTGGCGGTTCCGGGCGGCCATGCACATCGAGCCCGACCCCTACGGGGGCGGCGCCGCCACGGCGGAGTACACCGTCAACCTGCGCCGCGAGGGCGGCAAGCTGGCCGGCACGTGGGAGGGCACCTTCCGCGGCCAGGCCTGCAAGGGGACCGTCGGCGGACAGGTTCTGCCCGCGGGGCGGGCCGACGGTTGGGCGCCGCCCAAGCCGGGCGAACATCCGCGGCTGCTGATTCGCCAGGGGCAGGTGCCCGACCTGCGCCGCAAGGCCGAGACGCCCTGGGGCCGCAAGGTGGTCGAACGCCTCAAGACGACGGCCGGGAGCAAGTCGGAGACGGCCGTCGCCCAGGGGCTGCTGTACGTGCTGACGGGGCAGAAGGAATACGCCGAGAAGGTTCGGGAGTTGATCGGCCCGGAGCCGAGGCACTGGTACACGACGGGAGGGGTCGTGCATGAGGGGCCGGTGAGCGCCATGGAGACGGCCCTGGCGTACGACCTGGTGCACGGCGCCTGTGACGAGGAGTTCCGCCGGCGGATGGTGGAGCGCTTCATCCTCTTCCTGCCGGGTTTCTACTGCGGCATGGACCAGGGGCAGTTCAACCAGAACGACGTGAGCAACTGGAACGCGATGTTCCGGTCGGGTGTGGGACTGTGCGCGCTGGCCACGCTCGACGAGCCCTGGCTGGACCTGCCGGCCCCGGCGCGGCCGGTGCTTGCGCGGCGCCAGCCGCCGAAGGACCTGCCCATCGGCAAGGGCGTGCCGGTGGTGGAACTGGCATCCGGGGCAAGCTGGCCGCGGTGGCTCTTCGCCGGCCCGTTCGCGGTCGGCCCGGTCGGTCCGGTGCCGCATCCCGGCTGGACGGCCAGCCGCCTGACCATGCCCGCGCGGGCCCAGCCGCTGGAGGACGCCCTGGCCGCCATCGGCGGCGAGGCGTCCGCCAGGCCCGAGGAGGGGACGAAGGTCGGCGAGGTCGCCTTCGTGCCGCTGGACGAGAAGCACCTGTTCGTCAAGGATCCCGCCGAGCGGGCCGCGAACCCCGCCGAAGCGGGATCGATCGACATGGTCTCGGCGACGCGAGGCAGGCATCTGACCACCTCGTGCCTGTACTGCGTGATCGACAACGCCAAGGCCGGCTATTTCCGCGTCGAGCTGCCGGTTCGCAAGATCGACGCGCGGGTCTACATCGCCGGCCAACCGTTTCGGAACGGCGACGTGCTGCATCTGGAAGCGGGGCGATATCCGGTGCTGGCCCGCGTGATGCTGACGCTGGCGGGCAGTTGGATGAAGTCGGAGTTCAAGCTTCGCCTCGAGGCCGTCACGGAGGAAGAGGCGAAGGCCTGGCTGGCCCGGCAGGAGACGATCTGGCAGGCCGACCTGGCGACCTGGGAGGACTGGAAGGCGGACAAGGCGCGGCCGCATCGTCCGGGCAACTTCTGGTCGCGGCACTGGCTGGGGGCGGCGCGGGAGCGTGTGGCCGGGTACGCGGCGCGGTCCATCGGCGAGATGGGCTGGAACACCGAGGGCGAGGCGTACACGCAGCACGCCAGTCGCGCGGCGCTGGCGTTCTGCCACGCCTACCGCAACGCGATGGGGCGCGAGTTGGCGCCCGAAGGGCACTACGACACCTGGGTCGGCGGCTACCTGGCGCGGACCATCGCCGGCCAGCGGGTGCGGATGCAGTCCTACGGCTGCGGGGGCGGCCCGATGGGCGTGGACAACCTGGCGCGAGGCTTCGGCCTGCTGGCCGAGGAGTTGCGTCCGGCGGCGGCGTGGCTATGGGACCGCACGCAGGCGGCCGCCGACGGCGGCGGCATGAAGGAACCCGTCGCGCCGATCGACAAGCTGGACCCGGTCTCGGCGGCGTTCCTGTTCGTCAACTACCCGCTGGAGATGAAGGCCCGCGACCCGTCAGACCTGCGGGCGAGGATCGTCGTGGACCGCAACAAGGGCGGGTACGTCTTCCGCGACCGCTGGAAGGACGACGACGACTTCGTGGCCCAGGTCTTCGCCAACAGCGAGTTTGCCGGCGGAACCTGGGGCACCAGCGAGGCCGGCGACCTGCGCATCTCCGGCCTGGGCGTCGACTGGGTCGTCCGCGGGGCCGGGTACGGGCACACCGGCTCCAGCCGCAAGGCTGCGCACACGCGGCTGTACGCCAACGTCGTGCTGCCTTCCGAGCCGACGGCCAAGGGGCCGATGGAAGCCGCGGCGACGCACTACCAGGCCGGCAGCGACGGGTCGGGCGTCGTCAGCCTGAACATGGACAACGTCTACAGCGGGGGCGAGCAGCCGGGCCCCAAGGGCGAGGTGCGGGCAGTCCCCGTGCGAGGCGGCGCCAGGGCCGGCTACGACCTGGGCATCCGCGGCCTGCGCTCCTTCGCGGCTGACTACTCCGGCGCCAGCGGCGCGCCCGCCCTGTTCGTCCTGGCCGACAGCTTGGCCGGCACGGGTGGCAAGAACACCTGGCAACTCGTGACCGACAAGGCCCACAAAGTGAGCGTGTCGGGCAACACGTTCACGATCGCGGCCGACAATGGCGCGACCCTGTGCGGCACGGTGGCGGCCCCGGCGGGCGTCAAGATCGACGCGGCCGACGTGTCGCTCGACCACGAGATCAACTATCATGGGCGGCACGCCAACTTCAGCTTTCCGCGGACGGTCCTGAGCTTCACCGGCGGGGAGTTCTTCCTGGTGGTGATGACGGTCCAGCGCGACGCCCCGCCGGGCGTTCAGGTCCATGGCGCCGGACCGGCCGCCAAGGCCGTCGTCGGCAAGCGGACCGTCGCTTTCGACGGGCAGAAGGTCGTGCTGGGAACGAAGTGAACGCGCCAACTGTTCCTCGCGAATCGGTGGACTGCCGCAAGGCGCCAAACAACGGGCTGAAGAGCAGTGATCCACCTGGCTCGAAATTGCACCAGCGATGCTACAGTCTCGAAGTTTTCCCCATTTTCGCTAAAGTTTTCGGCTGGATGCGGGCTCGGACGTTTTTCCATCTTGTCGGGGCGGGGGGCTTCGGGTAGAATCATTCTTATCAGGCCAAGGCTGAAGCCAGAAGGGGCCCCCGGCCCCGCACGTCACGGAACGACTGGATCGCTGGCGGGCGGCGCCGCGGAAGAGGAGTTCGCGGCATCGGTCTGCGGCGCGGCTGGCCTGGGGAATTGCCAACTATGAACGAGTGGCTTGACGCCGAGGCTCGCGTGGAGCGTGCTCACGAGCTATACGAGAGCGGCCGCTGGGCCGAGGCCGCGGCCGAACTCCAGGCTGCCGTCGAGTGCAACCCCACCGTCGCTTCGTGGCATTTCAACCTCGGACTGACGCTCGAGGCGATGGACGAATATGCCAAGGCCTGCGAGTGCTACAGGGCCGCCCTCGGTCTGTCGCCCAACGACGTCGAGGCCCTCAACTGCCTGGGCGTCAACCTCACGCGCCTCGGCCACTATGCCGAGGCCCTCGGGTGCTTCGAGCGTCTCACGGCCGTCAATTCCTCCTACGAGCCGGCGTACTGCAACCGTATCGTCGCCTACTCCGAGATGGGCCAGCACGACGAGGCGGAGGTGATGTTCTACCTCGCGCAGCAGATCCGGGACGACTGCCCGCTGTGCTACTACAACATCGGCAACAGCCTTTCGGCGCGAGGCAGTCATGACGCAGCCATCCGCTGCTGGCAGAAGGCACTCGATCTGGACCCCAGCCAGCCGCAGGCCAACGTTCGGATCGCCGAATCGCACTGGACGATGGGCCGCTACGCCGACGCCGCGAAGCACTACCGTCGCGAGCTGGAGTCCGGGCAAGGCGACGCCGACCTGCTGGCGGACCTGGCCGAACTGCTGCTGGAGATGGGCAACATGGACGAGGCCGAGCAGCGCCTCCGCCAGGCCCTGGCCGTCAACAACGACCACCCCGGCGCGCACTTCGCGATGGGCGACCTGGCGATGCACCGCGGGCGCGCCGCCGAGGCCGAGGAACACTACCGCCACGTGCTGCGGACCGACGGGGAGTTTCCCGGCATCCACGCGCGGATCGCGCAGGCGCTGATCCGCCAACGCCGCGTGCAGAAGGCCGCCAAGCACCTGCTCATTGAACTGCGCCGCTGCGGGGACGACCCGCACATGCTGCGCGAACTGGGCCAACTCCTGCTGGAGGCCCACCTCACCCGCCACGCCAACGACGTGCTTCGGCGGCTGGTCGACTTGCAGCCCGACGACGCGTTCGCCCAGCACAACCTGGCTGTGAGCTTCTTCCGGATGGACCGCATCGAGGACGGCATCCGGCACTGCCGCAAGGCCCTCAAGCTGAATCCGGAGTACCCCCTGGCGCTGTACAACCTGGCGCTGGCCCACCTGCGCAAGGGCGAAGTCGGCCGGGCGCGCCGCTATGCCGCCAAGGCGATGACCATCGCACCCGACGACCGCCACGTGCGCGACCTGTCGCGCAAGCTCGGGCCTTCGGGGCTGTGGGACAAGCTCCGCGACCGCTTCGTGCGGCGCGACGAGGAACAGGGCAAGTAGTAGAGGCAGCCGGGCGTGGCGGGGAAGAGAAGACGTCGAACGCTCGACGCCCAACGTCGAACGTCGAGGGACAGAGGGACAGAGGAGAAGAAGAGCGAAGGAGGGGGGCGGCACATCATTCCGAAGAGAGTAGCGTCAACTGTGTTTCCGCCGCGGAACCATGACGCTTCTCCGACATTCCTGTAGTTCGTGCAGCGGCACAGACTTCCCCCCAACTGACAAAGTAGTCTTCGAAGTAGGACATCGGATAGCGGCTGTACTTGGCCACCTCCGCCCGAGTCGGCAGACGTCCAAGGCGAACAGCGATGGTCTTTACTTCAAGTTGCAGAGCTTTCTTCGCCACTGGATAGCGGACATGCCCCATCCGACGGACGCGGCTGTTCTTCGCGGTTGGAACGTCCTTTGACTTGGCGAATGGGTCTCCTCCTCGCGCCAGAAGGTTGTGGCGATCCGTCGCGAGGGAGTGATACTTCTCAGATAGTTCAATTCCGATGTACCCGCGCCCGAGTTGGGCGGCACAAAGCGAGCTCGTGCCGACACCATTAAACGGATCCAGGACAATCTCGTGCTCGTGCGTAAAGTAGGCGATCAGGCGGCGCATGACGGCGGGGGGAAGCTGGCATGGGTGGTCCACACGCCGCGAATTGTGTTTGAGACGATGGATGTCCCACCAGAGGTCGGAGTTCGGTACAGTGTCGCTTCTCCCGGTCGCCGCTCGCGCACGCTCACAATCGGCTCTTACGCAGAAGTCCTGGCGGGTGCAATGGACGGCCTCGTGTTCAAGTGGCGTGTGGGTTGTCCGCGACTGCCATGGGGGAACCCTCGCTTTGCCCTTTGAGAAGCACACGACCGCGTAGTGTGCCGGCATGATCATGCGAACCGGAAGCCCAAGCGCCTCCCAGACAATCCAATTCTGGAAACTAAGACAAGTCTTCATGAATTGGTAGTGGCGAACCGCCCAAAGTGGGACGTTCAATACGGCGCACGTGCAACCAGGTTTGAGGACCCGAGCCAGCTCCGTGAGCCACCGATCGCACCATTGGAAGTACGCGCGAATCTCCAGAGCATCGTCCCACTGGTCATACTTCTTGTCGAGGTTGTAGGGGGGATCCGCGAAACAGAAGTCAATCGAACTGTCGGGGATGGTCGGCAGAACCTTCAGGCAATCCCCCAGGATGAGTCGAGAGCGAGGAGGCCGGCGGCCATTGCCTCGCGCATGGGCAACCGCGAACAGGCCGGGGCGCCGAACAGAGGCAGGCTGCAATTCCTTGACACCGGTCAAGTCCATCGCCCGGAGACGTCGGTATGGGGCCAACCCGAACAGATCGGCCAGCCTTGTTGCCAACTCAGTTGGGGGCGACTTCGGGTTCCACGGGATGTCTCGCCAGACATCCGACATGAGCGTCCCGTACTGGTGATAGGTGTGCTTCTTGCCGCCGTAGTCCTTCGTGGTTCGGTCGCACGCGGGGCAGTAGGTGTATCCGATCCTTGTCTTTGTGTGCCGCAGGCAGGCGTTGTATTTCGCAAGAACCACCAGCGAGGCGTGTGCCTCGGGCAAGCCGTTTAGTCGTGCATGGGTTCGGGCAAGGCGAACCGCCACCCACAACTGAAACCGGGCCGCTCCCTCCAGGAAGCGAACCGTTTCCGCCGCATCTTGGGGCGATGTAAGTACACAAAGCACGCCCTCCTTCGGCATTGCAGTCGCCATCCCGCGCAGGAAGGCCATATAGGCTGGCGACCGTCCGAAATCCGCCGCGCTCCGGCCGAAGGGAAGGACCAGGAAGTGAATGTCCTCATCAGCAAGGGCAGCGCTCCCTGCCATCTCGATCGCAGGAATTCTCTCCCAACTGACCGTTAACCGATTGCTGTTCTCGCTTTGGTGGGCCATCTGTCAACTACCGTTTCTGCTTCGCAAGTTTCTGGAGAAAGCCGGCCAGTTTGTCAATCTCATCGTCTCTAAAGGTCACCGTGAAATCGCTGTGTTCCAGGATGGCCGTCAAGGCGGAACGGCGGTCGAAGTTCCCGGCCCCGTCCACCACATATGCGACGCGGTGTCCCACGCGGTGAAGGAAGTTCTGCCTGTCCGCCGCTTGCCCGGCCTTCCGCTCAATCACGCTGTTCGTCGTGACCTGGAAAGTGACTTCGATGGCACAGCACCTTCCGTTGGGCGCTTTGGCCACCATGTCGAATGACATGTCGGTTCTTCCGCCCGTCTGGCTGACGCCGGGGATCGTCTTTCTGTCGAAGTCCCAGTCCGGGAGCATGTCTCTGAGGCGTTCCTTGACGTAGGTCTGCGCGAGTTGCCCCATCTTGTTCGCCTGAGCGCCCCCGGTTATGCGCGAAACCCAGATGTACCGCTGGCGGACGAACCGGTCCAGGTCGGCCTTGCGGCCGACCAAAGCGCCGATCGTGCATTTCTCCAGGGCCTCCTGCGGCATTCCCTTGTTGAGCGCCGTGGCCCCATGGAGAATCAACATCCCCACGTCAGCCATGGAATTGGTAAGAGGCAAGGCTCTTGACAGCCCGCGCCCATCCACGCCAAGCTCATGGTTCGACCAGGTGGAGCGCGCGCCAAGCGACCCGAATCGGTACTCGTGTGGGTGCCCGTTCCAGATGAACTGCATGGGGCTCCTTGTGCACACCCGCCCAACGGCGTTACGCAACCGCTTGAGGAGTTCGCCGCTTATGTCCGAGAGCACCATCAGGTGTTTGAGGAACAGGTTCGGAGGCATCCCGGTTGTCATCGACAGCGCGTTCTGCCAGCCCTCGGGGCTCGCATCGGCAACGTACAGGAGCCCGATGAACTTCTCCTGCGTCTCAATGAGGCGGGGAATCACGCTCGTCTCGCGCTCCCTGAACCCAAGCGAGTCGGGCCAGAACATGCAGGCACGTTTGCACAAGGCCTCCACCGTAGGTATAGGGCCCATCAGTTCTTCGCCTTCCATTGCGAGAAGATCAGTGCTTTCTCTCCTTATACGGCACCGGGCATCGTGCGCCAAGCGCAAGTCCGAGCCTCTTGACACCGGCTTTCCGCAACCGGACACTCCCCAAGCATGGAAGCAACCCCTAAGCCCATCATCGTTGTCAGTGAGCCCATGGACGAGAAGTCGCTGGCGTATCTTGGCCGGCACGCCGAGGTGCGGCACGCGACGGCCGAGACCGCCGCGGCGGCACTGGCCGACGCCGACGGGCTCGTCGTGCGCACCTACACGCTCGTCAACCAGGCCCTGCTCGACGCCGCGCCGCGGCTGAAGGTCGTCGGGCGCGCCGGCGTCGCCGTGGACAACATCGACGTAAAGGCCTGCCGCCGGCGCGGCGTGGAGGTCCTCCACACGCCGGAGGCGAACACGCTCGCCGTCGTCGATTACACCATCGGCGCGATCGTCAACCTCAACCGGCGGTTCTGGCCCATGAGCGGCTGGATGAGCGACAAGGACTTCCATGCCGCCCGCAAGCAGACGTTCGGGCGGTTCCTGGCCGGCATGACCCTCGGCATCGTCGGCTGCGGACGCATCGGCTCGCGCGTCGGGCGCGCCGCGGCCGGCCTGGGCATGAAGGTCCTCTACAACGACATCCTGGACATCCCCGTGGACTACCCCGCCTCGGCCGTGGACAAGGCGACGCTCTACGCCGGCAGCGACGTGGTGACGATTCACGTCCCGCTGACCGACCAGACCCGGGCGATGGTCAACTCTGAGACGCTGCGCCAGTTCAAGCGTGGCGCCCAGTTCATCAACGCCGCCCGCGGGCAGTGCGTGGACTACGCCGCCCTCGCGGCGGCGCTGTGCAGCGGGCAGCTTTCGGCCGCGCAGATCGACTGCCACTACCCCGAGCCGCCGCCGAGGGACTACCCGCTGTTTGGCCTGCCCAACGTGGTTCTGACGCCTCACGTGGCCGCCCGCGTGCCGGAGGCGATGGCCCGCATGTGCGACGTGGTGTACGACGTTGTGGGCGTGCTGCAAGGCAAGCAGGCGAAGTTCCCGGCCCCGGAGGATGCCCCGGCGGGGGAGTGAGGCCGGGGCAGGGGCGCAAGCGGCAGCGAACCCGATTGCCCTGCGGCAACCGGCCGTCACGTTCGGGCCTGGCTTCCGGGCCTGGCCTCCGCGGCGCTCGTTGTCGGAGGCGGCTTCAGCGGCGAGCGGATGCCGCAAAGCGGTAGCCGCATGCGGCGTGCGGGGCGACGATGTCCCGTTCGGCGATGTCGCGGGCGTCAATGGGGAAAGTCTTGCAGTTGGGGCTCAGCCGCCTGCCGTACACCGCGCAGGTGGCCAGGCCGTCCTCGTCGAAGCCCAGGAAGCGGCAGCGGGCGCCCATGGCGCAGCAGGCGCCGCACCGGACGCACCGGCCTTCGCGCCGCGCGTGGCTGTCGCGAACGTACCCCCGGCGGAGGGTGTTGAGGAACAACCTCCTCGGCCGGCTCAGAAGGAGTCTCAGTCGGGTCAGCCAGCCTACTCTTGCGAACGTCGTGGAGAGCATCGGGGGATTGTATCGTTCGGCCGCGGGCACGCAACCTTGATTCGGCGGCGAGGGCCGTGGATGATGCCGGCGGCCATGAGCGAACCGATCGTCCTTTACGGCGGCACGTTTGACCCCGTTCACCACGGGCACCTGATCGCCGCGCGGGCCGTGGCGGAGGCCAGAGGCTACCGCCGCGTTCTGCTGCTGCCGGCGGCCCGCCCGCCGCACAAGGCCGCCGCGGGGGCCTCCGCGACGCACCGGCTGGCGATGCTGCGTCTGGCCGTGGAGGGCGAGCCGCTGTTCGAGGTGAACGACGTGGAACTGCGCCGCCAAGGCCCGAGCTTCACGTGCGACACCCTCTGTGCGCTGCGGGCCGAACACCCCGAAGTGGAAATCCACCTGATCATCGGGACCGACATGCTGCGGGACCTGCCCCGGTGGCACCGGGCGAAGGACGTGGTCGAGGCCGCGAGGATCGTGGTGGCGGCCAGGCCTCCACTGCATTCCGGAGTGGGCGAAGTACTGCGCAGCCTGGCCGATACGCTGGGCGAAGACGCGGCTTCGCGGATTGCCGAGAACGTCCTGCCCACGCCGATGATCGACATCTCCGCAACCGACATCCGGCGGCGGGTGGCCGAGGGGCGGTCGATCCGCTTTCTGGTGCCCGAAGCCGTTCGTGCGTATGTCGAGGCGGAAGGTCTCTATCGACCCTCGCGGAACCCGGAGCGAGAAGAAACCAGAAAAACGACAAAACGTGCTTGACAGACCCGGGTTGGCGGCTATCCTTCCGCTGGTTGGAGTTGCCTTTGAGGCTCCTCGGTCATACCCTCCATTGACCGAGTATCTGTAAAAGGTGCCAGGCTCCCCTCCCCTGGCACCTTTCTTATTGCGCGCGTTCGGCCGGTTGGGCCGATCGGCACTGCCGCGGTCGCGGGCCATGACCGCCATGTCGCTTGTCCGGTCGCCCATCGCGACGGAGCACCCCCTGCCAGTTGCCGCCTGCGCCGGCCCCCGGTCACCCCAGGCTGGGCACGTCCAGGAACTGCCGCTGGCGCCACGCTTCGTACGCCAGGTTGGCCAGTTGTACGCCCTTGGCGCCTTCCAGCAGCGTCCAGCGGAACTCCTCGCCGCACGCCACGTGACGCAGGAACAGCTCCCACTGCGCCTTGAACGCGTTGTCGTACTCCGCCTCGCCCTCAACCGGC
>CAYWTX010000569.1:0-1664 GCA_964461295.1 uncultured Planctomycetaceae bacterium | reverse complement strand
CGGCGACGTACTCCTCGCCGCCTCCGGCGGCGACGTCGGCCGCCTTGCCGTCGATCTCGATGAGCACGTTGTCGCTGATGCCGCTTCGCTGGGGCCAGCACACGCGTCCGGCGGACGTGTTGCTCGCCTGCACGTGGAACGCCATCGGTTCGCCGGCGCGGAACGCCGCCGCGGCGGGGCGCACCTTCAGGCGGACGCCATCGACCGCCTCGCCCGCGTCGGGCGGGGGCGACCACAGCGTGTCGGCGAAGCGTTCGGCCAGCAGGAATCGCTCCACCCCGCCGTCGGTCAGCACCTCCAGCGTCGCCTTGGCGATCTTGCGGCCCTCGAACCGGCTGGCGGGACGGAACACGCCATGCACTTCGGTGCCTTCGCCCGGCACGGGCGCCAGTCGCCACAGCACGGTCGTCTTGGACTCGGTGGGTCCGGCGGCGAGCGGAATCTCGCTGCCGTCGTCGGCGAAGGCGCGGACGTGGCCGATCCAGGCGGCGTCGCGCCCGGAGCCGGATTGCACGATGCGCCTCGCGGCCGATGAGCCAGGGGCGGACCTCTCGGGCGGACTCAGCCGCAGCGAGAACGCGTACTGGTCGCCGCGGGTCTCGATGGCCGGTTTGGCGGGCTTCAGGCCGGCGATGGCCCGCGGCGCCGACGGGGCCTCGCCCACGTCGAGCTTCAGCCAGGCCGTGGACGATTGCGGGGCGCCGTCGTCGAGGTGGTAGGTGGCGGCCGCCTCGATCTCGAAACCGCCGGCGGCGAGGGCGTCGTGGAACAGGACGGCGACGGGGAAGCAGTCGCCCGGCGGGATGAGGACGCTGCCGGCGGGCGAGAAGTTGCCGTACAGTCCCTCGGCGGTGCGCAGAGGAGAGGCGCCGCCGCACAGCAGGCGCCGGACCACGGAGAGTTGCGCCTGTGTGTATGCGGGCCCCAGCCAGGACGGGGCGTCGGGCTGCTCGACGTTGGTGGGCTGCATGAGTCGGAAATACGTGGCGTCCAGCGAAATGGACTGGTGGTCGCGCGAGCGATTGCGGACGAGGCAGCAGAGCTGGAAGGGCTCGCCGGCGGCGGGGCGGGCGGGGATCGTCTGTAACTCCAGGCCGACCTGCGGCTCAGGCAGGGCGGCCACCTTGCCGATCCCGCGCATCAGCGGCGGCAGGGCGGGCAGCGGATGGGAAGCGTCGGTGACGACGATGCTGGCGGGGCGGTCCTCCAGCGGCGCCAGGGCCGGGTGCAGGCCGGGGTCGACGACGTAGTACTTGAAGCGCCCCACGCCCCAGCGATCGCGGTGATACGTTCCGCTCACTTCGCTGCCGGTGGGCAGGAATTCCTCCGCGCCCGCCAGGACGGCCGGCGCCCAGAGGGCCGCAAGCACTACTACCGTTGCCCCGCGCATGCACGCTCCTTTCGCGCCACTACCGGATCAGACGCACGAGGGGGGCCGGAAGTTTCAGGAATTCCCTGCCGCCGATCTGCGCCGCGAGAAGCATACCCGATGCGCGGCAACCAGGCAACCGGGTGTCTGGCGGGTGTCATAGCCCAGTAGTAATGTCCGGTTCCTGCCCAGTAAGAATGTCCGCTTTCCCCAAAGGATGAAAGGAAGGCGGATGAACAGGGATGGAGACCGGATCGAGATGAGTCGGCGAGATCGAGATCGATTGAAGGTGATG
>CAYWTX010000568.1:0-7206 GCA_964461295.1 uncultured Planctomycetaceae bacterium | reverse complement strand
ACGTGAACGGTAGACTCCTGCATGACCTGCTCCTTCTCAATGTGGCTCTGCCTCTGACCGGCAACACGCTGGCCAAAGCGTAACCCACGGCCTTGAGACTGGGGCAGGTCAATCCATTATGTCTAGATCCTCGACGCCCCTTCGGGGCTAAGATGCGAACCTACGAATTCTTGAGCGGCACACGCATTTTGCGGCTTCTGAGGAAGGCGTCGACGACAATGGGGCAATCCCCACGCAACCTGACCTGGCCGACCACGTGCGCAAGAGCCGGAAGGGGGAAAAAAAATGGGCGAGACAATGCTTGCTCAAGGCATCGCCGTCGCCCTTCGCCTTGGTAGAGGTCCCGTCAAGAGGCCATGAGAGCGAGACTCTGGGGGAGGAGGAACCAGAGCTTCCCGGCAGGCGTTTGGCGCCGCCGGTTCCCGCGATGGCCTCTCAAAGACCCCTACCTCGAGAAGTTCACTTTGCCTCAGGTCGCCACAGGAGGAAGAAGGCGACCTCAAGCGGGCGCTCATCCCCGCTTGTTTGCGGCTCCAATGGATGGTGTGAACCTCTCGCAGTGAGGCTTACACGAGGTCCTTCGTCGCCCGCGAGCAGAAGCCTTGGTGCGGGCGCCAAATCGCCTCGAAGTCTTAACTTGTCAAGAACGTCCGGTCCCGCTTCGGGACCGCCTCGCCGGCCGGGGCCGACGCAAGCCGCATAACGTTGCTGAGCACGCCTGCCCATTGCTCCGTCGATACGGGGCGAACGAGGAACATCGCCGCACCATCCCGGGCAACCCGCTCGTGTTCGCCGCAGCCGGAGTCTGCAACCACCGTCACCGGGCAGTGCGGCAGTCGATGCCGCAACAAAGCCAGCAGGGCCCGCAGCACCGGTGGAGGATCCTCCGAAGCCAAGACCACCATGGCCACCTTCGCGACGGGGCTGTTCAGCAGAAGATCCTGGCTGCGGAAGTACGTCACCAGACACGCAGCCTCCGAGACTCCCAACTGACGGCCTACCTCGTTAGCCTCCCGCATGTCGGAGCACACCACTGCCACACAGGTGCTCCCTCTGCCAGCAAGCCCAACCGCCGGTCCCATATGCTCCCGTTCCGGCAACGTCAGACTCCTCTTCGGTTTATCTACAAGCAGCGCTCGTGCCACAAGGCTTCTTCATTCTTCGATTCAGCCTAAGCCGCGCGAGGACGTCGAGTTGCATCGCAGGCCGGAATGGAAAGTCACTTCCCTGCCCTTCCCCCGGCACCGCGGATTGCGGCGGAAGCGCGGCAAGGCACGCCGCCCCCTGTCGCAGATTGCGGCGCGCTGCCTGCCCGCGGGCTTCGCGCGACCGGTCTGGCCGGAGAAAGGCGCCGGCGGCTGAAGCCCCTCGCGGTCAGTGAATGGATCGCCCTTGCGGAGTTGCGGGGTCGGAAGCAGTCCCCATCGAAGTCCCAGTCTGACATGTCAAGACAGGCATACTTGAAGACGCGACAACATCTTCCATCGAGGCGGCTAGCCAAACCTGCTGTGCCGCCCGCTCCCCCGGCCGCCGTAGTGCCGGGCGAGTCGCTACCCGTGCGCCTGGTCGTTCAGCCCCAGGGTCCGCATCTTCCGCAGCAGCGTGCTGCGGTGTACCTGCAACAGCCTCGCCGCGGCCGTGCGGTTGAAGCTGGTCGCATCGAGCGCCCGGAGGATCGCCTGACGTTCGACTTCGATGAGCGACCATGAGGCGGGGGTGGGCGAATCCAGCGGCATGCGATCAGGAGCCGGCGGTGAAGCGAGCGCCGCCGGCGAAGTGTACCCGTCGTCCCACACGGTCGCGCCCGGGGCCATCGGCGGGATGCCGGCCGCGTACAGCCGCTCCACGTACGCGCACAGTTCGCGGACGTTGCCCGGCCAGAGGTACCGCTTGAGGGATTCCCGCAACTGCCGGCCGATGAGTGCCCGCGGGCGGACGTACTGGCGGGCGAAGTAGTCGAGGTAATAGTCCAGCAGGGGGTCGATGTCCTCGGGACGGACCCGCAAGGGCGGCACCTCGATCCGCACGATGTTCAGGCGGTGATACAGGTCGCCACGGAAGTTGCCATCCACCACGCTCTTGGCCAGGCTCCGGTTCGTGGCGGCGATGAACCGGACGTCGACCGGGATCGGCCGGGAGGCCCCCACCGGGGTCACTTCCCGCTCCTGCAGGAGGCGAAGCAGCTTGGGCTGGTGGTGGGAAGGCAATTCGCCCACCTCGTCAAGCATCAAGGTGCCGCCGTCGGCGGCGCGGACCACGCCCATCGAACTAGTAGCCGCGCCGGTGAACGCGCCTTTGACGTGACCGTAGAACTGGCTTTCGAAGAGGGCTTCGCTGATGGCGGGACAGTTGACGGCGATGAAGGGACCCATCGCACGGGCGCTGTTGGCGTGGATACGCCGGGCGATGAGTTCCTTGCCGGTGCCCGACTCGCCTTCGAGGAGCACCACGCAATCGTTGGACGCAACCGCATCGACGACACGCAAGACTTGCCGGAACAGCGAGCTCACGCCGACGAGCGTGCATCCGCGAAGGACCGCATCCGAGGACGGAGCATCCTTCACATACACAGGTTTTAGGCCTCCAGAATCCATCTCGAGCGCCTGAGCAGGGCTGCTGAGCCTCTCTTGCAGTCCGTGACGGGACAAGATGCCGATGTCGAGCAGACCTCCGCACCGTTCGAGCGCAGTATACAGGGACCCTCCGTTTTCTGCAAGCGAAAAGAGACGAATCATAGAGACTTTCCGGGTCTGCCACATGCCCACGACCTTGCTTATCCAAGCCGCCCCCCGCCATGGACGATACATACCTGGGCGGCACGACCGCCGGTTTTGTCCGCGATATGCGCGTAACACTCGTAAGGATAAAGGCCTACGCACAAACGATGTCGGCGGGCAACAACAACGCGTTCGCTTCCCTGGGCCTGCAATGCAAGTCTGCCCTCATCCTCGCATTCGTCGTGACGGCCGTCACGGTCGCTGGCGGATGGTTCTACTACGGGGCCGCCAGCCAGTCGCTGCGGGCCGGCGACCGCAAGCAGGCCGATCGCCTCGCCCAGGCGTTGGCCATGTCCGCCGCCCACGACCTCCGCCATGGCCAGGACCGGAACCTCCAGCGGCTGGTCAGCGACTTCGTCCGCCACGACAACGTCCAGGCCGCCGCCCTGCTCAACGCCCGCGGCGAACTGGTCGCCCAGACTTGCCGCGGCGTCGCCGACGCCCGCTGGGACGCCACCGTCGCCGCCCCGCTGGCCGTGTCTTCCATCGTCGAGGACACGCCCGAGCGCCTGCTGGTTGCCCAGCCTGTAGTCATGGACGACACCGTCTGGTTCGAACAGCGCCTCGTCGGCGCCCTGCGCATCGCCTTCGACACCGCCCCCGCCGCCGCACGCCGCCGCACGGTCCTGTACCAGATCGCCGCCGCCGCCGGCGTCATCGTCTTCGCGGGCATCCCCATGGGCTACCTGCTCGTCTGGCGGTTCATCGTGCGGCCCGTTCGCGAACTGTCCGCCGTCGCCGTCCGCCTCGGACGCGGCGACTTCGCCGCCCGCGCCCCCGTCGCCAACCGCGACGAGGTCGGCCGCCTCGGCGCCGCGTTCAACGCCATGGCCGACGACGTCGCCGCCATGCGAGACCAGCTCGTCCAAGCCAACGGCGACCTGGAGCGGAAGATCGCCCAACGCACTGCCGAACTGGAAGTCGCCAACCGCCGCCTCCGCCAGGAGACGGCCGAGAAGAACGAATTCCTCCGCGCCGTCAGCCACGACCTCAACGCCCCGCTGCGGAACATCGGCGGCATCGCCACGCTGATCCTCATGAAGTGGCGTGACGAACTGCCCGAGGACGTCGTCGGCCGCCTGCGGCGCATCCAAGTCAACGTGGACGTGCAGACCTCGCAGCTCTGCGAGCTGCTGGAGTTGTCGCGCATCCAGACGCGCCCGCAACGCCGCGGCCTGGTCGACATGGGCGAGTTGATCGCGTCGGTGGCGGCCACGTTCGAGCACGAGTTGGGCGCCCGCGGCATCGAGTTGACCGTTGCCGGCGACCTCCCGCGGTTGTACGTCGAGCCCGCCCGCGTGCGGCAGGCCTTCCAGAACCTCATCGACAACGCCATCAAGTACATGAACCGCCCCGCCGGCGGGCGAATCAGCATCGACTATCGCCTCGCCGACGACGCCCACGAGTTCATCGTGGCCGACAACGGCCCGGGCATCGCGCCCGACCAGATCGAGCGGGTCTTCTGCGTCTTCCGCCGCGGACGCGACCCCGTCACCGCCCGCGTGCCGGGCAAGGGCGTCGGGCTGGCCGTGGTCCGCAGCGTCGCCGCCTGCCACGACGGCCTGGCCTGGGCCGTCTCCGCCCCAGGCCAAGGCACCGACTTCCACGTGACTTTCCACGTCCGCAACACCCAGCCGCCCGAAGGCGGCCAGGAGCACATGCGTGCCGACGAAGACCTTCAAGCCGCCGGTCATCCTGCTGGTCGATGACGATCGCGACTGCCGCCTGCTCGTGCGCGAGATCATCGCCGAGGCGGCGCCGCGCGCCGACCTCCGCGAGGCCGCCGACGGCGAGCAAGCCCTGCTGTTCCTCCGCCGAATCGCCCCCTTCGCCGACGCGCCGCGCCCGGACCTGGTCTGCCTCGACGTGGAGATGCCCGGCCAGGGCGGTCTGGACGTCCTCCGCCAGCTCAAGACCGGTCCCGCCCTGCGCGACATCCCCGTCGTCATGCTCACCGGGCTTGACGCCCCCGCCGTGCGCGCCGCCGCACTGGCCGAAGGAGCGGCCGCGTACATCCTCAAACCGGTGGACCACCAGCGGCTGGTGAACGCCATCGGGCAGTACACGCCGGCCCTGGCGCCGCAGTGGCCCGCGAACGAAGAACCCGCGCGCGCCGAACCCGGAAGCGCCCCCTCCGGGATCCCGCCGTCAGGCCGAATCCCGGCGCCTGTCGAACCGGCAAACGACCCGCCCTGCGGCGGCGCCACGAACACGTGTCCCGGCCTGCGCATCCTCGTCATCGAGGACGACGCCGACCAGCGCGAACTCATCCGCTACGTGCTCGCCTCCCGCTACGAGGGTAAAGCGGGCGGGCGCGTCGAGACCGTTCGCACCGGCGCCGAGGGGATCGCCGCCAACCTCGGCGACTTCGACCTCGTCCTGCTGGACTACAACCTCCCCGACGCCGACGGCATCACCGTCCTGCGCCGAATCCTGGCCTCCGCCGACGTGCCCGTCGTCTTCGTCACCGGCGAGAACGACGCCGCCGTCGCGGCCGAGGCCATCCGAAACGGAGCCCAAGATTACGTCGTCAAGCTCGGAGAGTACCTCTTCGCCCTGCCGGTCATCATCGAGAAGTCCATCCGCCAGCACCGCATCCGTCGCGACAACCTCCGTCTCCAGAGCCAACTTCAGGACATGCTCGCCGAACTCCGCCGCAAGAACGACCAACTCCAGGCCGCCCTGGCCCAAACCGCCAAACTCGCCGCCACCGACCATCTCACCGGCCTGTACAACCGCCGCCACTTCAACGACGCCCTCCAGCAGCAGTTCGCCCAGGCTGTCCGCTACGGCCACGACCTCGCCTGCGCCCTGCTGGACCTGGACGACTACAAACTGCTGAACGACACGCTCGGCCACAGGGCAGGCGACCAGGTGCTCGTCGCCGCCGCCGATGGCATCCGCGCCACGCTTCGCGAAGCCGATGTCGCCGCCCGTTACGGCGGCGACGAGTTCGTCCTGCTGCTGCCGCACACCTCGGCCGACGAAGCCGCCGCCGTGACCGGGCGCCTCGCGGCCGAGTACGCCGCCCGAGCCGCCTCCGTGTGCCGCGGCCTGCCGCCGCCGAGCATGTCCATTGGCGTGTCGTCGCTGAAGCTCTGCGATCCCTCTTGTGCCGACGCCCTGGTCAGCCAGGCTGACCACGCGATGTACGACGCCAAGCAGACGGGCAAGAACCGCATCCGCCTCTTCGCCTCCGTGCCGGCGGCCAAGGGACACTGACCAACCCGGTTCAGTTGTGACCGGTGACCGGGTAACACTTCCCTCCCAGCCGCGGATGGGCGTCGAGAACTTGGCCGGTGGCGTAAGCCACGGGTAGACATAGAATTAGGCACCAAGCCCCGGAGCCGCGACAGAAAGCACACAACGCGAAAAGTGTCACCCCCATCTGAACCAGGCCCACTGACCGCATCGCGGGCTTTGCCATCCGGCGGGGCCGGTTCTGCCATAACTGCCGTCACCGTAATATCATCCCGGTCCTGTGCCTCGCGCATGCGTACCGTAAGCGCCCGGGCAACCCCATCTGGTAGCCAGCCGTTGCCGGCTCGGGGGGAACATACGCATTTGACAGACCCGCCGCCCCCGCGAACGATGCTCACCATGGGGATCGGCGTCAACCTGGCCTTCGCCCGGCGCGCCCGGGACTGCCGGCGGCACATCCCGGCCGCGTGCGGCCGGGATGTGCCGTTGCGGCCGGGGAGTCATTTGCGGCCGGCGCGTGCCATTGCGGCCGGGGCGTGCCGTTTGGGGGCGGGCCGCGACATCGGCGACGCCCGCCGCCCCCGGGCCGCGCAGCGCCTTCCGCTCCCCCGGCCGAACCGGTCTAGAACCGCTGCCAAGGGGGCGCAGCCGCACGATCTCCTCCGATGGCGACCCTAGCACCCCCGCCGCGTCCGAAGCGATCCTGGCCGGCAGGATTGCGGCCAACGGCAGCGGCCCCCCGTCGCCCGCCTGGACGCCGGGGAAATGACATGGTGTCCCCCGATTGTATCGGCCACCCAGACAGACCAAGGAAGAAAGATGGAAAACCGTATGGTGTCCCCGGATAGTGTCCCCGAATGTCCCCGGATAATGGGAAGACCTCGCCGTTGCCGCCGGGGATGGTGCGGAGCCGGACGACGAGCGCCTTGCCCTCCGGCGTCCGCGCCTTCTGGCGGAGCGCGGCGGTGTCGTCTTTTCCGAACAGCAACCGCGGATGCTCGCCCGGCGCAGGCTTGACGTATCCAGGCACATTGGCCGGCCATGACTGAGAGCTTGTGAAGGAATTGCGCCGGACCCATTTGAGCCGGAAGGCGGCGATCCGGGCCGGGTGGCCCGGAATCCGCGCCGGCAGGCGATGTTTGTTCACCGCCCGGGTCGGCTCTGACCCGTTTTCACCTTTCCGCAACGTCCGATCATCGCCAATCGGCCCAATTTGCGCCTCTTTCTG
>CAYWTX010000567.1:0-2879 GCA_964461295.1 uncultured Planctomycetaceae bacterium | reverse complement strand
ATCAGCATGCTGCTGCTGAAGCTGATGCAGTTGCGGTCGAGCTTCGGCTGGAGCCTGTCGAACCTGGCCGCCATGCTGCGGATGAACCTGCTGACGTACCGTGACTTGTGGAAATGGCTGGAGGAACCGTATGTGTATCCGCGTCGGAGCCGCTGGAATATGCGTTGCCACTCTTTGCGAATATCCTGGACAGCAAAACGGGGGAACCTGAAACGGCGGCGGCAAAGGACGGGCCGAAAGCCAGTCGCAGGAAGGCTTGAGGCCGTCCAAAACCCAGCAATCCGAGGAGAATCACCCCCGAAAAGCCAGGCAGGACACTACGCCGCGATTATCTTGGACAGCAGTGACAACGGGCGAAGAATTGCTGAATCCCGGCATCTCGGTCTTCCAGACAATGTTGACGCTCTTGTTGTTCGTGAAGGTCCATACCTTCTTCGTGCTGAATGTGCCTTGCGCATTCCCGCCGGCATCGCCCCAGTTGGCCCACCGCATGTCCACAGCCGCGACGTCTCCCTCCCGCCACTCGGTCACCGGCGTCGCGCCGGGAAAGGCCCCGTTGCCGTCGCCCCGGAAACCAATGGGGCGCTGCGCCGTGGGATAGAAGTCCTTGTGACCCAACGGGACGTCCGCCGCCTGTATCGTAACGGCCCCGAAGAAAATGGCGATTGCCGAACCTATCAGTTGTTTCTTCCGCATGTCTCGATTTCCTTTCCCGGTTTTGCCGTTTGTGTTTTCGTTCTCCGACATCATTCCGCCACCACGATCACGGATCGCGCGTCGCAGAGGACAACCTTCCCTTCGCTGACGCCTTGACCTGGATCTTGCCCCTCAAGTACCAGACCACCGGGCGCTCGCCCTTCGCCCGCAACGTCAAAGCGAACTCTTGGTTCACCTTCGCTCTGTACACCGACTCGACCGTTGTGATTTGCGGTGGCGCGCGTGTCGTGAGTTGGCGGCCTGCCGAATCTCAACGGATCCTCGTTCATTGGCATGTTCTCCTTCCATGAGCCATCTCGACTTCCGACTTTCCCAGTTGGCGCTCAGGGCGCCTTCTCTATCTCCTTCAAGGCTGCCTCGATGGTCCCTTTCAGCGCCTCCAGGTCCAACCGGTAGTGTCGCTCGTCGTGTCCCTCCAACTCCTTCGCTGTCTTCGCCCGCAGTTCCGCGTCCGTCTTGGCCAGGATTACTTTCAGCGCGGGCACGGCCTCCTGGGCGGCTGGCCCGATCTTCCCTAGAGTCAGCGCGGCCCGTACGGCCGGCCGCGGGTTGGCAAAATCCAGCATCCGCATCAACGGCGGCACGGCCTCCTTGCCCCGCTTCGCGATGGCATCGGCGTGGCTTACGATCTGATCCGGGGCGCACGTCCGAAGATCCTGGACCGACGCGAGCACCTCCAACTCCGCCCGGACCTCTTTGACTCCGCAACTTGCGTCAAAATCGAGCACGTCTTTGGCCTTCTTTGCATGCTCGCTGTCGGGGCAAAGTCTGAGCACATCGTCCAACGTCTCGCGATGCAACGAGACCCACGAATCCTCGGGCACGTGCGAGAAGAACAGGCCCACCGCGCATTCGGCCTCTGGCGAAATCGGCTGCTCGGGTTTGACCCTGACCAGAAGGGGATAGTATCCCGGCCTGAGCCGGATCGTGGCCTTCTCCAAATACTGCACGCCTCCGATCCAGACGATCACCTCAGGCGGCTTTCCGGTCTTTTCAGCGCCCCGCTGGATCACATACGACACGCGGACGTTGCCATCGGCACGCAGCGACGCCCCCAAGTAGAGGCAGCCCGCCCGACCGCCCAGCGCCTTGCCCGCATCCAATGTCGTAACGACCTGGCTTCCCACCCACTTCCAGTTCCGATAGTGCTCGACCTTTGACGGCTGGAAGACCTGTTCCCGCCCGTCGAACCTGACCTTGACGCCGGGCTCCGGAACGATCTTCGAGTTGGGCGTATCCCCCGGTGCGTCATTGACCAGAAACTCGCCGACGAATGATTCCTTGGGTTCACAGGCAGAGACAACGTCGCCTGCCGGGAAGGGCCCCGCGACAAGCCATCGGACCGGCGACAACCCCTTGCCAGCGCAGGTCGCGATGGGCGTGCCTTCTTTCGGAGCGGTCACCTGCGGATCCAGGATCCGCCACGTCCCGCCGCGCCCCGACATGGCAATGGGGTGCATAGAGAATAGCGCCTCGCCCTTGATCTCGTATTCCAACCGCCGCCCGGCGTCCGGGCCGGGGGCGGCGACGTCGCTCTTGACCGGCGCCGGCAGGTTCGCCGGTCTCGCGGGACTGTGATACGGCGCGGCCGGATCGCCCAGGCACCACAGATACAGGGGACCGCGAACGTAGAGCCGGTTGCCCTGCGCAAACGGATTCCCATGGAAGTGCTGATCGCTCACCTCCAGAGAGTTGTTCGCCAGGAACTTAGGCTGCGTGCCGGAAATGTCGTACACCGAGAAACCGCAGGATGTCGCCGGACAGAACAGTTTGTTGTCCGCTCCAATGACGCATCCATAGGGCCCACCTGTTGTTATCTTCCCGCGCGGGGCTCTGCGGTTGACTTCGGGCGGAGAATAGATTGGCGCGTAGAAACGTCCCTCGTAAACGGCGAACGAGCGCCATCTGCTGCCTCCAATCCTGCCCGCATCGACTCGCGTAACCTTGACCGAGTCGGCGTCCGTCAACTCGACCTTCACAAGTTTGTCCCAGGGCTTGCCTGCCGCTGGGGAAGCGACCAATCCACCGGGGCCAACTACAGGAGCGTCGGTCACGCCATAACTGCGGCCGCAAGCGTCCGGTTGCAGCATCTTGCCGTCGGAAGCGCGCAGAATGCCGCCGTGCGCGGTCAGGATCAGATCGGTGTTTCCAATCCGCATGTG
>CAYWTX010000566.1:0-1642 GCA_964461295.1 uncultured Planctomycetaceae bacterium | reverse complement strand
CAGGCCGGCCAGGAAGTTCTTCTTCACGTACCCCACGGCGTTCTCGACGCGACCTTTTTCGTTACCGGCCGCTACGTTACAGGGGGCGATGGCGAAGCCGAAGTGATCGGCGAAGTCCTTGTACCGCGGGTTGAGGACCGGAAATCGGCATCGAAAACGGACCCACCTCGGGGCCGAATTCGGACCCACCGGGGTCACAGTATAGGCCGCCCATAGCGGCGGCGTGAGCCGCTGGCGGAACCTGTCCTCCGCCAGCCACCGGCCGACCGTGCGGGGGCTCAGGTGAAGCTCGCGGGCGATCTGGGTGATCGTCAGCCCGTCCTTGTCGTGGCGATCCTTGATCTGGCAGTAGAGCGGGTAGTCGATCACAGGGCACGCTCCATTCCGGCCAGGATCTGCCCGATGCTCAGCGGCCGGCTGACCCCGCGGCGCTGGCCCTGGCCGCCGGGGCCAGGGGCGGGGGCGTCCAGCGCCAGCACCTGGTACAAGGGCTTCTGGTAGGCGATCAGCCCTGCGGCGACCAATTCCCGGCGGGCGGCAGCCAGGGTCGCAGCATCCAGCGGCAGCAACTGGCAGATGCCCTGGTCGCTGTAGTAGCTCAGGCCCGACCCGTCGGCGACGGTGACCAGGAACAGGTACAACGACAGTGCCCCGGCCGACCGGCCGACGATGTGCCTATCCCGAACCAGCCGATGGTCGATCCAACTGAACTGCTTGGGCACCTGCCGCAACCGCTGGGGGCACAGCACTCGTTTGATCACCGCCATGGGCCTGTCTCCTGTCGGCCGAGCGTTCATGCCAACGTTGGCCTGACGGCTGGGGCCTTGGATCTGCTGGCCCAAGAGTATCAGCCGATGGGTGGTCGGCAGGATGTTCTCTTGTAACGCGCTGCCGGTTAACTGGGCGATAAGCCCCTGGAGCACAAGGCCTTGCCTCAGGCAGACATCTTGTAACGCGCCCAACGTCAAGGTGCCCTTATCCGCGGGCGGCAAAAGGCCTTGTGACGGGCAGTGATCCTGTAACGCGCCAGATCTCTTCGCCCGCTTCCGCCAGTAGCCCGGATGGGCCTTCCGCCAGGCCTGGACCCGCAGCACGTTGGCCGAGCCGCGAAAGTACTCGCGGCCCTTGGCCGAAGCCCGCCAGCGGGCCCGGCTGGCAGCCTTGCTGGCCTGGCGGCAGGCCGGCTGCGAGCAGTACCTCTGGTGGTAGCAGTTGCGGGTGTCCGGTTCGTACAGATGTCCGCAATGGCGGCACTTGCGTCGGCGGCGTCGGGGCATGGGCGGCTCCCAAATCAACTCACCCATGTTGCCCCGCGCAGGCCCCGTCCCCAGAAGAAAACTCAAGCGAAGAAGACCCACCAACAGCGGAAGAAGACGCCAGATCTCTGCTGGCTTGAAGAAGACCCACCCGAAGAAGACCCCACTTTCAGACCGGCCGATCTACCGCACTTTCAGAACGCCGGTGACACAATCGTCACCATCGTCACCGAGCGATCCGGAAGCTGCCTTCGCCCAACGTCACCATCCTTCGTCACTGGCCTTTCATCGGATGTTCCAGCAGAATCTGGCAGGCTGGCGGCGGTTAACTGCTTGTACATTCAGTGAGTTGTACGCCTGGACGGCAGCTTCTTTCTGGTGGCTAC
>CAYWTX010000565.1:0-5637 GCA_964461295.1 uncultured Planctomycetaceae bacterium | reverse complement strand
AAAGGGAAATCGCCCTTCGGCCATGCGTACGCGGATCAGCGTCGGGTCCAGTTGGAGGATGTGCCGCGCTCTATCGTGACCGTCCGGACGAAGTCCGGGAGTTTCTCCTTCCTAGCCGACGATCTGGAACGCGGGCCGATCCTAGCGCCGGAGTACGGGTACTTCGTCCGCGCGACGTTCCCGTCGAACGTCACTGCGGCGCCAGGCCCGTATCCCTTCGAGACGAAGGCGACGACAGCGGCCGAGTTCAGGAAGGAACTGGCCGCGAGCGGGCGCAAGACAGTGCGGCAGCGGGTCCGGGAGCGGGCGGAGCCGACCTGGGAAAGCGCGATGGCCGACGTGTTCGGCGACGTGTCGAAGTTGCCGCCGATCCGGAAGGCGTCGGTGCTGCCGGTCATGGAGGTCGAGGTCCCCAGCGAGCGATTCACGTCACAATGGCGGCTTGCCGTGGACCACATTCTCGACCAGAAGAAGCTGAATCCGCCGAGGAAGGGCCCGGATGGCAAATGGCGATTCAACGACAGCCCGTATGGACTTCTGGCGTCGGAGACGTACATCATTTTGCGGGCGCTGGACCTGATGGGCATGCGCAAGGAGGCCGCCGACGGCCTGGACCAGTGGCTTGAACTGCCAATCGAGATGAACGTGCCCCTGGGGCCAAGGGCCGACGGCAAGGTGCGGCATCAGCAGGGCACGCTGCCCGACCGTCCTCTGGGTCTGTACTCCGAAGGGCGAGGCTGCTTCGCCAACGCCGAGGGCCCTCCGGGGGTGGGCGACAACATGGACGGCACGCACGGCAACGGAGCCGGCTCGATCGCCTTCGCCATGAACGAGCATTTCCGCCTGACAGGCGACATGGAATGGCTGAAGCGCAACGTCGCCCGCATGCAGGCCAACGCCGAATGGATCCTGCGGCAGCGCCGGTGGACCACGTCGCTCGTTCCCGGCGGCGAGCGCCTCTGGAACAAGGGGCTTCAGCCGGCGGTGCAGATTTCCTCCGACAAGAGTTGCGGCAGCGGGTTCTTCATGCAGTACTACGTGACCGACGCCATGTACTGCCTGGCCGTTCGCGGCCTGGCCGACCTGCTGGCCCTTGTGGACGCCAAGGAGGCGGCGCGCATGGCCGCCGAGGGCGAGGCCTACCGCAAGGACGTGGCGGCCGCGGTGGAGCGGTCCATTGCGCTCAGCCCGGTCGTGCAGACGCGCGACGGCACGTATCACTCGTTCATTCCCTTCGGCCCATACGTTCGCGGCTACGCGTCGGGCCCGTGGAGTTGGAGGCGCGGCGGTTCGGACTTCCCAACGTACGACACCATCTGGACCAGCCAGGTCATCAGCCCGTCGGGGATTCTGCCGGCCGGCGACGTCCGCGCCCAGGGCTATCTCGACACTGTGGAGGACCGCCTGACCCTCGATCTTGCCCGCAAGGGCAAGTACACGAAATACAGAGGACACATCAAGACCCGCGTCGACAAGTACGACCCCGAGAAGGACTACTACGCCTTCAGCGGCTTTGCGTATCTGATGGCCTGGGAGACGCTGCCGAACATCTACCTGGAGAACGATGACATTCCCCAGTTCGTGCGGAGTTTCCACACCTGGTACGCGGCCGGAGTGAATCCGCAGAGCGACTACACGTTCTGGGAATGCCCGTTCATCACGGCGGGGCCGAACAAGGTCTTCGAGGAGGCTGGATTCCTCGTGCGATTCCGCAACATGCTGGTGATGGAGGACGGCAACGCACTGTGGCTGGCCCGCGGCACGCCGCGGGCCTGGCTGGAGCAGGGCAAGAAGATCAACGTGAAGAACGCGCCGACGCACTTTGGCACGCTGGCCTACGAGATCGTCTCCGACGTGGACAACGGCAAGATCAACGCCACCGTCGAGGTGCCTTCGCGCAAGGCGCCGAAGTCGGTGGTCTTGCGGCTGCGTCATCCCAAGGCTGCGCCAATCAGGAGCGTCATGGTCAACGGCAAGGAATGGAGGGATATTGACAAGGGCAAGGAAGCGATCACCCTCAAAGGCCTGACCGGCACCGTTGCCGTGACAGCACAGTACTGAGCGATACAGGGAGCGGTAGTGAACAACGAACAGGAGAACGCCGTGAGCGGATGGAGAAACCCCACCATGTCCCACCTCTATCGGTCTGTTAGCCGTTGGCTTGCCGTCGCGGCGATGTCGGTCGCGTCGTCCGCGGCCTTCGGCGAAAAGGTTCAGATCGTCACATCGACGCCCGCGGCCCGGGAAGAGCGGATTCTTTGGCCGGAACTGACGCTCCTGGTCGAAGGCGCGCTGCCGGGCACTAATCCCAAACTTGGGCAAACCATTCAACTGACCCTCGGGCGGCTTCAGACGCCCGCCGGCGTGAAGTGGCGCGAATTCGTCCTGGGCTATTCCGTCATCTACAGCAAGGGGCAACGAACGAGCATCAACAGCTTCCGCGACAGCGAAGGCCGCGTCGTCGAGGTCTCCGAGCAAGGCCCCGGCGTCAAGCTCGTCGTCGAGATTGACATCGCTGATTGCTGCTACGGCGTCAAAGGCGGCAAGGCCCGCTATGCGCTCGACCTGAAGATGGAGCCGGTCTCCGGCGACGCGTGCGACCACCCAGACTCGGGCACCGGGCGGATGAAGGCCCGGCTGACCGGTACGATGACCGGCGAGATGAACCGCGAAGACTGCAAGGTGGCGGGGCCGGGCGGCAAGCTGCCGTGCAAAGGCAACGTCACCGGCTCGCTGGCCGTCGAGCCGTGGCCGGGCCCGGTGGCGGGCTTCGTGCCCGTGAAGCCCAACGAACACCCGCGGCTGGTGTTCCGCAAGCCGGAACTCGACGCGATCAAGAAGCGTGCCGGAACGCCCGAAGGCAAGGCCATAATCACGCGGATCCAGCTGGCCCTGGACGGCCCGGTTTCGCTAAACCACGGCACCGGTTACGGCTTTCTCTGGCAACTCACCGGCGACAAGCAGTATGCCGAGAAAGCAAAGGAATTCCTGGAGCGCGCCATGCATGGGATCCGCGACACGGGCACCGAATACGCGTTTCCCGTTTGCAGCAACAAGATGCGTGCGGGGCCGTCGGCGGCGTGCGTTGCGTGTTGCTACGACCTCTGCTTCGACGCCCTGGAACCGGACTTCCGCAAGGCCGTGGCGAAGAAGATCCAGGACGTGGTTTATCCGGGACTGATCTATGAAACGGGCGGCGGTCAGCACAACCCGCACAGCAACCACTACGGATGCTGGAAAGGGGGCGCCGGCGTGGCCCTGTTGGGCATCACCGGCGACGACGGCATCGACCAGGAGGCCGTCAGCCGCAGCCTCCGCCACATCGAAGGCTGCATGCGCCGGGCGCTCAAGGTCGGGTACACCGAACGGGCCTATTTCTATGAAGGAACCTATTGCGGGCGCATCGCCGCGAACACCGGACTCATGCAATGCCTTCAGGCCGCCCGCGTCGCCGCCGGCGAGGATTGGATTACGGACTGCCAGTCCGCGCAATGGCAGTTGACCAAGTGGATCTTCGAGCTTTACCGCCGCGGCCCCGAAATCCGCAGCCACATGGAAGGCATGTACGCCCGCCCGTGGGGACGCAGCAGCAACTGGTCGGGCGGTGGCGACTTCTGCCAGGGCTTCGGCATATTGCCCGAGGCCCACAAGCCGGCGGTGCTGTGGTTCTACAACCGTGTGCTCGAACCGGGCGCGAAGACCTACGACATCTACGCCAGCGCGCAGCGCGGCGTCTATGCCTTCGTCAATTGGCCGCTGGGACTGAAACCGCGCGATCCGGCCGAGGCGATCGGCGTGGCCATGTGGGACCGCACGCGCAACCGCGCGATCGTCCGCGGAAGTTGGAACGGCAGCAACGACGTGGTCTGCTTCATGTTCGGCGGCGTCACAGTCCGCGCCCCCGGCGTCGAGACGAGCTTCCCCGGCATGAGCGCCACGACGACGTATTTCAAGGACGAGCCCGGCACGCGCGTCTGCCTGGCCAGTTCGGAGAGGGCCGCGATGGCGTTCGACTTCACGGGCACGTGCGGCGCGCCGGCGCTGTTGGTGCGGGTTGAGCGTCCGCAGCCGCAGACCCTCCCCGAGGGAATGTCCCCCGAGGACGCTGCCAAGCTGTTCAAGGCCCCGACGCCCGCCGCGGGCAGGATCATCGAAGGCGGCCGGAAGGGCATGGTCGATGCTCCCGCTGTCAAGCCTTCCAAGCCGTCCAAGCCGAGCAAGGACGACGAACCCCCCGACGCCGTTGACCCGACGGGCGATGTGGTTGCCGACAAACTCATTCCGCACAACGCCCGTCGCACCGACGTGGATTTCGGGACGCTGATCTACTCCGTCCTCACCGTGCAGCCCGGCGACGCCCCGCGGATTGCCGCCGAAGGCGAGGGCAACAACGGGCGATTGAAGATCGGCAAACGCGCGGTCCGCTTCGACGGCGAGAAGATCGTGCTGGAATAGCGGTCGTAGCCGGCACGATCCGCCGGCCTTCCGCTGGTGCATTGGAGAAATGACATGACACCGTGTATCCATCGCTCCGCTTGCTGTGCTGTGGTTGTGGCTTTGATGCTGGCGACCGGTGCTCTCGCGCCCGCCGCTGGTCCTGCGCCACCGGCGAAGACCGACTACTTGGCGGTGGTGAAGGCCTATGCCGACACGATGCTCGAGAAGGGGCGGGACACGTATGGCAAGGTCCAGTCGCCATTGTTCGCGACGACGCTGGATAGGAAGACCCACAAGATCTTCGACGCCACGCCGCCGAACATCGCGGGCATCCGGGAACAGGACCGCCCCTGGAAGGGCGCCAACCCGATGCACGACCTGAATCTCTACCAGGTCCTGTACGCGCTAACGGACTTGACGGGCGACAAACGCTACGCCACGGAAAGCGACAGGACGCTGCGGTGGTTCCTGGAGAACTGTCAGAGCAAGCAGACGGGCCTGTTGGCCTGGGGAGAGCACTGCCACTGGGGCTTCGTCGATGAGAAGGCGCTGCTGGAGACCCACGAGTTCTACCGGCCCTGGGTGCTATGGGACCGATGCTACGCTCTCAACGAGCAGGCATGCCAGAAATTCGCACGGGGATTGTGGGACCACCAGATCAGGGACAAGGCCACAGGCGACTTCTCGCGCCACGCCGCCTACGACAAGCACGGCCCCGGAGGCGGCAGCCAGTTCCCCCGTCACGGCGGCTACTGCATCGCGACCTGGGGCGAGGCGTACGCCCGCGGCAAGGACGCCGAGTACCTGAAGGCCATCGAAACCCTCGTCGACTTGTTTGAAAGGCATCGCGATGCCAACACGGCGATCATCAAGGCCTCCAGCGGCAAGAACTACTTCTGGGTGCCCAACAACCTTTCGCTGGGCATCGATCTGCACGACGCCTCCGTGAAGGTCCCCGCCCCGTTGGACGCCAAGATGCGACAGTCGGCCTCAAGGACCGACAAGTCGGTGCTCGCCCTGCCGCACGACCTTGCCAAGGGGGGCAAAGGCTACGTCATCTGCACCACCTTCCCGACATTGGACAAGGGGCTGGGCTACACGATGACCTGGGCCTCCGCCTACGGCGTCAGTTCTGACGCCTCCTTTGCCGTGCAGTTGCTCATCCGCTACCGGCAGAACAAGGACGACGCGTTCCGCAAA
>CAYWTX010000564.1:0-4406 GCA_964461295.1 uncultured Planctomycetaceae bacterium | reverse complement strand
GAACGCCGTAACCCCGTGATGACGTGTTAATTACGCCAGCGTAGCTCAACGGTAGAGCACCGCTTTTGTAAAGCGGCGGTTAAGAGTTCGATTCTCTTCGCTGGCTTCAAACACAGAGGGCGCTGACGCCGGACGTTCCGGCGACCGGCAAGCGTTGCGGAGCGGCCGTAACCTCGGCTGGAAAACCGGTAGCACTACCGGTTTTCCCCAGGAGTTTCTCGAGGAGACGGACGCATGATCGCAACGGCACCCACCCCAACACAGAAGATTTGCCTGGTCCAATTGTGACCAGTGACTGGGTAACACTTCGCTCCCAGCCGCGGAGGGGCGTCGAGGACTTGGCCGTTGGCGTAAGCCCCAGGTAGACATAGAACTAGGCGCAAAGCCCCGGAGGCGTGACAGAAAGCACACAACGGGAGAGGTGTCACCCTCATCTGAACCAGGCCGAAGATCTCGAAGCTGGACCGGCGTGCGCTCCAGCACGAACTGCCGGCTGATTTCGCACACCGGGCAGTCCCGGCGGAACGCGCAGGCGGCCAGGTCAATCAGGGGCTTTTGTCGCGGGTCGACGGCATATCGCTTATCTGCACTCAACCTCCGTGTTGACTGATAGTTACCAGGTACTCCCTTATCTGGCAGTCCGTGGAGAAAAGCAAGAGAGCGATCATGTAAAGCTTTATATTGGAAATACTTATGCCGCTAATATCATCAGGAGGATTCTGGGGGAGGTGTCTTGCTTGCCGCGATTGGGCTCCTTCGCGACAGTTCCGGCGGCGGGTCGCTGCAAGCTCGCGCGGTCCGAGTAGACGAATCGCCCCGCGAGCGAGGAACGATGCCTTCGTCAGGCGCGAGGCCGAAAAGACTGGCCGCGGCCGCTTCCGCGGGATAGAGTTCCCACGGTGGATCGCGTGGCGTCTGGAGGCAACCGTGGCGTTAGAGCACTTGATTCTGTCGCGACGCTCGAAGCTGTCCGACGGTCGGATGGTCATCGGCATGAGCGGCTGGATGGACGGCGGCGACGTGTCCAGCGGCACGGTGGGGGCGCTGGTGCGGATGCTTCGGGCCGAGCCGATCGGGAACATCCAGCCGGAGGATTTCTACATCTACAACTTCCCCGGCTCGATGGAAATCGCGGCCATGTTTCGCCCGCACTGCCGGATCGCCGACGGGATCGTGGAGCGTCTGGACCCGCCGGCGAATGTGCTGTATGCCAGCGACGGCGACCGCCTGATCCTCTTCGAGGGCAAGGAGCCGAACCTGCACTGGCCGACGTTCGCGGAATGCCTGTTCGCGGCCGCTCACCAACTTGGCGTGACCGACTTGTTGTTTGTGGGCAGCGTGGCGGGGATCGTGCCGCACACGCGCGAGCCGCGGCTGTTCTGCTCGGTGTCGGAGGAGGCCCTGAAGCCGTTCGTCGAGCCCATGGGCGTGCGGTTCAGCGACTACGAGGGTCCGGCGGGGTTCTCGACGTACCTGACGCACGAGGCCCGGAAGCACGGGCTGCGTATGGTGACGCTGGTGGCGGAGATTCCCGCGTACATCCAGGGGCGCAACCCCCTGTGCATCGAGTCGATGGTGCGGCGGCTGTCGGGGTTGCTGAAAGTCCACCTGCCGATGGAGGAGATGCGTGGCGTGGCCGAGGCGTTCGGGGATCGCCTGGACGAAGCGGTGAAGGACCGCGAGGAACTCCATGAACTGGTGCGCAAACTGGAAGGCGACTACGACAGCGAGATCTTCGACAGCCAGATGGGCGACCTGAAGGACTGGCTGCAGGAGAAGGGGATCCGATTGGATTAGGGCCGCGAGTTCATGGCTGCTTGCCTGTCCGGGCCGCGGCCGCTTCGTCCTTGTCGCGTGCGGCCTTCAGGGACTTGGCGACTTCGTCGGCGACTGTCGCGTTTGTGTCGTTCCTGCATTCTTCCAGCGCTTCGATCACGGTGGGCCCGCCGATGCTGCCCATCGCCCGCGCGGCGCCGATCCGCGTCTTCTCGTCCCTGCCCTTCAGCGCCTTGATGAGCGGCGAAGGGTCCTCCTTCGCCCCGCTGGACAGCACGGCAACCAGCTTGTCGTAACTCGTCTCGGCCTTTGCTTTCGGCAGGGCCGCCAGCACGGCCGGCACGGCGGACGCGCCCGCCTGCGCCAGACCGATCATTCCCTTCTCGTGGTTCTCCCAGTTCTCCGAATCGACGATCAGGCCGATCAACACGGATAGGACATGATCGCCGCCGATCATGCCGAGTCCCTCGGCGGCGGCGGCGGCGGCGAGCTTGTTCTTGCCCTCCAGCACCTTCAGCAGGGGGATGACGGCTCGCTCGTCCTTCATGGCGCCCAGGGCCCTGGCGGCGGACGCCGGCGAGATCTTGTCTTTCCCGGCTTCGATCTCCTTCAGCAGCGGCTCGACGAACGCCGGGTCCGGCATCGCGCCCATCGCCTGCATCACCACTTGCCTGACGTACCCGTTGGTCGTCTTCTGGAACACGTCGATGAAGACCGGCACGGCCGACTTGTCGCCAAGGGAGGCCAGGCCCGTGGCCGCGTGGGCGGCGGCGCCGTCGTTAGGCTGCGTTCTCATCACGTTCAGGAGGATCGGCGCGGCCCGCTTGTCGCCGACGGTTCCCATCGACTGGAGGACGACGGCGTGCAGGCTTGTTTTCTTGTCGTCGCCGCCGACGACGTCGGGCTGCTGGATCGCCTCGGCCAGGGCGTCGAACGCCTCGCCGCCGCGGGCGGCGCCCAGCAACTTGGCCAGCGAGATGCGGGCGTCGGCGTTCTTCTCGGCGCGGAATGCAGCCACCAGCGGCCCGGCCGCCGCCGCGGGATCGATGGCCGCCAGGGCCAGCGCTGCCGCTTCGCGGGCGTCGGGGTCGCTGTCGGAGAGCATCACTTTCTTCAGCGGTTCGACGGCCTTGGGCGCCTTGAGCCTGCCCAGGACCTCGGCCGCGCTGACGACGGCGTCGCCGCTGCCCGCCAGCGCCTCGATGGCGGGGGCGATCGCTGCATCGCCCTTGGCGAGCAGGATCCTTTGTGCGGCCGCGGAAGGCGCCGCGTAGCCGCGAGTCTTCGTGGATCGCCGGGCCGACAGCAGCGCCTTGATCGCTCGCGAGTCGCTGCTGTTTGCCAGGGCCGCCACGGCCATGTTGGCTGCCGCGGCGTCTTCATTGCCCGCCGCCGCGCAGAGCCCGTCCCTCGCGGCGTCGCCCTTGCGGTAGATCAGTTCGCGCACGGCTGCGACGCGGACCTCGGTCTCCGCGTCCCTCAGGGCCGCGATCAGCACGGCGGCGGCGCCGTCGTCCTTGCACGCGGCCGCACCGCGCACGGCCGCCAGACGCACGCGGAGATCCTTGTCGCCCAAGGCGGAGGCGAGGGCCTTGGGCGCTTGGCCGCCGGCGAGGCAGCCGACCGCCTGGGCGGCCGCCACGCGGGCCTCCACCGACTTGTCTTTGAGTGCGGCGAGGATCGGCTCGGCGACCTTGGGCCCGCCGATGGCGCCCAGGCCCGCGATGACGCCGGCCTTCAGGCCCGGGTCGTCGGTCTTCAGGGCCTCAACCAACGCGTCAACGGCACCTTCGCCCATCTGTCCCAGCGCCCAGCACACGGCCCCCTGCACGACGGGGTTGCTGCCCTTGATTCGCTCCGTGAGCGGCTTGATCGCCTGTTTGTCACGGAGTTGCCCGAGCCCCTCGGCTGCGGCTTTCTGCAACGCCCAGTTGCTGTCGCCCAGGCACGCGATGAGCGGACCGACGGCGCGGGGGTCGTTGGCGTCGCCCAGCCCCTTGGCGGCGTAGATGCGGACCTGCCCATCGTTATCGCTCAGCGCCTGCAGCAGCGGCCGGAACGCGGCCTTGCCCTTGTGCCTCGCCAGCTTGCGGGCCGCCTCGCGGCGGATCAACTCGCTGGGGTTCAGCAGGTCGGCGGCGATCTCGGCGATCTCCTTGTCTTCCTGGGTGAGCGGAGCGCTCTGCTTCTTGCCGCCGCCGCACGCGCCTGGAAGCAGCATCAGCCCGCACACGAGCATCGCCATCGCAGTCCCGATCAGCCTGGTACGCACCATGGTAGTTCCTCTTGGTCTGTTGTCGCGCTGTATGTGAAACCACTATGCTCCACAAACGTGGCGGCCGCAAGGGATGCATCCTCGCTCCCGCGACGTTCCGTCAGAGCTTGTGAAGGAATTGGAACTCGCAGGTCTGCCCGCTCTGGACGCTTTCTGTCGCCCCTTCGAGGCTCCATGCTTAGTTGCCTGTGTACCGGGGGCTTACGCCCCCGGGTAGTGCGCCTGCAAGCGCACACGATCAGAAGGGTGGAAGTCCCTTCCAGGCTAACGTTACGGGCCTGTAGTCGAACGTAACTGCGTGGCCGCAAGGCCAGGTGGAGAGCAGCGGGAGACAAACGACCAGTCCGTAGGATGA
>CAYWTX010000563.1:0-8906 GCA_964461295.1 uncultured Planctomycetaceae bacterium | reverse complement strand
GTTCACGAAGTGCCACACCAGCACCGGCATGTCCTCGCGCCGCTCGCGGAGCGCCGGCACGGCCAGGTGAACCCCGCTGATCCGGTAGTACAGGTCGCGGCGGAACCGCCCGGCGGCCGCCTCCGCTGGCAGGTCGCGGTTGCTCGTGCAGATCACCCGCACGTTCACCCGCACCGATTCGCTGCCGCCCACGCGCTCGAAGTCCTGCTGCTCCAGCACGCGAAGCAACTCCGCCTGCAACCGCGGCGTGGTCTCCGAAATCTCGTCCAACAGCAGCGTCCCGCCGTGCGCCCGCTCGAACCGCCCCTTCCGCTGGACGCAGGCCCCGGTGAACGCGCCGCGCTCGTGCCCGAACAACTCGCTCTCCAGAAGCGATTCGCTCAGGGCCGCGCAGTTCACGCGGATGTACGGCCCGCGCGCCCGGCTGGACTGCGCGTGCAGGTAGTACGACACCAGTTCCTTCCCCGTGCCGCTCTCCCCGGTGATCAGCACCGGCACCGAAGTGCGGGCCACCTTTCGCGCCATGCCCATCACTTCGCCCAGGGCCGCGCTGTGCCCGGCGATCTGGTACAGGCACCGCCCGCCTTCCTCGGCCCAGGCCGCCATCGGCACCGCCCGCGCCGGCAACAGCGTCTCCAGCACCGTCTCCATCGCCGCCCGAGAGACGGGCTTCACCAGGTAGTCCTCGCACCCGGCCCGCACGGCCTGCACGGCTGTGCGAACATCGGCCTCCCCGCCGAGCATCACCACCGGCAGCTCGGGCGACTGCGCCTTCACCTCGCGCAACAGGCCCAAGGCCTCCTCGCCCGCGCCCGCGGCGTCGGCAATCACCAGGTCCCACGGACGGGCCTCCAGCTTCTCGCGCACCTCCGCGGCCCGCGCGACGACCGTGCCGCGGATGCCGCGCTGGGCCAGCACCTCCAGCACCCCGCGCACCAGCGCCGCGTCCACGCTGTACAGCAGCACGTTGTGACAGACCCGCTCACCCATGGGCCCGCCCTTCCTTGTTGCCGCTGGAGGCATTGGAACTCTTGCCGTCCGGAAGCCCAGGGACCTGACTCCCCGCGGGTGCCTTGCTCGGCGCACTCGCCGGCGCCGGTTTCGTGCTCGTCCGACTCGCCGCCTTCGTCGCCGCCGCCGTGCTCCTCTCCGCCGCCTGCAGCACGTCGGCCGTGTTGCTGGCCCGCAGCCAGGCCAGCGTCCTGCTCTCGGCCTCCGCCGCCGAGGCCCACACCGTGTTCGCGTGGTCGCGCACCACCTGGGCGTACAACTGCTCAGCCGCGGCCGGGTCGCTGGCCCGAACGCAGTCGGCCATCTGCAGCAGCGCCCACGGCTTGCTGTTGGGATCGCCGTTCTTCGCCGCATGCTCGTACAGAACGTACGCCGCCTGAAGGTGCCCCCCGGCGTACAACTCGTCGCCCAACGTCGCCGGTGCGGCCAGGGCCGTGCTCGACAACTCCTTCAACCGGGCCAGCAGTTCCTTCGGCAGCGGCTCCACCGGCGCCCTCGGATGCGGCGCCGGCCGCGATGTCGGCTGGCTTGCCGGCTGCGTCTGGGCCGGTGACTTCACCTCCGCGGACGTGGCCGCCTCGACGACCGGCTCCGTCTGGACGCCCGCCCTGCGCTGCCCAGCCGTGATCCGGACTGACCCCAACTCTTCCATCAGCTTGCGGACCTCTTCGTTCGCCGCCGAATTCGCCGGCTGCGTGCTCGCCGCCGTCGTCGGACTGGACATCCACATCCTCCGCACCGCGGCCGGCCTCAACTTCGCGGGATCCGAACAGCCAGGACGGTTCACATCCGCCGAAGAAACCGGCCCAACACCACCGACGCCCGCGGGCCCGGCCGAGCCGGGCCGTGCCGGCCCGGTCGCCTCCGCCTGGGCGCAGGTCTCGCGCGCGATGACCCCGAGGAGTACGACCGCAAACAGGCTTCCCACTATGCGCATCACTTGTGCCCCCCCTTGGCCCCATCGGCGGCGGCCATTTTCACTTCCGCCATCGCCGACAGCGCCCGCACGGCCTTCTCGTATTCCCGCCGCGCCATGTGCGCCCGCCCCATCAACTCCAGCGCCCGCCGCCGCTGCTCGTCGCCGCACTTGCCGCGGAGCACGTCCTCCGCCACGACAATCGCCTCGGCCGCGTCGCCCATTCGCAGGCACAACTCGCCCAGGTCCAGCGACGCCACCCGCGCCTCCTCGCCGCCGCCCAGCTTCGCCAACGCCTCGGCCATCGCCTGCCGCGCCGCCACCAGATCGCCCTCTTCCCACAGGCACCGCGCCTGCTCCATCACCAGCCGCGCCTGCCTCGCCGCGTCCGTCACCGCCCCGCCGCGCTTGCGGATCGCCTGCCGCGCACGGTCCGGCAGACCCATCGCCCGGTACGCCGCCGATAGCTGCATCAGCCAGTCCGCCAGCCGATCCGGCGCCATGTCCTCCCCGTTCAGCCTGCCCAGCATCCGCAGCGCGCCCACCGCGTCGCCGCCCGCCTGGTGCGACCTCGCCACCCCCAGCACCAGTTCCACGTACTTGCCGCGAGAAGGGTTCGCCATCAGCGCCCGCCGATACGCCTGCACCGCCGCCCTATGGTCGCCCCGCGCCGACTCGTACTGCCCCAGCCGCCCGCACCCCTCCACGATCTGCTCCTGCGTCAGCTCCGCCGGCTGGGCCAGGCAATCGCCCACCCACCGGCAGGCCGCGTCGTAGTCGCCCTTCTGGAAGCAGCACTCCGCGGCGGCCAGCATCGTCTCGCGGCGGCCCTCGCTCGTCAGTTCGAACGTCAGCACACGCGAAAACAGCGTCAACGCCTCGGCGTGCTTGCCCACCAGCGACTTCAGCCGCCCCAGCCGAATGTACACCTCCGCCGACCGCGGGTAGTGCGGGAACACGTCCAACAGATCCAGCAGGTCGCGCTCGGCCCCAACGTAGTCGCGAAGTTCCGTCCGTATCGCCGCGCTTCGCAGCAGCGCCTCCGGCGATATCCGCCCCTGCGAGGTGTACTGCTTGGCCACGAACTGATACTGCCTCAGGGCCGATGCCTTCTCGCCCGCCCACTCCTGCAGCACCGCCAGGGCAAAGCAGCCCTCGCCCACCCGCTCGTCGCCCGCGTACCGCAACGCGAACCGCCGCCACGCCGACTCCTCCTCCCCCCCCAACGCCGCCTGCTGTTCCTGCAACTCCCCCGCCGCCGCCACATCGCACACCGTCACGTGGTCCGGGCTGAAACGCGCCGCCAGACCCACCATCCCGCACACCACTTCCGCCACCCGCTGCGCCGACATCTCCCGCAACTGCGCCTCCACCGTCCGCCGCCGCCCGCTCGTATCCCCCGCCGGCCAGCGAACGTTCATCTCCGCCGCCACCGCGAACTGGTTCAGCACGTCCTCGGCCGTCGACTTCGTCGCCGACACCCGCCACCGCGACCCGGCCTTCTCGATCTTCACCCCAGCCGATGCGCCTCGCGCCGACCGCCCCGCCGCGGCACCTTCCTCCAGCAGCCGCCGAATCGCCGGCTCCGACGACCCGGCGAACGGATCGCTCCGCTGTAGCCTCGACCAGGGCACCGCCGCCTGCGAGGCGTACAGGGCATTGACCTTCTTCGTCAGCGCCCGACCAGCCAGGTAGTCGCAGTCGGCCTCCAGCGACAGCGATCCCCCCAGGGCTCCCAACGCCGCCACTGCCCGGTACGCCAGGGCTCGCGCCTGCAACAACTCCCCCGCCGACTCGGCCATCTCCGCTAGCGCCGCGCACGCCGCCCCACGCACCACCGGCGATTCCGCAGCCGTCAGTTGGTTCAGCAGCTTCTGCGCCGCCTCCGGACGACCCAGAGACCACACGCTCTCGGCGATACGAAACTTGAAAAACTCCCCCGAGGTCGTCTCGGTCGGCAAGCACCGGCTCGCCAGCAGCAGCCGCCCGTAGCCATCCAGGGCTGTCTTGAAGTCGCGGGCGGCGAATGCCTGCTCGGCCTGCGCCCAGCTCGGCAGATCCTTCAAGGCCAACGCCGCCACCGGCGCGTCCAAGTCCGCCAGGTAGTCGTTGGCGTTCGGGGCCGCCGGGCGAGTCGTCGCGCCCGCCGCCGGCCGCGATCGGTCCATCAACGCCAACGCCAAGGCAGTGCTCGACACCCCCTCGTGCCCCTGCCTCAACAGGAACGCCACCAGTCCGGCCACCACCGCCAGCAGCAGCGTGTTCAGCACGATCATCGCCGCCACCATCATCGGGCGCCGCCCGGCCGCCAGGGACGCCGGGGCATTCGGAGAGTCCACCGAGCCGGGCCGTGTCGGCCCGGTTGCCCCCGGTGAGGCAACGCCTTTCTGGCTCGCCGCACCCGCCGCCGCCCGCGCCGCCTGCGCATTCGGAGAGTCCACAGAGCCGGGCCGTGTCGGCCCGGTTGCCCCCGTTGAGGCAATGCCTTTCTGGCTCGCTGCACCCGCACCCGCCGCCTGCGCATTCGGGGAGTCCACAGAGCCGGGCCGTGTCGGCCCGGTTGCCCCCGTTGAGGCAACGCCTTTCTGGCTCGCTGCACCCGCACCCGCCGCCTGCGCATTCGGAGAGTCCACAGAGCCGGGCCGTGTCGGCCCGGTTGCCCCCGGTGAGGCAACGCCTTCCTGGCTCGCTCCACCCGCACCCGCCGCCTGCGCATTCGGAGAGTCCACAGAGCCGGGCCGTGTCGGCCCGGTTGCCCCCGGTGAGGCAACGCCTTTCTGGCTCGCTGCACCCGCCGCCTGCGCATCCGGAGAGTCCACAGAGCCGGGCCGTGTCGGCCCGGTTGCCCCCGGTGAGGCAATGCCTTCCTGGCTCCCCGCACCCGCCGCCTCTTCGGCCTGCCTGCGGGCCAGTTCGGCCTCCAGTTTCTGCCGCTTGCGGGCAATCAGCTCCTGCAGCGATGTCGCCGCCTCCGGCCGGGGCTCCCTCGCCGCACTCGAGGAACCCACAGAGCCGGCCCCCAAGGGGCCGGTCGTCTCCGTCTGAGGGAAGCCTGCTCCTGTCGCCCCGCCCGCCGTCGACGGCGCAGCCGCCCCCTCGGCCGGTGAAGCCCCCGCCCTCTTCTTCGCCTCGCGACGCTTCTCCATCTCCAGGGCAATCCGCTCCCGAAGGGTCATCGGGCCTTCCGGACTCGACCCGTCAGGTTGATTGCTCTGCGGCTCTGCCATCGCGCGGTCTCCGCTGTCGGCGCACTGTATCGCCGGGGGGCCAAGTGCAACCAACGTGCCAGAACCCCCATGCCCTCACATCCCCTCCCTGCACGCGATGTCGCCCACTGCGACGAGGCATCCTATCTTCATTTTGCCACTACAGTTATCTCTGCGATCCCCGCGTCCTCCGCGGCTAAGCTCCCATCTCCTGCCGCCCCGCGCGCGGACCTCGCCCGCACGGTCCATGTAAAGCTTTCTTGCCCCCGCGCAGTCTTTTCGTACACCGACAGAGGCGTGAGATGGATATGCCGATCCGCTGAAGGCCCCACGTTCCCGTTCTCGCTTCGCGCAAGTGCCCGCCCGGTGCAACCTCCCGAATCGCGGCATGGTTCGGGGCCGCGTAACGCAACTCTCCGAGTTGCGGCTACCGAGATCCCTGGTTCTGGCCGCAGGCCCCTCTGGCCACAGGCCCCCCGAAGAGAAAGTAGTGCCACCACGAAGCGGCACTTCCCGAACCATGCTCGAATCCCCTACGCCTCCGCCACGGCGTACTGCGGCTCCAAGGCTTCGGCGTGCTCGCCCGGTTCGGTCGCTTCCTCTTGCCCCATCGGTGGACGGAGGTCGTACCGCTTGATCTTCGCGTGCAGTGTGGCCCGCGTAATCCCCAACAGCGCGGCCGCCTTCGTTCGCTGCCAGCCTGTCTCGCGAAGCGCACGCACGATGAACTCGCGTTCGGCCGTCTCCAGCGAGAAGTCCCGCCGCGGCGGTCTTGCCTCGCCCCCGGCCTCGGCTGCCTCGCCATCCGAGGCACTCGGCGCGGAAAGGTACACGGCGGTCGGCACACCCATCGGAGGCGAGGCGACCGTCGCGTCCATCGGCGAGTCGAGCATGAGGCACTCCGGCTCGATCGCCTTGCCCTGCGACAGGATCAGCGCCCGCTCAACCGCATTGCGCAGTTCGCGGACGTTCCCAGGCCAGTCGTGGGCGAGCAGCGCCCGCTCGGCCGCGGGGCTGAACTCGCGAAGGCCGGCGGAATCCAGCACGTCCGAGGTGGCCAGGAAATGCCGCGCCAGCGGCAGGATGTCGGCCCGCCGGCTCTCGTTGCGCAGCGGGGGCAGCGTCACCGG
Source organism: uncultured Planctomycetaceae bacterium (assembly GCA_964461295.1). Classification (GTDB taxonomy): domain Bacteria; phylum Planctomycetota; class Phycisphaerae; order SM23-33; family SM23-33; genus CAYWTX01. The sequence continues at coordinate 2,643 of CAYWTX010000563.1, read as the reverse complement.
CAGCACGGCCAGGCGGTAGTAGAGGTCCTTGCGGAAGCGCCCGGCCCGAACTTCCCCCAGCAGGTCGCGGTTGCTGGAAGCGATCACGGTGGCCTGGCAGCGGATCTCGGCCCCGCCGCCGACCTTGCGGAACGTACGTTCCTGCAACACGCGGAGCAGCTTGGCCTGCAGGTCCATGGGCATCTCGCTGATTTCGTCCAGAAAGACCGTGCCGTCGGCGCCCTGCTCGAACAGCCCCGCCCGGTCACGGTCGGCGCCGGTGAAGGCGCCCTTCACGTGGCCGAAGAGCTCGCTCTCCAGCAGGCTCGCCGTGAGGGTCGCGCAATTGACGGCTACGAACGGCTTGCCCACGCCGCATCGCCACGCGTGCACGGCCTGGGCGGCGATCTCCTTGCCCGTCCCGGTTTCCCCGAGCAGCAGGATGGAACTGCACCGGCTCTGCGCCAGCCGACGCAACATCTCCAGCACACACCCCATCGCGTGGCTGTAAGCCACCACCGGCACGCCGGGCGGCGGTTCCAGCCAAACGTTCCGCGGCTCGACGTGTCGTTGGGCGGTTCCTTGCAGGGCGCCGGCCGTTGCCCGCACTCGCGTGAACTCCGCGGAACCGACAAGGCCGCTTTCCCGAAGACGTTGCAGTGTCGTGCCAGGCACCTGGTACTCCGCTGCCAATGGGTTCCCCTTGCCGTCCGTTGGCGACAAAGAAACCCGGAACAAGGTTCCTGGAGCAGATCCGATATGAAGCCCGACCCGGACCAGCCGGCCTCTACCACCGCCGCGGCCCTCGATTGCCGCTGCAGCGGGCTCCTTCTGAGACCAGCACGCTATCTATCGGCAGCGACTAGGTGAAAACCTTAGGCAGAATTCAGCAAAACCACCATGGCTCAGCCTTGGCCAGTGGCTGGGTAACGCTTCCCTCTCAGCCCCGCAGGGGCGTCAAGGACTTGGCCGGGGGCGTAAGCCGCCGGTGGACAATGGATTAGGCAAGAAGCCCTGAAGGGGCGACAGAAAGCTTCCCGTGCGGGCCTATATCTTGATCTCCTTGCCCGCCTTCGCTGACGCATAGATTCCGTTGATGATCCGCTGTGTGATGACAGCCTCGGTGCCGGGAACCTTCACGGGCCTGTTGTTCAGAACTGCGTCGCAGAAGCTGGCGACCTCCAACTCGTGGTTGCCGATCTTCTGCGGCACGCCGTGCAGGTCGGTCGTCACAAAGTGGTGCGGCGTGCAGTCCATGATGTGCCCGTGCTGTTCCTCGATGATGCGGAACGGGCTCAGCGACGCGCCGGCCTTGTCGCCCACGATCACCGAGTTGTGGGCTTCCTGCTCGAGGTTCGCGCAGAACCCGCACTCGATGCTCATCGTCGCGCCGTTCTTGAACCGCACCAAGGCCGTCGCGAAGTCCTCCACCGTGTACGTCTTCCAGTCCCACGCGCCGAACTCGCCGAAGTGCCCCTGCGTGTTGCCGATCGTCTTGTAGCTGGCGCCCGAAATCGAAGCCGGCTCGGGCTTGCCCATCATCCACCACGTCAGGTCGATCTGGTGCACGCCGATGTCGATCAGCCCGCCCCCGCCCTGCTTGTCCACCTGCCCGAACACGCCCCAACTCGGCACGCCGCGGCGACGCACCGCCTGGCAACGGGCGTAGTACACCTTGCCCAACACGCCGTCGCTCACCAGTTGCTCGATGAACCCCGCGTCCAGCCGGAACCGCTGCATCAGTCCGATCTGCAGCTTCCGCTTGTACTTCGCGGCCGCGTCGTTCATCCTCTTCGCCTCGGCGACGCTCATCGCCATCGGCTTCTCGCACAGCGTGTGCTTGCCCGCCTTCAGGGCGTTCACCGTCATCTCGCAGTGCAGCCCGTTGGGCGTGCACACGCTGACGGCGTCGATTTCCTTGAGCTTCAGCAGGTCGCGGTAGTTCGCGAAGCAGCGCTCCTCCGGCACCTTGTACTCGACGCTCTTCTTCGCCAGCACGTCCGGCTTGATGTCGCACAGGGCGTACACCTCCGCCAGCCCGCTCTTGACGTAGCCGTTGTTGTGAACCCCCGAAATCCCGCCCGTACCAATGATCCCGACCTTCAGCATCTTCTTTGTCATCTGAATCGTCTCCATGCCCGGCGTCCAACGGTCCGCCGCGGCCAGTGTTTGTTCTTGAAGCGATCCGGGCAACCTTCCCGAAGCTTCGAGGTGATCCACCTCCGTTGGGGACAGGAATTGCACCACGCCCGCGCCAAGACTGCAAGTGGCAACTCCGTCGGACCCGCGTTGGGGATCCTGCGCCCCCAGCCCCGCCCGTGAGGGCGGGGAAAAGGACGTGCCCCAGGAACAACCAAGGCCCGGAGGGCCGGCACAGGACAGCCCCGCCCGTGGGGGCGGGGAAAAGGACGTGCCCCAGGAACAACCAAGGCCCGGAGGGCCGGCACAGGATAGCCCCGCCCGTGGGGGCGGGGAAAAGGACGTGCCCCAGGAACAACCAAGGCCCGGAGGGCCGGCATCGGAATAGGGGTAGGAGGGACCGGTTTGCGTCCCGGCCCCTCCCCCCTCCGAACCGGACGGGCGGTTTTCCCGCATCCGGCTCTCCGGTCAGTGGTTTTACCCCGAAGGGGGTTGACGGGCCGCCTGATGGGCTGCGACGAGGGA
>CAYWTX010000562.1:0-10950 GCA_964461295.1 uncultured Planctomycetaceae bacterium | reverse complement strand
AGCACCTCGCCGGCGTGTTCGGGGACGATCGGTTCGGGCGCGGCGGCGCTTGGCCGTCTGACGCAGTGTCTGCGGCGCCAGGGGAAGTGCGGGAAACTCATCGGGCATGCGAACCCCCGGGAGGAAAGAGTAGCTGCGTGACGAGCGTGGAGGGGAGAGCTTCGTTTGTGCGCGCAGCGACTCTTCAGAACGATGGGGGCAGGACAATCTAGGCTACTAGCCAAGCCTCATCATGTCCTTTGGGCGGACCCAGCCTGGAAGCTTTGCCAGCAGCACCGACAGCCAGCGCCACCGTGACCATTGCGAACCACCACGCCTGTTGCTCATGTTCTGGATCGACGGGCGGTGCTGAGCTCTGTTGAGGATACACCTCAGGCCAACGGCCTTGGATATCGGACCAATGCAACACGATGTGACCGGTCTCGTGCAGCAGCAACCGCGACTTGAGCTTGCCTTCATCTTGAGACTTTAGCTTCCCCTGGATGAAGACCCTGTCAATCAATATCACTGGCTCAGTGCCATACCTACAAAGCCAAGACGCGGGTTGGCCCGCCCATCGCGCGGGTGGTGGCGTAGGTATCGGATACCATAGGATTGGGGTCCCAGGATGTTTGGAGACCTTGCAGCAATATCTATGGAACTCCAAAGCAACGCGACTTAGAGGCACCTGCAGGTCGAGCAAGTCCCCTGCTCTCAATGGAGTTCCGCGTTCTGCTATATATCCGTCCCAAAGTGACTGAACCTTTGCGGCTACCCCTTGAAAATCCAATTGAGACACGCACCTGGCTCCTTTCAATCTCGGAATGGCGAGGGCGGCGCGGGAAGCGAACCTACCGAAGCTCCTGCATTGCTTGGTACCTAATGAAGAGCCCAAGAATGAGGTGTTCGTCGAATGAAATGTCCCCGTTAGCAGCGCCGACCGGCCCAAAGCCCATCGCAATGCGTCGTTTGCTCCAATACTCCCGTTCATCATCCGTAAGGACGGGCTCTGGCAACACATTGTCGAGTGCTACCTCGAGCGGCCCCATCAGAGCGAGCGCCGTCGCTCCGTCCAATTCCTTCTCGCCTTCCATTACCCGTAGAACGTCGTCCGGGTCAGACAGGCCTGCCAGGACCCCCAATTCACGCGGTTGAATATTGTTCGCCGCCTTACAGGCGTACCGTATGGAGCGCAGGAGGTTAAGACGCGTGTTTTCCGTGCCATCAAGAACCTCAAGCGCCGTTTGTCGCATCATGTCGCACCGTCCTCTAGTATCGACAGGCCATCAGCGTTCCATAACACGGAATTGTACGCACAAAAAGCAACCAGCAGGAAAATCCCTGCGTAAGAAGCCTCCATACCCATCATACTCACCGAGAAGATACCGCATAACTTCCCGTTTGTCAACAGATTAAGGGCACTTCCCTGTGATTTGAGGGATTATTATCAAGGACTCTTCCCGGCAATGGCAAAGAAAAAAAGTCGCATTTTGCTCCAGGCGAGGCTGGCTTCAACTGTAAGTCCTTATAAAACAAAGTGATGCATCCAGAAAAATTTCTTCTAGATCGCGGCCGTGTCGATCTGCTCGGCCATCTTGCGGTGCTGCACGCTGCCGTCGCGGGCAAGGATGTTCGCCAGTTGCCGCGCCAGCTCGCGAGTGATCTCGTCCAGCCGCCCGCTGATGGGGCCGCAATCGGCCACCCACTTGCGGATGTTGTCGAGCATCTCGCCCACCGGCTCCAGCACGAAGTCGCGGTTGTACGACACGCCGTAGCCCAGCATCTCGCCGGCGTGTTCGGGGGCGATGGTGTCGCCCGTCGCCAGCACCACGGCCTGGCGCATCATCTCCAGTTCGGCCCGCTCGCACTGGGCGGCCGTCGCGCGAAGCTCGTTGTCCAGGTCTGTCCGTTCCATGGCGAGTTTCAGCCCGCTGCCGGCGTTGGCCTCGATCTCGGCCATGCCGCCGCGGAACTTCAGCAGCCGCAGGATCTCGCCGAGGTACAGCACCAGCCAGGCGCGCTTCTCGGCGATGTGCGACACGCTGCCCTGCACGACGGCCAGCGTCGCCTTGGGATCCTGCGCCGCGATCAGCATCCCGCCGCCGTAGGCGTCGGGCAGTTCGCCCTTCTGGAAGCCCGTGGCGAACCACCGCGGCACGGCCGCCAGAAGCTCCGCGTCCGCCTGGCTCTTGAGGTTCATCGCCACGCGGGCGACGACGGCCGGGCGCGTCAGCAGCGACAGCGGCACGCAGCCCTGCCCGCTCTTGGCCGACTCGGCGAAGTAGAGCTTGACGATGGGCGGCTTGCCCAGCACGTGCGCGCCCTCCCGAAGGAGGGCGACGTTCGGCGATTCGCCGGAGGTGGTCGCCTGCCACACCCGCCAGCCCCCGGCCGTCAGCGTGAGGAAGTCCATCGCGCCGTCGCCTGCCGTGGCGCCTTCGGCGCCGCCATCGCCGAGTTCGTCGTCGGCCGCGGCGGCGCCGAGGCAGTAGCGGGCCCAGAGGAAGTTTCGCGAGCCGTTGCACGCCCAGTCCAGCCGTTCCAGCGGCGTGAACTGGAGGAAGTACGGCAGCAGGCGGTGGCGGGCCAGGTCGTCGCGGCTGCGGACGAGCACGCCGGCGGGCACGGCGGGCATCTGCGCGACGATGTCGCATCCGGTTACGTACATATTCCAGGCGGCCCGGCGCATGAAGTCGTCCATTGCCGTGCCGTCCCCGTCGCAGTCGTGCAGCAGCCTGCGGAGGAGGTCGCGGTAGCGGCTGGCCGGATCGACCGTCCGCCGCGGCGGGGTGCGGAAGAGGTTGTCCACGCGGATGCGGACGCCGTCGCGGCACATGTCCAGCGGCACGGCCATGCTGCGCCGATAGGCGTAGTCGTCCTCGTGCTCGCGGGCGGAGAACTTCGGCAGGTAGTGCCCGGCGGCCAGCACGTCGAGGGTCATCTCGGCCGCGTCGGTCTCGAGCTGCCACCGCGCCGCGTGGCGGCGGTACATCTCGCCGGTCTGGGAGGGGTCGAATGAATCGGGCATGGGGGTTCCTTCCGTTGGTGTGCGAGAGAGTAGCTGGGATGAAGGGGATGAAAGGGATGCGAGGGTTCAGCGGGGGGAAGAGGAAGCCAGAAGGCGTTTTGCGCTCGCCTTTCTTCGTCTGCCTCACCCGTCTCTCCCATCCCTTTCATCCCCTTCATCCCAGCGTATTCCCCCTACGCGTAGCTGAGCAGCCGCGTCTCGGTTCGCGTCGGCGGGGCGTGGTTCACGAAGAAGTATCGCAGGGCGTCCATCGCGTGGTCTGCCGACTGGGGCTTGATCGGCTCGTCGACGTATTCGCCGTTCACCTGCCGGACGCGGTAGCTCTCGAAGCACTCGATGAGCCGCCGGCAGCGCGGGGCGAGAACTCGGCGGAAAGACGCCCTCACGCCCCCGGTAGTCTCACCCACGTTGACTTGCTTGCTTTGCCGCAACCACTGGGTCGAGTAAACGCTTTCCAAACGCGTCCGCTATGGTGGACCACTCTGCAGGATTGTGGGCCGCAAAGGAATCTGTATCGATCCCATCGACGGCGATGATGCAATCGGCAAGAGCCGCGCACACTCGATCATCCTGAAGGATGCTGGAGTCCTTTTGAGCCTGCCGGATGATCTCAGCAAACCGGCGCAAATCGGCGCTCGCGCCATCTAAACCCGATTCGATTCTTTCAGCGATTAGGGTGAAAAAGCCTCTATTGGCGTCAAAGAAGCGGCAAATCCCACAGTTCACCTTGCCAGGCCTGCACTGTGCGACCTTGGCGTCGATTTGACCATGTGCGATCACCCGAGCATCCTCGATTGCCCGAACGCAATCCGTGCCCCCGAACTCGTGGTTGACGCTCTGGCGCCACCAATCTGGGAACCCCACGATGGCAATCTCCAAGTGCGCACGTAGCCTCGGAACAGCATTGAGCAATTGGGTCTTGCCAGGCAACTGGGCCAGGTAGGCGTTGACAGCTTGGAGTATGGTGTCTTGACGATTCCGGGCCTTTGGGTACGCCTCTCTGACGGCCTCTTGGAGATCTGGAAGATTCTCATGCTCTTTAGATTTCACGTATACGAGAGCCAAGGGCTTTACCCACGCCCTTTTGAACTCCAGACGGGCGTAGGAAGAAGTCGCCGTCCATGGATACTCTCTCACGGCAGTCTCAACCGGATTGCTCTTTCGTGGGATCTTGTGCCGCTCGATCTGGATTGACGTGTCGAGCAGCACTCGTCCTGGCCCTGAATGAGATTCGCCGACTTGGTTCATTCGTCTGCGGCGTCCCCCAAGAAGGCAAGTGGGTCATAACCAAGCGCAATGAAACGCCGCCTTAGCACGTCAACTTGGGCATCAATCACCATCGGAGCGCCGAGGTCGCTAAATGCCTCCACGACTGCGTTAGACAGCCCTGGAGTCTTTGGCTCAAGTTGCAGAAGCGACCCCTCGACCATAGCCAAGACATTCTGACGTTGACGGGAATCCAGCGCCACGCCTTCCCAAAGGTCGCTGCAGGCAACGAGCAGGGCCTCCTTTGCCAGCAGCGCGTCGTCGGAATCATCAGCATCCAGTTCGAGAGCCATCGTCAAAGCGCGTTCAAGCAGGACTTTGTCTACCCGCGACTGATTGCGCGGAGGCCGGTGAGCGACATCGGTCTCCTGCCGTAGATCGCCTGTCCCGGGCAGGAAACAGAAGTCGAGGTTCTCTGCCTCGGCCTGGCCCGTCCCCAGGATCAATCCGGCCAGATTGGTGCGACTGACGGTGTCGTCGCGCACCGATTGGGGCGCTGCGGACTCTGTGGAATCGATATAAGCGTTCATATGCGACTCTCGTAGAAACTTAACTGTTCCCTAACGGCGGCCCAAGCAACTTGTAGGAACTCCGTGAACTCAGGCTGTCTGGGCCGGGTCCGATAGTAGTCTATGTCACAGAGCAGACCGGCATCAGGATCTTCCGCCCGTTTTTTCCGACGGCGAATCTGCTCCAAGAGCACCTCTCTTTGGCCAGCATCCAGAAGGTGCGGTGGCATCCTCAGCCGAGCGTCGATGGCCAATGGTGCGCCCATCTTAAAGGACGGCGTCAATGAAACCTTTATGCCCGCTGACCGGTCCGGAACAGCCATTTCGATGGTATGACTGGCCAATGTTCTCTCAAAACCTGCCGGCAACTTCTTCGGCCAGAGCTCAACAGGCGATAGGCGAACGGAAGCCCGTTCCGCGCCGGAGATGTCGTCCATCCCAAACAAGTACTTCCTTCGAGCACCTATCCGTATGAACGTACTGATTCCCAACCGGGGGAATACGGCTGCGCAGGCCGAGACACAGACACGGCCGAATTCCTCCTCTGGGATTTCAATGGGCGTCTGAGTGACTACAAGATTAGTGGTGCTGAAACTGACAACTGTCTCGGACTCAGGGCACTTGATCCTGGCACCAGAAGGTTGCATGTCTTCCGGCATCCATATGCGACTGGTGTCGGTGCCCAGGAGATCCTCCAGGATCAACATGGCATCCCCGCACCGATCAAGATATCGGTAGCCTTTCTCGAATCTGGCTTCGAATGTCTGCTCCAGCAAGTGCGGGCCGGCCATGGAAGAACCGCCTATCCGGTCATGCCCAGACTCCATCCGGTAACGGGCCACCATCCGTACGTGCCCAATATCCATTATCGGCAGCAACGGCCAATCTGCAAGCGGTTTCTGCCGAAGCTTCGCGGGAACCTCACAGGCTGCACTGCAACTGCTTCGACGCCGTAACGCCACTTTCAGCGTTTCACGCATAGCTCAGCAGCCGCGTCTCCGTCCTCATCGGCGGGGCGTGGTTCACGAAGAAGTATCGCAGGGCGTCCATCGCGTGGTCTGCCGGCTGGGGCTTGATCGGCTCGTCGACGTATTCGCCGTTCACCTGCCGCACGCGGTAGCTCTCGAAGCACTCGATGAGCCGCCGGCAGCGCGGGGCGATGAACAGCCGCGGCGGGCCGCCGCCGGGGCGCAGGTAGGCACGCACCAGGTTGATGCCGTTGCGGACGTCGCGGGCCCAGGGCGTCGTCGTGTACGCGCATGGCACGCCCAGACTGGCGAAGACGTCCACGTCGCTGTAGCCCGTCTGGTCGCTGGGGCCCGCGCCGGCGGGGTCGCAGTAGGTCGCCTCGATCCGCCGCTCGCCGTCGGCCGCCCGCACGCGGCGGGCATTCTCGGCCGTGGTGGCCTGGCCGGCGTGCAGTTCATCGACGACGAAGACGTTGCCGTGTTTGTCGGCCTGGAGCCAGAGGCAGACGAAGTTCTGCCAGCCCCAGTCGATGGCCCGCCAGGTGGGCAGGTCGTCGCGGCGGGCGACGTCGGCCCGCACGTGAATGCAGCGGTCGAACCCGCCGTAGACCAGCCCGGCCAGGGCGGGGCGGCGGCACTCGGCCTCGGCCTGCCACTGCTCGACGGACCACTGGCTGAACTGGCGGATGGCGTCGTCGATGCTCATCAGGCCCTTGCAGGCGGCGGCGACGCCGAGTGGCAGGGCTGCACTCTTACTTGGGGAAGCGGTGAGTCGTTCCACGTTCGTAGTCCCGCCGTGAGGCGGAATCCCGGCACGCTTGCGAACGGAAACAGCCCGCCTTACGGCGGTACTACAAACAGGCTCTCCCGCGGTTGTTCCCGTAGCCCTCAGAACACTTGCCGCCGCCTCCCGCGCCTTTTCCAGGCACGGGCGGGCGAGCCGGCAGGTGCGGCAGCCGCGGCCGTCGTCGTGGCGGTCACGCGGGCAGGCGGCGAGCACTTCCCAGATGTTCCACTTGTGGACGCGGACGCCGCGTCGGTCGGCCTCGGCGACCAGGCGGCCCATCGGCCCTCCCGCCCGGTGCCACGTGGACGTGTCGATCGAGCGGGCCGGCACGCCTGCGCGGCTGGTGAGCATGCCCACCGACGCGGCGTAGACCTCCGGGTCGATCTCGTCCACCTCGTCGCGGAACAGCCGCTGCACCCGCGGGCCGCGCACCTGCTTCTGCGAGGCCGGCAGGATCTCGATCTCGCCGTTGGCGAGCACCGTCAGGCTCGTGCCGGGCGTGCCCGCCAGCTTGCCGGCCAGCAGCGCGCTCTTGCACCACCGGTGCCAGTACTCGTACAGGATGCGGGCCTGGTCCTCGCTGCCGGCCAGCACGCGGGCGGAGATCGGCCCCGCCTGCGTGGCGAACTCCAGCGCGGCCACCACCGACGCGCACAGCGTCTTGGCGCCGCCGCGGTTGGCCCAGACGGCCATGTCGCGGCCGGGGTTCGCCGTGGCGTCGAAGACGAAGTCAAGCGGCGTGGAATGCCCGGGCGTGATGACCCGGCCCGGCAGGGACACGCCTGTGTATGCGTGCACATGGCGATGCAGGTCGGTTCGGGTTTCCATGTCCTTCAGGGCCACTGCAAGCCCCCTCCCGTGTCACGACGTCGAGCGTTTCGCGGGCGCCGCGGGTGCGAACAGCGCAGCCGCGGCACCCGGAAGAAGCGACGTCCTTGTTTCCTGCCGCCTGTTGCCTGTTTCCTGCCGCCTGCCGCCTGCCGCCTGCTGCCTGCCGCCTGCTGCCTGCTGCCTGCCGCCTGCCGCCTGCTGCCTGTTGCCTGCTGCCTGTTGCCTGCTGCCTTCCTCCTCACGCCAGCGGCGTGCCGAGTTCCTTGTCCACCTGCGCCAGCGTTTCGGGCGTAAGTTCGGCCAGGCCCGGCAGCAGGTCCACCAGCGTCGGGAGGTCCTGTTCGTGGGTCTCCTCCGGCAGACAGCGGTTGAGCACTTCCTTCGCGGCCGCCAGGGCGGTCGGACTGACCTTCTTGTCCTCGTCCATCGCGCCTGCCAGCGTGTTGACGGCCTTTTCCTGGAGCCCGCGCAGGCGGCGGCGGATGTCACCCCGCAGTTCGGCCCGCGCCCGGGCGAGCCTGCGGGCGAACTCCGGCCGCGCGCGGCCGTGAATGAGATCGCTGAGATGCCGCCGCGAGATGCCGTGTTTGGCGGCGATGGCCTCGCGGGTCATGTCGCCGCGCTCGACGTCGAGCGCGAGTTCCTCATCGTCGTATGGCTTTCGTTTCGCGGTCATGGGCGGCTCCCAGCTACCAGTTCCCCGCTACCAGCCAGGGCGGCCGAACGTCGGTTCCTTTTGACGGTCGCCGGTAACCGGTCCCCGGCACCACGGTTCGTAATCCCCCGCCGCGCCCGGGCGGCTGCGCACGTGGTGGCGGCGGTGGGCGGAGTCGTGCGGCCGCACCGGGCCGCGGGGGGTGTTGGCGGCGGCCCCATGGGGGCCGCCTGTTGCGGAAGGCGGCCCCGACCGGGGCCGCGAGAGTGGGCCTGTGAGCATTGCCGATTGTCGATTGCCGATTGCCGATTGCGGGAGGGGCGCGCGGTCGCGGTTCGTGGTCGCTCGCCCGATGGAGCGCGAATGCGAACGCGCCGCTTCGCGCCCGGCTGTCCGCTTGCGGTTGGCGGAGTCAGGCCCGGGCGGACGAGGTTCGGCGAGGCGCAAGCGGCATGTCGGGGCGATCGTTCGCCAGGGGCCACGTGCGATCAACCCGTCTCGCTGACGTTGTCCCCTCGTAACATACATGAACATTTCGAGGGCTGTTTTGTACGGTGAAAGCCGACGGATTTCTCTTTTTCTTGCCTGGTTCGAGTGAGGGTGACACTTTTCGCGTTGTGTGCTTTCTGTCGCCCCTTCGGGGAGTTGCGCTTAATTCTTTGTCCATCAGGGGGTTACGCCCCCGGCTAGATCCTCGACGCCCCTGCGGGGCTAAGAGGGAGAAAGGCCGCTTCCGCGATAGTTTCACAAGCTCTCAGGCCTGTGGCAGGCCCAGCAGCGCGGCGGCGTTCCGCGAGCGCACGGCCTGGAGTTCGTCGGGGCGCAGGGGCAGGGCGTCCAGCAGGGCGGCGTCGGCTTGCTGGCGAGCCCAGGGCCAGTCGGAGCCGAACAGCACGCGTGCTGCGCCGTGGCGGCGGATCATGTCTGCCGCCCGCGCGGGGCCCAGACCCGCCAGCGAGAACGATGTTTCCAGGTACACGTCTCGTCCGACGAGGAAGGCGTCGGCCTCGTCCCACATGCGCCAGCCGCCCATGTGCGTGCAGATGACCTTGAGTGCGGGGAAGCGGTCGAGCACGGCGGCGGTGCGGCGCGGCGCGGCGCGGTCGTCGTCGGGCGGGAAGGCGATGTCGTGTCCGCAGTGGAACGCGACGATGATTCCGGCCTGGGCAGCGGCGGCGTAGAGAGCGTCCATGGCGGGGTCGTCGATGACGAAGTCCTGGTACATGGGGTGCAGCTTGATGCCGGGGAAGTCGGCGGCGGCGATGCGGGCGACCCAGGCGGGGCCGTCGGGGGTGAGTGGGTGGACGGAGGGGAAGGGCAGGAGGCGCGGGCCGCGGATGTGCTCGCACCAGCGGAGGATTCCCTCGGCCTGGTCGGGCTTGGTGGCGATGGTGCAGACGACGGAGGCGTCGACGCCGGCGGCGTCCATCGAGGCCAGCAGTTCGGATGTTCTGCCGCGGGCGAAGGCCTTCCACGGGCACCCGGCTTCGAGGGCGGCGATGGCCCGTTCGGCGATGGCATCGGGGAATGCGTGGGCGTGCACGTCGATGAGCTTCATGGGGCGACCTCGTCGTAGAGTTTCTCGTGGGCGGCGATGGCGGCCGACAGGGGGAAGTGCTCGACGATGCGTTGTCGGGCGGCCAGGCCGGCGGCGAGGCGGAAGGGCTGGTCGGCGGCGAGTTTTCCGATGGCGTCGGCCAGGGCGGCGGCGTCGCCGGGCGGCACAAGCAGGCCGGTGCGTCCGGGGAGGACCAGATCACGGATGGCGGGCACGGCCGTGGCGACGGCGGGGAGGCGTGCGGCCATTGCCTCGCCCATCGCGAGCCCCCAGCCTTCCCAGAAGCTGGGCATGACGTAGAGGTCGGCGGCGCTGAGCAGGGCGCGGACATCGGGCAGGAAGCCGAGGAACCGCACGCGCCCGCCGCCTCCGCCGCGGGCGAGCAGCGCCTCGACGGCTGCGCGGCGCGGGCCGTCGCCGGCGATCGCGAAATGCACCTGGCGAGCGCGGCAGGCCAGCAGGTCGATCGCCTCCAGCAGCACGTCGATGCCCTTGTAGGCTTCGAGTCGCCCGACGTAGGCGGCCAGGACGTCGTGCGGGGCGAGGGTCCACTGCCGGCGCAGGCTGAGGCGGGCGTCGTCGTCGGGGGCGAACTCGGCGGCGTCGATGCCCCAGGGGATGACGGTGTAGGCCCCGCGCGGCAGGCCGCTGCGGCGGGCGTGGAAGTCGCGCACCGATTCGGCCAGGCAGATCAGTCGATCGCACTGCCCGGCCAGGAGGCGCGGCAGGGCGAACTGCCAGGGGCGGAAGCGGCCCTCGGCCGTCCAGAGCGTGTGCACCAGGCGCGGCGTGCCGGCGAGCTGGGCGGCGGCTCGGCCGGCGAGGTCGGCGTGGAACAGATGTGTGTGAAGGATGTCGAATCGCCGGCGGCGCAGGCGGCGGGCAAGGGCGAAGACCTTGCCGATATCCCACTTGCCGCGGACGCCCAGCACGGCGACGGGAATGCCCTCGCGCAGCAGCCAGTCGGCGACTTCGCCGCCGCGAAGGGCCACGACCTCCACGGCGAACCGCCGGCGGTCCAGACGCCTGCACAGCTCGTACAGGCCCCGCTCCGCCCCGGCCGGGCGAAGCTCGGTAATCAGTTGGCAGATGCGCAACATCTCGTGGACGGCAAAGTGTCAGCGTTCGTGGAAGAAGGCCTGGCTCAAATGGGGGTGACACTCCTCGCGTTGTGTGCTTTCTGTCGCCCCTTCGGGGCTCCATGCTTAATTGCTTGTGTACCGGGGGCTTACGCCCCCGGCTGATATGGATTGACCTGTCAAGCGCGGCGCAGACACTCCTCTTGCTTTTTCTTTCTCTTCCTCGACACGCTGTTTCCCGGTCTCTTGATTACCGCCAGGTCGGGCGGCGATGGTGGCGACGGTTGATC
>CAYWTX010000561.1:0-3043 GCA_964461295.1 uncultured Planctomycetaceae bacterium | reverse complement strand
CACGTACTCGCCCGCGCAGACGGTCGGTACAAAGGGGCGTCCGTGGAGCGTCGCGGCCAGCGGCGTTTTGCGGGGAACGGGGAAGCCCGTCCGCGCGTCGTACACTTCGAAACTCCGGCAGTCCTGCGGGCCCGAGATGCCGTACAGCAGCCCCTTGTGCAGGGCGAGCCCGGCGGGGAAGGCGAAACCCGAGGCAGTCTGGCGGGTCCACAGCAGTTTGGCGCCGACCGTGTCGCGGTCGAGCATGATGAACCGGTATGCCGTGACGCGAGCGCCGCCGCCCGCCTGGCCCAATCCGGCATGTGCGGCTGGACCGGCATGTTGACGCTCGCCGACGCGCGGGAGACGGTCGGCCTGCGGATCGCCCGCGGCGCGGTGAGGGTCGTCGCCCCGGCCGGCACGGAACACGCCGTCCGCGGCGGCGAGCAGGTCGCCCAACTCCTCATCGGCACGGACGAGCCCGGCGAGGTGGCCGAGGACGGCAGAATGCGCCTCACTGGCGACGCCCCGCGCCTGCTGGCGGCGCTGTTCCCCGCCCAGCACCCCGTCCTGGCGACGTGGGACGGCTTCTGACCGCCGGGACGCCGGGAACCGGAAACCGTCCCGATTCCGCCCTCCGCCTGGATCTCCCGGGAATCGTCCTTGTGAAACAGCACGGGGGCCAATACTTGTCATGGGCCTATCGGTTGAAGACTTGGATGCTTGGCGATCGGTCCGTGAAGGACCGGTTGTCTCCGAAACCAGACGCTCCCATGCGTTTGTCCACGATTGCTTCCGAAAGGGAAGAACCATGAAGAAGACAGCAATCACGGTCTTGTTGGCCGGTTTCGTCGCCGGCAATCTTGGCGCGGGGGAGATCCAGGGCGAGTGGCCGAGCTATCTCGGCGCCAACAACGCCTTCAGCGAGACTTCCGGGGCGAAGTTGATCGACGGCATGACCAAAGTGAAGTTTGTGTGGGAAAGCGAGGAGAAGGGCATCGGCTTCGGGAAGGCGGTTTCGTCCGCGGGCAAGACCGGATACGCGGAGGGCACGGGGCTGGCATACGGCGGCGAGGCGAGTCCCATCGTTGCCGCCGGCCTGGTGGTTCAGTTCTACACCGTGCCTTGCGGCGAGACGACATGGGCCCAAGGCGAACAGATCATGGGCGCGAAGTTCAAGGACTTCACGCATTTCTGGAAGATTTCCGCCGACGAGATCGTCATCGCGATGGACGCGGCGACCGGCAAGACGCGCTGGAAGCGGGTGTTTGCCGACAAGGGCATCAATTCCTGCCCCGGCAAGCGAGGCGGTTTCGCGGTGACGCCGTGCGCGGCGGGCGGCAAGGTGTTCGCCTTCGGCACAACCGCTCGGCTCTACTGTCTCGACCTGGCGACCGGAAAGATGGTCTGGGAATCGGCGATCGAGCCGATTCACAAGGCATTCGAGGACTACAAGGCCAAGGGACTCAAAGACCGGACAGCCGGCAATCGCCCGGGCAGTCGGCCCTACGGGATGCTGCTGGTCGTCGATGACGTGCTTCTCGTACAGGACCTGGCAGGGGGTCTGGTCGGGGTGGATGCCGGCACCGGCAAACAGCTCTGGCAGGTTCCCGGTTGCCTCTCCGGCTTCAATTGTCCGGCGCCGGTCAAGCTGGAGGGCAAACAGTACGTCGCGTGCGTGAACGGATCGGGCGAAGTCCGGCTGCTGGACCACAAGACGGGCAAGGTCTTCTGGACCCACGCGCTCAAGAGCGCGCATCTGGCCCAGCCGGTGTTCGGCGACGAATGCCTGATGGTCTTCGAGCCTCATCCGAAGGGCGACGAGGTGGGAAAAAGCATAGGAAAGGCCCCGAACTCCATCGGCGTTCTGGCGGGATACCGGCTGTCGGAGAAGGGCGCGGAACGCGCCTGGGTCCTGCCGCCGCAATACATGGTGGCCCTCTATCTCGACTGCGGGCCGCGACGCAAGATGGCGGCGCGCAAGGGGCTGATCTACCACGTCTGCGATCTCGTCGGCGCGGGTGGCAAGCCCAGCAACAGCGAGCAGCATCTTGTGATCGTGCGCGAGAAGGACGGCCGGATCGTCAAGGAGGCCGATGTCGGCGGCTGGAACCCCTGCCTCTGGGGCGATCGCCTGATCACCGTCACCGACATCCAGCACCGCCCGCGGGCCGCGAACGCCGAGATCTGGCAGATGTACAATGCCGACCCGGCCGACTTCAAAGCCTTGGGGACCGGCTGGCATGTGAACGGCGGAACACCGGTCCACACGGCCACTGGCGGCTACGAAGTGCCGGTGCTGGAGCCCTTCGCGGACGGGTTGTTCTTCTGCCGTGTCTGGGGCGGCATCCGCGCCTATGACCTGCGGCAACCGAAACCGTAGGCCTCACCGGAAGGAGCCGGTCGTGAGGGGGCAATGTAGTGGACCACCGACCTTCGGCGGGAGCCTGTACGGCAGTTCTGGCGGTCGTTGCGGACCGAAGGAATCCAGCGATCGACAACTGGATGGCGCAACGTGGAGGCGCGGGTTAACCCCCGCCCCCTGCCGGCCGCCAGGTCCCGCCGCGCTGGATCAGCCCCCAGGGCAGACAAAGCGTATTGCACGAAGACCGCACGCCGTTCGGAAGAGGACTTCCCACACACCCATTCGGCCATTCCATCCGTGGGCCACTCGGCATCCGTGTGCGTGGCTCCGACTACGAGCAGACAGGTGTTCTCACCCCCCAGACCCCGGACAATGCCAGCGGCGTTGCCGTGGGCGTTGCAGGCATGCGGTTCGGCCCGCAGGACAAGCGACGGGCACTTGAGCCGCGACGCCGAAGCCACCCCCTGGCCGTCCCGATCCACAGGATCAAGGCCGACCCATACTGCTACGCGGGGGTCGTCCGGCGGAATGGGACGGTCGTCGGGGAACAGAGCCAGCTGCGTGGCCTGTTCGCCGGTGCCGTCGAAAACGTCCAAGGTCTTGCGCCAAGCCGCCTGTTGGGAATCGTTGATCTCGCCGAGATACAGGACGGTGCGTTGGGCGATGCGTTTGCCGTCGCTGCCGCGGCCGGCGATGCGT
>CAYWTX010000560.1:0-1892 GCA_964461295.1 uncultured Planctomycetaceae bacterium | reverse complement strand
CTGCTTCAGCCTAAAGGCATTCGCAGCCCACGGCACCCCGCGCTCTTCATGGGCGGTACGCGGCACTCCATAGGGCCGCTTCGCTACCGCTACGCCGATCCGGGACTTGTGTAGTACAACAAGGGCGTTGCCCTGGGCTGTCATATGTCAGCCTTTCAGGCTGAGGAACACGCATCACCCCCGGCTCGGACCGCAATAATGATGCTACAGTCTCCAAACAGGGCGTGGTTCGGACAATTCGGGCAAGTGGGTATCCACTTGCCTCTTCGTGTGCCAGGCGATGATGGCCGGACGCACCCCATGCCGCCGCGCATGCTCGGCGAAGACCAGCGAGACGACGCCGAACAACCCCGGCAGGCACGGACCGGTTGGCTCCATTTGGCGATGGATGGACTGAATCCCCTCGGCGCTCAATGCCCCCGACGAGGCCGCCCGATCATCTCTTGCCCAAGTACTCGCCAATCTTCCTGGCCGCGTCGCGGCCGGAGCGGATGGCGGTGACGACCAGCGAGGCGCCCTTGGCCAGGTCGCCGGCCACGAACACGCCCGGCACGCTCGTGGCGTGGCGGGTCGCCGCCACCGCGCCGCGGGCGTCGACGGCCAGGCCGAACTGCTCGGCCAGGCGCGGCTCGACGGCCGCGTCGAAGCCCAGCGCCAGCAGCGCCACGTCGGCCCGCAGGGAGAACTCCGTCTCGGGGCGAGGCTTCATGCGCGGCCCGGAGGCCGACTGCATCCACTGTACCTCGACGGCCTTCAGCCCGCTCAGCCGTCCATTGCCGGCGATGAACTCCCGCGTCGCCACGGCCCATCGACGCTTGACGACCCCGTTGCCGCTCATCGGCTCGTGCCGCGGCGCCGCCAGCGCCTTGCGGTCCGGCGACGGCGGCGGCAGGATCTCGAGTTGGTGAACGGCCTTCGCCCCCTGCAACAGCGCCGTCTCCACGCAGTCGTTGCCCGTCTCGCCCCCGCCGATCACGGCCACCACCTTGCCCTTCACGTCGATTCCCATCCCGCCGGCGGGCACGCCGGCGGCGGCGGCGTTCTGTTGGCGCAGGTAATCCAGCGCGAAGTGCACGCCCGCCTGCTCCCGCCCCGGCACGGCCAGGTCCCGCGGGCGCGCCGCGCCCGTCGCCAGCAGCACGGCGTCGAACTGCTGCCGCAGCTCGCCCGCCGCGATGTCGCGCCCCACGGCCGTGTCGCAGCGGAACCCGACGCCCTCTGCCTTGAGTTGCTCCACGCGGCGGTCGATGACCGCCTTGTCCAGCCGGAACGCGGGTATGCCGGTCCGCAGCAGCCCGCCGGGCGCCGCATCCTGCTCGAATACGGTCACGTCGTGCCCGGCCCGCGCGAGTTGCTGCGCCGCGGCCAGGCCCGCCGGGCCGCTGCCGATCACCGCGACCTTCTTCCCGCTCTTCTTCGCGGGCGGGCGGGGCGAGATCCACCCGGCCTCGAAGGCCTTCTCGACGATCTGCCGCTCGATCTGCCGCACCTGCACCGGGTAGTCGCTGTGCGACTGCTTGCACTCGCCCTGGCAGGGCGCCGGGCAGATCGCCCCCGTGAACTCCGGGAAGTTGTTCGTCTCGTGCAGCTTCTCGGCCGCGTCCCGCCAACGCCCCTCGCGGGCCAGCGAGATCCATTCCGCCACGCGGCTGTCCAGCGGGCAGCCCACCTCGCCGCAGCGCGGGTTCAGGCAGTCCATGCATCGCGGCGAACCCAGCAGCGTGACCGCCTGGCCGTACGTGCCCAGCTTGCCCGCGAGGAACTCCGCCACGCGGGCCTCGTAATCGGCCAGGAAACGCTTCTCTCGCCGGTGCCAGGCCGGCAGGGCCCGCAGCGACCGCAGGTCCCGCAGCACGTACATCATCCAGTGCCGCACGCTCATCGCGTGGAAC
>CAYWTX010000559.1:0-2778 GCA_964461295.1 uncultured Planctomycetaceae bacterium | reverse complement strand
CAGCATTTTCTCGACAGGGATTCCTGTCCAGCGGGCGACAACGGCGGCGATATCCTCGGGTGTGACTTCTTCTTTAAGGAGAGTGGAGCCTTTGACTTTGATCTTTTTATCGATTTCTTTGACCTTCTTTTCAAGCTCCGGGATTTTGCCGTAACGTATTTCGGCGAGTTTGGAAAGGTCACCTTCGCGTTCGAGCTTGGTTGCCTCCATCCTTAATTTATCGAGTTTTTCATTGGCCTGGCGGAGTTCGTCTATCTTTCCTTTTTCTTCCTGCCACTTGGCTTCCATGCCTTTGGCCTGTTCCGAGAGGTTTTCGATTTCTTTGGTGACAGCTTTAAGACGTGTCTTGGACTCTTCGTCTTTTTCTTTCTTTAAAGCCTCACGCTCAACCTCGAGTTTGGTTATTTTGCGGTGAAGCTTATCGAGTTCGACGGGCTTACTCTCTAACTGCATTTTCAAAGCGGACGTTGCCTCGTCTATTAAATCGATAGCTTTATCCGGCAAAAATCTGTCGCCGATGTAGCGGACGGATAGACTGACAGCTTCGACGATAGCCGCATCCGTGATGCGCACACCGTGGTGCACTTCATATTTTTCCTTGATTCCACGAAGGATAGCAATCGTATCGTCATGACTTGGTTCGTTGATCATGACAGGCTGAAAACGACGTTCAAGCGCGGCGTCTTTTTCAATATATTTTCTGTATTCTTTTAGAGTTGTCGCGCCAATTGCATGCAGTGTGCCGCGCGCGAGAGTCGGCTTTAAGATATTGGACGCGTCCATCGCGCCTTCCGTGGCGCCGGCGCCGACAAGAGTGTGGACTTCATCGATAAAGAGGATAATTTTTCCGGCGGAATCTTCGATTTCTTTAAGCACGGCTTTCAGCCTGTCTTCAAATTCACCGCGGAACTTGGAACCGGCTATCATGGCGCCCAAATCGAGCGACAGGACGGATTTGTTTTTGAGGGTGTCGGGGACATCGCCGGCGACTATTCGCTGGGCAAGGCCTTCGACGATGGCCGTTTTACCTGTGCCCGGTTCGCCCACGAGCATCGGATTGTTTTTTGTCCTGCGCGAAAGGATTTGCATCGTCCTTCTTATCTCATCATCTCGGCCGATTATAGGATCGAGTTTGCCCGCGCGGGCACGCTCGGTAAGATCGATTGTGTACTTTTGCAACGACTGATATTTGGTTTCCGGATCCTGATCCACAACACGGTGCGAACCGCGCACATCTTTCATCGCTTTCAATAAATCGGAATGTTCCACAGGTAAAAGCTTTGTTTCTTTAGCGATAGCGAGGAGAAGGTGTTCGGTTGAAACATATTCATCGGAAAGGGCGTCAGCCTCCTTTTTGGCGAGCGCGAGGATTTTTACCATCTCGTTACTGAGGATTATTCTGGCATTAACGACGACAGGCAATTTCTGTAAATCCTCGAGCAATTCCTTTTCAAAATTATCCGGATCTATATCCAGTTTTTCAAGAAGCGGGCGCACAACGCCATCCGTCTGGCGGATAAGAGCGTAAAGCACATGGCCCGTTTCTATCTGAGACTGGTTCCATTTAACGACCATTTGCTGGGCTTCCTGCAAAGCTTCCTGAGCTTTTAGGGTGAATTTGTTGAGGTTCATTTTTACTTAAATTAATTAAATCCAATGGTGGGGACGATTGTTGGGACTATTGTGGTTTAAACAACGACTGCCCCCACCATTGTCCCAACAATTGGAATATAAAAAAACATCAAAAAACTAGCACTCCTCATTTTAGAGTGCTAACAGGAAAAGTCAAACAAATTATCGTTAACTGCTGCTATCCCGACTATTTCAGATTACCACGCACTTTTGATCTTATATCAATAACCTGCGCTTCGGCTTCCTTTGAATTACATTCATCAAGCATGATCTCCGTGACAACAACCCTTTCCCTCTCCGGCGGGTTGACCGGACAGAGGATTATATAATCCCCATTTTTTTTCACTCCCCAGACATAACCAACTACCTTTTTTCTTAATCTTATAGGTTTTTCCTGCTCATAATCGTTCTTTGGTATCATTACTTTTGAGCCCACGGGGTATTTTAGATTCTCCTCTTCCGGCGCGACCAGCCTTAAGGGCATTAAATGCCTTGGAACTTTCATAAATTGCCCCTCCCCATTTAATACGTAGGTCTTGGTTTCGCTATTATAAGATGTTATCTCCATATCCGCGATACCACCTCCCGGAAGCTTATATCTTACTGTCTGGCCTATTTCATATGCCGCTGATTGCGAGTTCCTCGATTCTTTCATTTTGATTATTTGTTTTTTGATTTACCAAACCCGCCCTGCAATGTGGTCCTGGTAGTTTTAATCTGCCGTGTCGCGTCATCCATTTTTTTTCCGCCTTTTGGATTCAATTCATCCAGAGCTTCTTCCGCTACCAAAACATATTCTCTCTTGCCGGAAGCTGTCGGGCATAGGACTACATATCTCCCGTCTTCTTTCACGATACTTTTTACGATGCCTCTCCTTACTTTCTTTTTTCCTGTCTTTTTACCATCGGCTCCATACACATTTCTGTAAACATTCACCCATGTCTCCGCGGGATATTTCATATTTTCCTCTTCCGGCGAAACCAGCCTTTCACCCATCATGTGTTTGGGAACTCTTTTGTCCTTGGTTTCTCCCGGATTAACCGCGCGCAATCTGTAATAATCGGTTACTTCGTTATAATCCACTACTTCCATATCAAAGAATTTGCCGTCATCGGTTTTGTATTTAACACGCTGACCGATTTCATA
>CAYWTX010000558.1:0-23707 GCA_964461295.1 uncultured Planctomycetaceae bacterium | reverse complement strand
TGGAGCGAACCGTTCAGCACCACGTTGCGGGCGCAGCCCGGTCCGGCAAGGCGCAGCACGTGCAGGCCGTTGCCGTCGAGGTTGCCGGGCATGTCTTTCTCCCACTTGACCGCGCCGGTTGCGGCGTCGAGCGCCGACATGCGGTGTGTGCCGGTTCCGCCCTTGGCGGCCGCGGCTCCCTTGGCGCCCCACTCCATCACGACCAGGCCGTCGGTGACGCATATCCCGACGCCCGGCGCATTGACGTTGACCATCCACTTGCGGTCGCCCTTCAGGTCGTGGGCAGCCACCACACCCGTGTCGAAGGCGGTCCAGACAAGTTTCCCGTCGCTCAGCGGCGCGCCGCGGGCCGTGTCGGCGGGCATCTTGCGGGCGACAAGGAAGTTGGTCTTCTCCTGGTCGGTCTTGAGCGCCTGCCACTTGGCGAAGGCGTCCTTGTCCGTCAGTTCCAGGATGCTGCATTCGCGCTGCCAGAGCGTGTCGCCGGTTTTCTGGTCGAGGCAGATCAACGTGTTCGGATGCACGCAATAGAGCAACTTGCCGTCCACGGCGGTCGGCCCGCCGCCGAGCCGGCCGGGCAGCGTCTTGCGCCACGCCACGTTGATGCCTTTCTCCAGGTCCCACGCCAGCGGCGGATCGGCCTTGGCGAAACGCCCCGCGCCGTCGCCGCGCGCGTCCACGACGGTCGCCGGCGCAACCGCGGCAACCGGCGGCAGCGCGGCAGGCTCGTTCGGCCCGCCCTGCACGCACACGTGGAACCTCATCCACGTCCATAAACGGTCTTCGCGGCAGCGCAGCAGCAGCCGGTTCACGCCTTTGTTCAAACGCACCGCGAAGATCGCCTCGCGCCCGCTTTGCGTGCGCCACTGTTTCTCCTGGCCGACCCACGCCAACTTGCCGTTGACCCACAGTTTGCCGTGATCGCGAGCGGATGCGGCCACCCACACCTCGCGGTCCCGGTCCGACACCAGGTCGGCCGTCGCGAGCCACACCGAACCCGGCGACGCGCCGCGGTCCGGCTCTTTCGACCACCACACGCTCGCTCGGCCGCCGACGCAGGGGATGCTCTGCCACGGCCTAAGTGCCTGACCCTCCTTGGGCCGCTGGTCCTTGGGCAGATGGCCCATCTCGATGGGGTACTGCGCCGCCTCGCAGGGCGCCACGTCGGGCAGTTCGGCGAAGTTGTCGTCGAGGTCGTCGGTCACAGGCAGCGGGCCCAGCATGCGCCATTCGGGGAGGAACGCCCACTTTTGCGGGCCTTTCGCCGCCGCCGGTAGCGTGCAGGCGCCGGACGCGTCGCGCTCCAGCGCGGCCGTGTCGAAGAACGGGCCGAACGTCGCATCGGACGCCGCGGGCGCGCCGAGGGCGGGTTTCGCCGCGGTCTCCGACAGCGCCTCCGACGCGGCCGACGCCAGCGTCTGCGCGAACGCCTGCATGGCGGCGGGCGCCCCGGCCGCGAGCGCTTTGCCGTCCGGCCCCATCCAATGCGGCGCCGGGATTTCGGTCTGGACCAGCGCGTCCTCGAGCGGCAGGCCGTACGCGCGCAGCGCCAGGTGCAGCGCCCGCACCTGGTGATAGGCGTTGGCGATTCTCGTCGCCAGCGCGACGGCGGCGTCCGCCGCTTCCGCCGGCACCGCGTCCTTCGCGTCGGCGACCAGGTCGCCGAACCCCGTACGCGGCTCCCATGCGCGCCCGAGAACCTCCGACTGGTATGTGCCCAGGGCCCCGGCCGCCTTGTACGTGCCTCGCACAAACCCGCCCGCCTGCCCATTCACCGGCCCCTCGAACTCGCCCATCGAGCCCGTGGCCTTGAACGTGCCGCTAACCCGGCCGGCCGAGACCGTGGCGTCCACCGTGTAAGCGACGTTCTGCGGCGTTTTGGGATACCACTTGTCCGGGTTCAACTGGACCTTCAGCACGCCGGTCAGTCGGCCGGCCTTGTAGGTTAACCCGGCGGCGTCCACCTCGTGGTTGCCGGCATTCCAGTTGGGGCTGCTGGCCGTGGGGCGAACCCAGGGCTGCGCCGGCACCTGACACGTAACGTGCAGTTCGGCACGGACGATCCCGTTGGGCAGGTTGAGGGCGAA
Source organism: uncultured Planctomycetaceae bacterium (assembly GCA_964461295.1). Classification (GTDB taxonomy): domain Bacteria; phylum Planctomycetota; class Phycisphaerae; order SM23-33; family SM23-33; genus CAYWTX01. The sequence continues at coordinate 21,620 of CAYWTX010000558.1, read as the reverse complement.
CTCGTGGGTGTCGGGCACCACCGCGGCCTCGATCTCGTAGCGCTGGACGCGCGGCTTCTGGTGCACGAGCAACCCCATGATCTCCATCTGCGTCCAGATCTCGCCCGACTTCGGCCAGCGCACCGGCGTCCCGGCCGGGAAACGATCCTCGTGGGATTCGTCCAGTCTCAAGTTGGCCACGAGGGCGCCGCTCAGGCGGGCGCCGTCGAAGTTGAGTGATGCCCCGTCCACGGCGTAGCGGACCTTGTCGCGGGTGTTGGGATGCGTGGCGCCGCGGTGGTAGTAGCGGAACTTCTCCTGGAATGACTCCTGCCGCCACGCGGGAACTACGGCGTAGGGCGCTGCCCACGCGCGGGCGCGCTGACGCAGGACCAGGTCCATCTCCTCGCGGTCCGCCCCTTCGGGCAGGCGCAGCGCCAGGTCGCGCGACGGCGAGTTCTTCGCGTCCGCGCCCGCGCGCGCATCGAGTCGGGCCACGAGTTTGTCCTTTGCCGCCGTCACCTGTTCCAACGACCTCTTCAGAACCGGCAGCGCGGATTGGACGTCGCCGCCCGTTTCCGCCTGCGCCAGTGCCGCCGAGGCCAAGAGGAGGCTCGCGGCAGCCGCGATGCCGCCCGCGCGGAACGATCGCAACCTTCGCACCAACCGGGTGATCGCCACTTGTCTGTTCATTCGATGTCCTCGCTGTACATGCACGGCAACGCACGCGCGCAGATTCCTGCCATTCAGTTCGTTTCGCGATTGGGAACTACGCGTATAACCCCGCCTTGGCGATGGAGTGCCAAGAAATCCGCCATCGCTCCCGCCGTCGGGTGTGCTTGGTTCTTCTGGCAAGCAGCAATTCAGCGAAGCGAAAGGGGTCAGTCGGCGGCCTATCCTCCGCCTGAAGGGCGGACAGGCCCCCCCCAGGGCGTTGCCTGGGCTTCATTCCCTCAGCCCCTTGGGCTGAAGAGGTCCTCGCCCAGTGCCAGGAAGTCCCCTCACACCCTCAGCCTGGATAGGGGCCTGAACGGTTGCTTGTTGCAGAATGGTGAAGTGTGGCGGCGGAAAAAACTCTGGCTCGCGGGCTTTGTCGCGTCCTTCGTGGTTCAACCAGCAACGAGGTGAGACATGGCAATCGCAATGGATCGGCGGCGATTCCTGGGTCGGGCGGCGGCGGCCGCCGCGGGCGTCGGGGTCTTTCACATCGTGGCGCCGCACGTGTTGGGCGGGCCCGGCAAGACCGCCCCCAGCGACCGGCGCTACGCGGCCACCATCGGCCTGGGGCGCGGCATGGGGTTCATCCGCGGCGATTCGATCGCCGTCTGCGACGTCGACAAGAACCGCCTGGCGAGCGGGCTGGCCTCGGCCCGCAAGAGCGTGCCCAAGGCCGAGGGCTACACCGACTTTCGCTACATCCTGGACCGCAGGGACGTGGACGAGGTCCGCGTGCTGACCCCGCCGCACTGGCACGCCCTGATCTCGATCCTGGCCGCCCAGGCGGGCAAGGATGTGTTCTGTGAGAAGCCGCTCACCCGGACCATCGGCGAAGGCCGCGCGTTCGTCGAGGCGATCCGGCGGTACAACGTCGGTTTCCGCTACGGCGCGCACACCGAGGGCCCGTCGTGGGATCTGGTGAGCAAGGCGTGGCACAGCGGGCTGCTCGGAAGGCCCGTCACCATCTACGAGGCGCAAGGCATCGGCTGCAACTTCAAGGTCGCCGCGTGGCGAGGGATGGTGAACGTTCAGCCGGAGCCCGTGCCGGCCGACCTCGACTGGGACATGTACGTCGGTCCGGCGCCGATGAAGCCCTACCACCGCCATCGGACGCACGGCAGTTTCCGCGGCTACTGGGACTACGACGGCGGCGGGCTGAGCGACATGGCCCCGCACGTCCTGAACATGATGACGGCCGCCATCGAGAAGAACGCGACCTCGCCGGTGGAGGTTTCGGCCGACGCGCCGCCCGCGCACGACGACGCGGTGGGCATGTGGTATCAGTCGAAGCTGAAGTACGCCGACGGCACGACGCTGGTGCTCGACAGCGGCGTGAAGCCGTCCACCCACGCCTCCGATGCGCAGGGGCGATCGCTGTTCATTGAAGGCCCCAGAGGGCGCGTGTACTTCCAGCGGGGCGCCGGCCAGCGCGGCGGCTGGGTCAGCGACCCGTCGTGGATTATGGATTCGCTGCGTCGCGCGGCCGTCCCGCAAGGCGCTCCCGAACTGAAGTCGATGCCGCCCAACGTGGCCGCCGTCACGCATGCCCACCGCACCAATTGCATCTCGCTGCTGACGAACATCGCCGTGCGCACCGGGAGGGCGTTCAAGTTCGACCCGGTGAAGGAAGAGATCGTTGGCGACGCGGAGGCCAACCGCCTGGTGAACCCGCCCATGCGGGCGCCGTGGCACGTGTAGGAATTGCCAATTGCCAATTGCCAATTGCCAGTTGTCGATTGTCGATTGTCAGTCCGCTTGCGGTTCGCAGAACCCTACGGAAGCAGGATGAACATGAAGCGTGCAACGATGATCGCGTTGGGTTTGTTCGGCGCTCTGTGCGCCGTTTCCCACGCCGCCGCCCCCAAGCCCGACGTGGCGGCGCTGGTGGACAAGATGCCCGCCTTCGCGGCCAACAGCATGTTTGAGGGGCCCGCCCGCGCCGACGCGGAGAAGCTGTTCGAGCAGGTCCTCGCCGGCGGCGCCCCGGCCGTCGTGGCCGTCGTGGACATGCTCGCCCCGCCGCCGGCGGAGAACTTCAAGCCGCGCTACGTCCTGCACGGCATGGCGCAGTGGCTGGGCGACGACAAGCTCGCCGACAAGCGCCGGGTGTTCGTCGGCGCCCTGGCCTCGACGCTGGGCAGCCAGCGCCCCAAGTGGGTGCAGGGCTTCGTCGCCTGCCAGCTTCAGACCGTCGGCGACGCCGATGCCGCGCTCGCACTGGGCAAGCTGCTGAGCGACGAGGATCTGTGCGATTACGCGGTGGGGGCCCTGTCGGCCATCGGCGGGCCCGCCGCGGCCGGGGAACTGCGCAAGGCCCTGCCCCAGGCGAAGGGCCGCTGCCGCATGGCGGCCATTCGCGGCCTGGGCGAGACAGGCGACGTCGCCTCCGCGGGCGAGCTGGTCAAGGCCCTGGCCGACCCGGAACGCGACGTGCGGATCACAGCCGCCCAGGCCCTCGGCCGCATCGGCGACGCGGGCGGCATTGACGCCATGCTGAAGGCCGCCGCGGAGGCCAAGACGCCCTTCGAGCGGGCGCAGGTCGCCGACGCCTGCATGGCCCTTGGGCGATGCCTCGCGAAGGCTGGGAAGAAGGCTGAGGCGAAGCGCGTGCTGTTACACCTGTGCAACAACGACAAGTCGCCTCATGTGCAGTGCGCGGCCATGGAGGGCCTGGGGCTGGTCGCCGCCGACGACGCCCTTGCGGCCATCATCGCCGCCGCCCGCGGCGCGGATCGGCGCATCGCGGTCGCCGCCGTGCAGGCGGCTGTTGCCTCAGGGCATTGGAAGCTGTGTTGGGATCGCCTGAAGGACGCCCCCGCCGACAGTCGGCTGGCGTACCTGCGCTTGCTGGCGCGAAAGGGCGGCTACTGTGCCATGCCGTTCGTCAACGAAGGCATGAAGGACCCGTCGGCGGAATTCGGCAAGGCGTCGGCCGAGGCCATCGGCCTGATGACGGACTGCCCAGGGCAACTCGTGCGGGACGTTCTGCGGTTGATCGCCCAGAAGGACCAGCCGTTCCTGGGCGAACTGATCGGTGCACTGAAGACCCTCGATCTGGCTGCGGCCCTGAAGGAGCAGGTGAACGTCGAGCAGGAGATGGCCGACGCATTGCCGGAGGCGCCCGGCGAGGCCAAGGTTGCGCTGCTCGGCATCCTGGGCGAACGAGCGGCCGTGGGGCAGCTCCCGGCCGTGCTGAAGTTGGCGGTTGATGGCAAGGACGAGGCGGTACGAGTGGCGGCGATTCGGGCCGTTGGAGCAATGGGCGGCAGGGAGCAGGCGGCGACGGTGATCGGCTGGGTGAGCGGCGCGGGCAGCGACACGCTGCGCCAGGCCGCGGAGGAAGCCCTCATGACGATGGGGCGGGGTTCGGCGGGCGATGCCGTGGCGGCGGCCACGGCCGACGCGGCCGCGAAGGCGAGCGGGGCGGTCAAGCTGCCGCTGGTGCGTGCGCTGGGCGCGATGCAGCGCGACGCCGGCCTGGGCATGCTGAGGCAGCACGCTTTCGGCGCCGACGCCGAGATGAAGGAGGTCGCCGTGCGGGCGATGGCCGAGTGGCCCACGCTCGCGGCGGCGGACGATCTGCTCAAGCTGGCCAAGACGGCCGAATCGGAGACGTTCCAGGTGCTGGCCCTTCGCGGGTACGTGCGGCTGATCCCGGAGGCGAAATCCGACGAGGCGAAGCTGGCTGCCTGTCGCGAGGCGATGGCGGCAGCGAAGAGGCCCGACGACCGGCGGATGGTCCTGGGCGCGGTGGCCAGGGTGCCGCTGGCTGGCGCGGTGGAACTTGCCGCCGCGCAACTGGGCGACAAGGACCTGGCCCGCGACGCGGCCGGCGCGGTCATCGTCGCCGCCAAGGGCATCGGCGAGCTCACCCCGGCCGTGCGGGCCGCGGTGGAGAAGGCCATTCGAGCCACGACCGACAATCGCTTGATCGGCGATGCGCAGAGGATGCTGGCCCCGGCAGGAACAAGGTGAGTCGGGCGGCGGCGAACCGTTCGCCGACGCGGCGTGTTCAAGTAGAAGGCATCTTCGTGCGGTCCCGTGTCAAACAGACGCCGGTGCGTCCAGGAGAACAGCAATGGGTCATCTGTCGAGAGCGATCTGGGGCTTTGTGGCATTGGCATTCGTCTTCGCGTCGGTGGCCCAGGCTGGCATCAAGCGCGAGCCGACGCCGGCGGAACTGGCGGGCTGGCCGGTGGAAGTCAAAGGTTTCAAGGCGCCCGCGGCGGGCGAGCATCCGCGGCTGCTGTTCCGCAAGAGCGACCTGCCCGCGCTGCGCGAGAAGGCCAAGACGCCCGAGGGCGAAGCCATCGTGAAGCGCCTGCGCATGCAGCTCAACGGCGGCGACGGCCTGAGCATGCCCCGCATCGGCGGCGCGGCGGCGCCCAAGGGCGACGACGAAAGCGGCCCCGCCGGCGTCTACAGCTTCTCGCACATGGCCGGGTTCGGCATGCTCTACCAGCTCACCGGCGACAAGAAGTACGCCGATCTGGGCAAGGAGTGCATGGAGAAGGCCTTCGCGGGAACGCCCAACTTCGACTCCCGCTACACGTTCGCCAAGGCCACCGGCGCCCTGCGCAATGGGCCGACGCTCGGTTGGACGGCCGTCGGATACGACCTCTGCTACGACGGCTGGGACGAGGCCTACCGCGCGAAGGTGGCCAAGGCCATCGCCGAGTACAACCCCGGGCAGTGGTGCAGCCTGCCTGAGTTGGCCCGCGGCGACCGCCAGCACCCCGGCAGCAACCACTGGGGGATGATCGTCGGCGGCGGCGCGATGGCGCTGATGGGCATCATGAACGACCCGGGCGTGGACATGAGCAAGCTCAAACCGCTGCTGGAGGCCAGCGAGCGCTGCATGAAGATCAACCTCACCCAGGGCTTCGGCGACGGCGGGTTCTTTGTCGAGGGCGACGGCACGGGCTCGATGTCCAGCCACATCATCTTCACCAGCGCTCTCCAGGCGTGGCGCATCGCCGACGGCAAGGAATTCTACTCGCCCAAGCCCAACGCGCAGTGGCCGGTGCTGAAGTGGTTCTTCCTGACGGCGCTGGGGGGCGACCCGGCCAAGTTCCGCGCCAGCTTCCCCGAGCGAGGCGACTACCCGCACAACATCTGGGCGCGGGCGGGACTGAGCGGCGGGAACTACTTCGGCATCGGCTTCGGCGTCGCCTCCGACGACCAGAGGGCCGCGATGCTGTGGTTCTACAACCACAGCGGCCTGAAGGACGCCGACGCCAAGGGCGGCTTCGGACTCGACGCGCCCTCGCCGTATCCGCATCACTCGGTGCTGTCGCTGGTGAACTGGCCGGTGGGCATGAAAGAGAAGAACCCCGGCGAGGTCCTGCCGCACGCCTACCGCGACAGCATCTGCAAGTTCTACGCCTGGCGCAACCGCTGGAAGGACTCCGGCGACGTGATCATCTCCGTGTTGACCCACGCCACGAGGGGCAACATGGGATCCAAGGCCGACAACAGCCTCCTCGTCCAGTGCGGAGGCAAGAACGCCCGTTGGGGCCTGACCTCCGGCGGGTTCACCGGCGATTTCGCCCCCGCGGCCGACGGATCGACCATCCTGGCCGTCGCGAACGGGTCGTCGCTGGCCATCGACTTCTCCGGCGCCAGCGGCGCCGACGCAATGCTGGTGCAGACCGGCCCGGGCGCGCAGGGCGAGGTCGTCGAGGTCGCCGGCACGAAGGTCGCCTTCGGCTTCTTCGGCGGCGGCAAGCCCGCCAAGCCCCAGGTGCTTGGCGACAAGGTGACCGTCGGGGAGCAGACGGTGACCGTCAAGGACGGCAAGATCGTCCTGGGCAAGTTCGGGCGATAGCTTCTCGCGCCAACGAGCCCGCTGCGGAACATTGCTGAGGCGCAGGCGCGCGTTTGCGGGCCCCGTCCCGGCGGAGTAAGGGTCCGTCACGAAATAACCTGAGCAAGCCAGTCTTGGCGGCACAGCTTTCCAAGCTGTGCAGCACAGGTCGGAGACCTGTGCCACCTGGGAAACGTGAACAAGCTATTTCGTGACGGCGGAGTAAGCTGTCCGCATGGGCACACCGGCCGCGCCGAACATCGTTTTCATCCTCATCGACGACATGGGGTGGATGGACCTCGCCTGCCAGGGCAGCGAGTTTTACGAGACGCCGAACCTCGACCGCCTTGCCGGCCAGGGCATGCGGTTCACCGACGCCTACGCGGCCTGCCCCGTCTGCTCGCCCACGCGGGCGAGCATCCTGTCGGGCAAGTATCCCGCCCGCGTCGGAGTGACCAACTTCATCGGCGGCAACGCCCGCGGGCGCCTGCTGGACGCGCCGTACACGTGGCAGTTGCCGCTGGAGGAGCGGTCGGTGGCGGCCGCGTTGCGCGACGGCGGGTACCAGACCTGGCACGTCGGCAAGTGGCACCTCGGCAAGGAGCCGTACTGGCCGGAGCGGCACGGATTCGACGTGAACGTGGGAGGCTGCGACTGGGGCAAGCCGCGAAGCTACTGGGCGCCGTACGGCAACCCGAAGATGACCGAAGGCCCCGCCGGCGAGTACCTGACCGACCGGCTGACCGACGAGGCCGTCGCCCTCATCCGCCGGCGCGACCCGTCGCGCCCGTTCTTCCTCAACCTGTGCCACTACGCGGTACACATCCCCATCCAGGCCAAGCCCAGCCTCGTGCGGAAATACGAGGCCAAGGCGGCCGCGAACGGCCTGGCCGGGCGCGACCCGTTCGTCGTCGGCGAGGAGTTCCCGTCCGAGCACAAGCGCGGGCAGCGCGTCACGCGGCGCATCTTCCAGTCCGATCCCGCCTACGCCGCGATGGTCGAAGACCTCGATGCCTCGATCGGCCGCGTGCTGGCCGTGCTCGACGAGCAGGGCATCGCCGGGAGCACGGTGGTGATCTTCACGTCGGACAACGGCGGGCTGGCCACGGCCGAGGGAAGCCCCACGTGCAACGCGCCGCTGTGCGAGGGGAAGGGGTGGATGTACGAGGGCGGGACGCGCGAGCCGCTGATCATCCGCTGGCCGCGGGGCGTGCAGGCCGGGAGCCTGTGCGCGACGCCCGTGACCAGCCCGGACTTCTACCCCACGCTGCTGGAACTGGCGGGGTTGCCTGCTCTGCCCGAGCAGCACGCCGACGGGGTGAGCTTCGCGAGCTTGCTTGGCGCCGCGACCGACGCCGCTGAAGCGGGCCGGCCTCTAAGAGAGCGTCCCATCTTCTGGCACTACCCGCATTACGGCAACCAGGGCGGCACGCCGGGCTGCTCGGTGCGCTGGGGCGACTGGAAGCTCATCGAGTTCTTCGAGTCCGGGCGGCTGGAACTGTACAACCTGCGGGCCGACATCGGCGAGGAGAACGACCGGTCCGGCGAGGAGAAGGACACGGGCGGGCGCCTGCACGACGCCCTGATCCGCTGGCGCGACAGCGTGCAGGCGAAGATCCCGCGGCCCAACCCGCAGTGGGGGGCGTAAGAGCAGGACCGGGAGTTCTATCCGCGGATTGAGAAGATCAAGGAGATCCGAGAGGGAGACCGAAGACGGAAGACAAGGGCGATCCGAGGACGTATGAGTTCCTGGATCTTCTTGATCTTCTTGATCTGCGGATAGAACTCCTCAGACCGCCTTGACCGTCACCACCGCCGCGCCGCCGTCGGCGGGGGCGATTTCGATCTCGCGCCCGACGAGCTGGCGGATCACCTCGGCGTTGGTGGCGACGTGGGACGTGGCGGCCTGGGCGGTGAAGCGGCTCTCGCCGGGGCAGAGGGCGGCGATGGTGAGGAGTTGGTCGGCCGCGTGGGCGTCCACGGCGCCGGCGGAGGAGAGGAATGCGAGGAACCCGTCCACCGCCTCGTCGGCGACGGCCTCGGCCGGTTTGACGCGGGCGCCGAGGGCGCACCAGCCGGCCACGCCGCGAGCGAAGACGGCCCGCACGAACACGGCCGTGCCGGGCGAGGGCGTCTCCCACATCTGCTTGGCGACGCGGGGGTGGTGCCCGGCGGCGATGAGCCGGTCGCTGGCCTGGTGGGCTTGGCGTTCGATGATGTGAGCGGGTAGCGAGAAGCTGGCGGCCGAGAGGACCTCCACCGACCGCAGCTCGCCGCGGTCGTTGTAGCGGAGGGGCGCCAGGTCGTCGACGCTGTCCAGCCCGGCCAGGCGCATCCGGACCTCGCCGCCGCCGGCGGGATAGAAGCCGGCACGCTTCATCTCCAGGTGCATGTCGACGCCGGAGGCCATCGCCAGCACGCCGAACACGTCGCGGAGGTAGTCGAAGCACGGGGCGAGCGGGTTGTGCGTGCCGCCGGTCACCGTCACGTCGGACTCGCCCCCCGCCAGGAGAAGGGCGGGGATCACCGTCTGGAGCACGAGCGTGGACGCCCCGGCCGTGCCGATGTCGAAACGGTACTCGCCGTGCCTGGGGTCGCCGGGGCGAAGCGTGAGGTCGCCCGAGCCGATGGCGTCGCCCTCCAGCGTGCCGCCGCACACGGCGGCCGCGGCCCGCACGGCGGAGAGGTGCTGCGGGCGCAAGCCGGGGCGGTCGCGTCTGGCTCGCACGTTGATGACGCGGACCGACAGGCCCAGCGCGGCAGCCAGGCCCAGGCTGGTCCGCAGAACCTGCCCGCCGCCTTCGCCCCACGAGCCGTCGATGGTGATGACTGGATCGGGCACGAGAGCATGATAGCAGGAGCGCCGCGGACCGGATACCGCGGACCGGGCACCGAGGAAGAGACAGACGCGCCGTCTTCCGGTACGTTCGCGTTTGCCGGACGCGCGAAGCCCGCGCTTACACTTCGTCCAGCGCCTGGTTGGCCCACGTGAGGGAGTCGCGGAAGAACGTCGGCAGCTTGTCCTCGTCCAGGCCGATCGCCCGGCAGTTGTCCGAGAAGGCGGTCCAATGCCCGCGCTCGTACGCCAGCATCGTCTCATATACGCTTCGCGGCAGGCCGACCCCGCCCAGCAGGGCCGCCTTGATCTCCTTGTCGATCGGCAGGTCTTCCAGCAGCGCCTCCATCGGGCTGTCCGTCAGCGCGTCGATCACCGAGAACATCCCCAGCAGGAACAGCTTGGGCCCCAGCTTGGCGCGCCCGATGGCCGGGGCGATCATCTCCGCCACCTTCGCCCGCGTCAGCGAGCGCACCAGCAGTTCGCGCGGCTTGTCCTCGCCCGTGTCGCGAACCACGATCAGGCTGAACCAGCGCCGAATCTCCTCCGGCCCCAGCATCACCAGCGCATGCTTGACCGACTGGATCTCGTAGCGCAGCCCGAACCACGGCGAGTTCATGAACTTCAGCAGTTTGTACGTCAGGCTCACGTCCTGCTTGATGCAGTCGGCCAACTCGTCATAGCTCATGCCCGGCTTGTTCACTTCGTGCAGCACGCGCAAATAGGTCAGCTTGCTGGGCGAGATCCTCTTGTCTTCGCGCACGACCGGGCGGCTGAAGAAGTCGCCCTGGAAGTACAGGAAGCCCCAGCGAAGGCAGTCGGCGAACTGGTCGGGCGTCTGGACGTTCTTGGCGACGGCCTCGATGCCCTTGGCCGACAGATCGCGCACCAGCGGCTGGAGTTGATCCTGCGGCGTCTTCAGCAGATCCACCTTCGCCAGGCGAACCCAGTCGAGCTGGCCGTTGCTGAGGCATTCGGGGCGGCAGTTCTCCAGGGCCAGGACGTGTCCGGCGTCGCGCAGGCGCCGGCAGGCGTCGATAAGTTGCCTGTCGCCGGGATCGTCGAGCACCACCTGCACCACGGTGGTGTCCTTGGGGAACAGCCCCGGGAACTCCATCAGCAGCAGGTCGCGCGGGAATCGCACGAAACCGCGGCGCCCGTCCGTCAGCTCCGAATAGTTCACGAAGGCGGCGAAGTCGATGGCGGAGCGGTCCTCGGACAGGGCGTCGTAGTAGGTGTCGAAGTCGGAGCGGAACTCCAGTTCGTAACCGTACACCTCCTGAAGTTCGTTGAAGATCGGATGCCTTGCTGCGAAGACTTCCACGGCCATGCCTTTCCTGCCGGCGCCTGCCGCCCGTCCGGACCCGTGGGCGCATCGTGCGTCCCCCCCCGATGCCGGCTTCAGGATACGAATCGGCAGGAAATGCCCACGGCTTTGCTAATTGGATGCCGGCGCAGACTGGAGGTGGCGGGCGCTTCGGTCAGGAGATCGAGATCAGCACGTGCATGTCGTGGTTGGGCAGCTTCTTCCGCCCGCCGAGGAAGCACAACTCGACCACGAATGCGATGCCGGCCACCTCGCCGCCCAGCTTCTCCACCAGCCGGCACGCGGCCGCCATCGTCCCGCCCGTGGCAAGCAGGTCGTCGACCAGCAGGACTTTCTGGCCGGGGCGGATGGCGTCCTCGTGAATCTCGACGCAGTCCGAGCCGTACTCAAGCTGGTAGGTCTCGCGAATGACCTTGTAGGGCAGCTTACCCGGCTTGCGGAGCGGCACGAAGCCCGCCCCCAGCCGCTCGGCCACCGGCGAGCCGAAGATGAACCCGCGGCTCTCGATGCCGACGACCTTCTCGACCCCCCGGCCGCGGAACGGATCGGCCAGGCGCGTGCATGCCTCGCGCAAGGCCGCCGCGTCGCCGACCAGCGGGGTGATGTCCTTGAAGAGGATGCCCTTCTTGGGGAAATCCGGCACGTCGCGGATGAATTTGCTCAGGTCCATGCGTTCTCCTCATGTCCGGAGAAACAATAGCATACCTTCGGGGACAGGGAAAGGCGGCAGGCGGCAGAGGCGATGGCGGAGGGAGAGGGCGGCAGGCAGCAGTACTGGCCGTGGGCCTCGTCTCACGATGGCAGGCCCCCGCGTTGAGCCTCGAGTCCGGTGCTGCCGCCTGCCGCCTCTTGGCCTACACGACCAGTTGACCGGCGACCTTCAGTTCCTCCAGCGCCTTCTTGGCGAGCTGGCGGACGCGTTCACGGGTCAGGCCTACGATAGCGCCGATTTCCTTGAACGTGCGCTGCGGGCCCTCGTAGCCGTCCAGGCCGAACCGCAACTCGAGGATCTTCCGCTCGCGCGGCTCGAGTTGGCACAGCAGCTTCCGGATGGTCGGCGAGTCCGACGCGTCCAGCATCGCCTTCTCCGGCTGGTGCTGCTCGCCGTCGGACAGCATCTCCGACAGCGCCTGCGCCTCGTCGGCCCCCATCTGGCTGGGGGCGTTGACGGCCCGCAGGCCGTAGCGGATGATCTCCGCCTTCTTGTGCGAGACCTTCAGCGACTTGCCGATCTCCTCGGTCGTGGGCGGTCGGCCCAGTTGCGACTCCAGCCGCCGGGTCGTCCGCCGCCACTTGGTTATGAGCTTGACCAGGTACGCCGGGATGTGGATCGGCTGGCCCGCGTTGATCATCGCCCGCTTGATCGACTGCTTGATCCACCAGGCCGCGTACGTGCTGAACCGCACGCCGGCGTCGGGATCGAATTCCTCCACCGCCCGCATCAGGCCCAGGTTCCCCTCGGCCACCAGGTCCGACAGCGTCATCCCCGCGTTGCGGTAGTCCTTGGCGATCTTGACGACCAGGCGCAGATTGGCATGGATCATCCGCTCGCGGGCATCCACGTCCGAGCTCTCCCGAACGCGCCGCGAAAGCTCGCGTTCCTCCCCGGCTGTGAGAAGCGCCGTGGCCTTGATGCGGTCGAGATACCAACCCAAACCAGCGCTCGATTTATCGAACCTCATGATTCCTCCGGTACGCCGCGGCCCGCTCGCGGCCTTGGGCTTCTGCACTCCCTGCCTTCGATGTCGGATGACCGGCGCGAACACTTGAGTAAGGACCGGCAGGACCTCGGCGTCCCCGGGCTCCTTGCCGTTGCCGATGGGGGAGAGCCTGTCGCTGACACCTCTGCCGGGCCGTCGAGCACGAGCGCAAGCAGGAGCACGAACAGGGCGCGATCCGCCGCCGGGGTTTGCCCGCCCCTTGGGCGTATCATAAACTCCCTTCGGATGAACACCTGGCCCGGACAGGGAGGATGTCCCGGCCGTCGCACATCTCACCTGGCGTCCCCGTAGACGCCGCCCCTAGGGCGCTGCCGCGCCGTCTCGATTCCCGCCGCGCGAAGTCCGTATGGCTCGCGCGCGGTGAAGGCCGAACTGCTCTGTCCATGGAGGAACAGCATGAACCGCCGCATGAATCACCCGACATTCGATCAACTTGAGGCCCGCCTGTTGCTCAGCACCACCCCCCAACTGGCCGCCCTTTTCGCCGAAGCCGAGAACGTGCCGGTCCTTCCCGCCGCCAGCATCGACATCGCGGGCAGCCTCCAGGGCAGCGGCGACTCCCACATGTATCGCTTCGCCACCCCAGCCAGAGGCAGAATGGCCCTGGCCATGGTCGGCAGCGGCATCGATCCCTACCTCGAACTGTTCAACAGCCGTCAACAGCGCGTCGCGGTCAACAACAATGCCTCGCGCGTCACGCTGGACAGCCTGATCAGCCGGACCGTCTCCGCCGGCGAGACGTACTACCTCCTGGCCCGCAGCAGCGACGGCGCCGCCGGCGACTTCACCCTCCGCATGACCAGCATCCCCGTGGACGACCGCGCCAACTCCGCCGCGGCGGCCCTGGCGCTTCGCCTGTCGGGCACCGGTTCGGGCGCCGTCAACGGCATCGTCAACTACGCCACGGACGTCGACTTCTGCAAGTTCGTCGCCGCCGATACCGGCCTGGCCAGACTCGCCATCCGCGCCACCGGCGCCGGCAGCGCGCTGGCTGCCTCCGTCGCCGTGATGGACGCCCAGCAGAACGTGCTGGCCACGTTCAGTGGCGGCGTGGCGGCCGGCAACGCGGCCTTCAGCGTGGTGCAGGGCCAGACGTACTACGTCGTCGCCACCGGCGCCGCCGGCACCACCGGCGCCTACCAGATGGCCTTCTCGTCGATCGTGCCCCAGGAATTCATCGACGCCGTCACCATCACGCCCGGGGCGGCCGACATACTCGACCTTGCCGGCGACATCGTCCTCAATGAGGCCGTCGCCTACAGGTACACTGCCACCGCCAACGGCCTGACCTACGTCCAGGCAAGCAGCGCAGGCGGCTCGCTCAACACCTACGTGGATGTCCTCGACTCCAACCTGCGGCGCATCGTCTGCAACAACAACGCCGCCGCAGGCACCACCGACAGCGCCCTGCGATTCGCCACCCGCACAGGCCAGACCTACTACATCCGCGTGTCCGGCGCCAGCGGCACCGCGGGCGAGTTCAACGCCAGGGTCATCACCCGCGCCACCGACGACGTGGGCGACACGATGGCCGCGGCCGCAACCATCCGCGCCCGCGCCAATTCCTCCGTCGCCGCCACCAAGATCATCAACTACGTCGACGACGTGGACGTCTTCAAGGTCGTCGCGCCCGTTACCGGCAAGCTGAAGTTCGAGTTCGCCGGCCTGCGCCCTGGCACCGTCGACGCCAAGGTCATTGCCTACGATGCCGACGGCGTCGCGCTCGCCGAGCACACCTGCCCGTTCACGGCCGGCGCATACGTCGAAATCAGCGCCGTCATCGGCACCACGTACTACTTCGCCGCCATGGACAGCGGCGTCGGCGGCGGCACGCGCACGGGCTACTACGGCCTGCGGGTCACCGCCACCGCCCAGCCGCCGGCGCCCGCGCCCGACCCGGCGCCCGCGCCCGCTGACGACGTGGGCAACACGATCGCCGCGGCCGCCGTCGTGCAGGTGCAGGCCAACTCCAGTTCCGTCGCCCTCCGCGCGATCGACTACGCCGGCGACGTCGACTTCTTCCGGGTCGTCGCGCCCGCCACCGGCACGCTGAAGTTCGAACTCGCCGGGGTGCTGCCCAACACCGTCGACGCCAAAGTCGTCGCCTACAACGCCTCAGGCGTCAAGATCTCCGAGCACGTCTGCCCCTTCACGGCCGGGGCATACGTCGAGATCAGCGTCGTCAGCGGCGCCACGTATTACTTCGCCGCCATGGACAGCGGAACCGGCGGCGGCACGGGCATCGGCGCCTACGGGCTGGTCGTCACCTCGGCCACGCCGCCGCCGCCCGTCGTGCCCCCGGCGCCCGCCGATCCCGCCCCCGGCGCCGCCGTCGCCGGCGTCGTCGTCACCACCGACGGCGTCCAGCAACTCCGCGTCACCGGAACCACCGGCAACGACACCATCACGCTTTCCTGGACCGGTTCGGCCGTGCGCGTCGTCAGCGCCGCCGGCACGCAGGACTACGCCGGCACGTTCGGCAGCGTGGCCGTGTGCGGCTTTGACGGGGCCGACACCATCCGCACCGCCTGGTCGCTGACCATGGACACCTTCATCAATGGCGGCGCCGGCAACGACACGATCTATGAAAACGCCCAGGGCGACGGCAGCGTCTACGGCGGCGCCGGAGACGACCTCATCATCGCCGTCGGAGGCGGCATCGACGTCGTCCGCGGCGAAGACGGCGCCGACAGCTTCTGGGCCGACAGCACCGATACGCTCTCCGACGTCTCCTCCGCCGAAACCGCCTCCAAGGCCGTCCACCGCATCGCCTCGTTCTACCAGCCCTACGCCGGCCAGACCGTCTCCCGCGAAATCAACGGCCAGAACTTCACCGATCCCACGGCCAACGGCTATGGCCCCGCGTCGTACAACTTCGCCGCCAACCCGGTGTTCAGCGACGGGCCCACCTACGACGACATCCGCCAGGGCTCCGTGGGCGACTGCTACTACCTGGCGTCGCTGGCCGGCCTGGCCGACAGCGATCCCGGCCTCGTCCGCCAGATGATCACCTCGCTGGGCGACGGCACCTACGCCATCCGCTTCTATCGCGGCGGCCAGGAAGTCTACCTGCGCCTGGACGCCGACCTGCCCACCTACAGCGGCAGCAGCCTGGCCTATGCCAAGCTCACCCCCGACGGCGAAATCTGGGTTGCCCTCATGGAAAAAGGGTACGCCCACTTCCGCTACGGCCAGAATACCTACGATTCGATCAGCGGCGGGTGGATGAGCACCGTCAACGGCGAACTCACCAACGTGTCCTCCATCACCCGCTCCACCAGCGGAGCCGTCACCGACCTCACCTCCTTCCTCCAGGGCGAGTTGAACGCCGGGCACGCCATCACGGCCGGCAGCTACTCCAGCCCCGCGTCGCCGATCGTCGGCGGCCACGCCTACCAAGTGAAGTCCCTCGATACCGTCGACGGCCAGACGTACGTCACCGTGTACAACCCGTGGGGCTCCGACGGGCGAAGCTACGACTCCAACTACAACGACGGCCTGCTCCGCATCACGGCCGGCGCGTTCCAGCAGTGCTTCTCGGCCGTGGTGGCCGCACAAGCATAGTCCGCGACCGCGGGCGGGCAAGGCGGGCGGTGGCGCAGCAGCGTCGCCGCCCGCTCGCCTGGGCGGCCGCGACCTGGCCGCCCGCTCGCCCCCACCCCCACCCCAAGCCCCTGGCGTTCCTGCGTTCGTTTAGCCGATGCCGAATCAGTTAAACGCCCCTCTGTTAACTTGCAGAGAATGCACAAAGCATGCAGGTCTTCCGCACAACCCGCCCTGCGCTGCGCCATCGGCTGCCGACTTGCCTTCTGGCGGCCCGTCTCCCGTTGCCGCGTCCCCGTCCCGTCACCGCCCGCCGGATCCCTTGATCTCCTCCGTCACGATCCGGTTGTCCTGCCGCTGCCAGATGATCTTCGGGCTCGACCACGTCTGCGACCGCCCGCTGTTGGGATCCTCGTACACGAACACCGCGTTGGCCGGCTCCTGTCCCTCCTTGAAGCCGTACACGATCGCCAGGTCCTTCTCCCGACTGTACATGATCCGCTGCCCAAGCACCTGCCGCGGCCCGTCTTTCAAGTTCACGTCGCCGGCGGCGCTGAAGACGTCCAGCGGGCCCAGGGCCGGGCCTTCGCTGAGAATGTCCCCGCTCGGGCGCTTCGCCGGCCGTGTCGCGACCGGACGCACCAGCACCGATTCCGGCTCCGCCGGGCGCGTCGAAGGCTTGTCCTCCGGCGGGCCGAACTGCGCCAGCATGCTGTCGCAGCGAAGGATGCTCTTGCGCCCGTCCTTCAGCGTGCCCCACGTCTCGCGCGGGACAGGCAGTTCGTCGGCCAGGGCGACCTCCGTGCCGCTACGGTTCACCATCACCACGTTGCCGTCCATGATCACTTGGCGCTCGTTCTGCCAGATCTGCATCGTCTTGTGCCACTGGAACGCCGTCTGGCTTGGGCGATCCATGGCCCCGACCACGTTGTTGGGATCGGCCGACGCGGTGCGCCGCTTGGGCGCCTGGTAGTCCTCCGACAGGAACGTCCCCTTGCCCGGCATGGTGACAATGTTCCGCGCGGCGTCGTAGGTCATCTTGTCGCCGGTCGCCTGCATGCGGCGAAGGATCCGCCCTTGCTCGTCCAACCGCCCTGATCTCAGCAGCACCTGGTCATCGGCGACGACCATGGCGATCTGCCTGGCGCTAAGCCGCTCCATCTGCACGCCCATGCCTCTTCGCGCCTTGCGCGGCGCCCTTGGCGCGGCCGGCGCCGTCGCCCCCGCCCCGACCGCGGGCCCCGACGCCAGCACGCTATCGGCCTCCGCCGGCGCCGTCGCCGGCTTGGCCTTCACCGGCCGCGCGTTCGCGTCCACCGCACTGAACATCACCTGCATCTTGCCGCACGCCATCTCCTCGGTGCCGCTGGTCAGCCGCACGTCGCCGGTGAACGTGCCGTTGTTCGCCATGCCCTGAAAATCCATCGCCCGCGACCACTCGATCGCGATCGGCCGCGCCGTCGCCAGGTCCCTTCCCGCCATGTCGCGTCTGCTCAGGAAGGCCATCGTGCCGTTGCCGTCCACCGATGCCGCCTGCGAGCGCTCGTCCACGTGGATGACCTTGCCGACCAGCTTGTTGGGCCCTTGGCGGATCATCGCCGGCGAGCCCGTGAGCACCGCCTTGCGGGCCAGCAGGTCGCTCGTCAGCTTGTCGCATGTCGCCTCCAGCGCGTCGGCGTTGGCGTCTCGCTTGTCCGTCAATCGCACGTTCCCCTCCGCCAGCACGCTCGACGGCTCGGTCGCGTCCTGCTTCGCGGCCGGCGCCGGGCGCGTCGTCGCCGCCGCCGCCGCACCGGCGCCCGCGATCTGCGCCGCCGCGGGGACCTCGCGGAAGTGCACCGTCATCCTGTCCGCCGCGATGTCGCTGCCTTCCTGCCGGGCCGCAACGTGCCCGCTGGCTGCCGCCACGGCCGGGTAGGCGCTGCCCCGCGACCCGCGGGCCATCTTCACCGCCAACTGGTCGCACTTCATGCGGTCGCCCGTGTCCGGCCGCTGCAGGTCCACCCCGCCGAAGAAATCGGCGGCGTCGATGAACTGGCGCGACTTGCCGTCGCGCGTCGGCTGCTGCGAGTACGCCAGGTCGACGTGGTCGGACCACGTGATGCGCTCGCCCTCGATCGCGCCGTTGGGGTCCTGCTCGATAAGCTCCAGGGCCCGCGACTGCGGCAACTCCGTGCGGAACCGCCGCACCATCGACCCGGCGCCGTCCAGGTTGGCCCGTCCGCCGGCCGGGTCGAACCGGATCGTCGGCGCCGTCACCTCGGCGCCCTCCGACAGCAGCAGCCGCGCCGGGCGCTCGCCGGACCCGGTCAGGCGCCCCGTCCGCTCGGGGCTGCGGAAGACCATCTCCCCGCACATCGCCGTCGCCTGCTGGTCGCTGAGGACCACCCGCTTGCCGCGGGCCTGCACCTCGTAGCGCTCCGTCCGCGGATCGTCCACGTAGCCCGTCGGCTGCAAGACCAGCGGCCCGCTCCACACGATCTCCATCGGCTCGCCGCCCGGGCGAGTGGCCGGGCGGCTTGCCGGCGCGGCCGCGGGCGGCAAGCCGGCCCGTGTGGCCGGGGCCGCTGCGCCGGCTGGCCGGGTGGTCGGCCCGCGCAGCGGCGACAGGCGGTCGCCGCGATCTCCGCTCCATTCGAACCGCAACGTCAGCGCGTCGGCGCCGTGCATCCGCTGCACGCCCCGCGTTACCTTCACGTCGCCCTGGAAGTCCGCCCGAAACTGGTTCCGCGGCGGCACGATCTCCACCGGCTGGCCGTGCTTCACGCCCTTGGGCATCGTCGCCGTGGGGCGCGTCGCCTTCGGCTCGCCCAAGCGCGAAAGCCCCATCTCGACGATCTGGCCGTTCTTCCCCGTCCCCGTCCCCGCCGTCGCCGCCGCGGTCGTGGCCGCCGGCCCACTCGCCGCCCCGGCCCCGTCGGCGATGTTCGGCTTGGCGGGCGCCCCGCCCGCCGGTGCGCCCGGCGTCGCCAGGATGTCCGCGCCCTCCGGCAGCGCGTACACCACCATCCGCCGGCCTCGCTCGATCCGCAGCAGCCGCAGCTCGCGCGGCGTCTCGTTCCAACTGATCGTCATCCCCGTGCCGTGGATGTCCGCCCACGGCGACTGCACCGACACCGGGCTCTCGGTGTGGATCGTCAGCCGCTCGCGGTCCACGTCCACGTAGTCCATGGCGATCCGCACGATGTCCTGGCGCGACTCATCCAGCTTCTGCGCTCGGTGCCCCTCGCTGCCGTTGGGGTCGAAAAACACCCGCACCTTGCCCTCCAGGTGCGCCCGCCGCACGTCCATCCCATGCGCCAACTGCTCGGCGAAGATCTCGCCCTTCTCCGCCCGCAACTCCGTCTGCTGCCCGCCCGACTGGTACAGCGTCACGTGCGGCTCGCTCAGCGCGTACGTCCCTTGGGCCCGGCGGCTCCACTGCTTGGCGCGGTACACCGCCTTCAGCCTGCCCTGCGCGTCGCGGTCCTCGACGTACAACTCGTTGGCGTCGGCGAAGTCAAACGTCCCCCTCGTCGTCAACGGCTTGAACTGCATCGCCGGCAGGTTCGCCGAACGCTTGCGCCCCGGCATCTCCCAGCCGCCCGTGGCGACGTAGTAGGCGTAGAACACCCCGGCCAGCACGCCCATCGTCGTCACCAGCAACCCGATGCGCCGCATCATGACGCTGTCCCCCGCCTCTTGTCCGCCCCCGCCGGCCCGCCGCGGTACCTCTCCATGATCCGATCCCAGTCGCCGCCACGCCGGAGGATCAACTCCACCACCTCCCGCACCGCCCCGTGCCCGCCCGGCTGCTTCGTCACGTATGCCGCCGCCTCGCGCACCTCGCCCGCCGCGTCCGCCACCGCCACGCCGAACCCGCATGCGCGAACCAACGGCAGGTCCACCAGGTCATCGCCCATCACGGCCGTCCGGCCGGCAGGTACGGCCAGTTCCGCCAACATCTCCTCCAGCGCCGGTAGCTTGACCCTCGCCCCCGTTCGCACGGCCGATATCCCCAGCTCGCGCGCCCACTCGACCACCCACGCGTGCGGCTGGCCGCTGATCACGCCCAGCTTGCGCCCGGCCCGCAGCCAATACCGCACGCCCGTCTCGTCGCGCATATGGATGCTCACCCCGCGCGACAGCTTGCCGCCCGACAGCGACAGCGACTGCCGCCCGTCCGTCAGCACACCGTCCACGTCCAGCACCAGCAGCTCGATGCGGGCGAAGTCAATCTCGTCCATTGGCCACCGTTCGCATCCCCACCAGATCCTGGACGTCGATCACGCCCACCGGCCGGTCGTCCTCGTCCACCACGGGCAGTTCGTCGATCCGGTAGCGGTTCAGGATCGCCAGCGCGTCGCTGGCGAGCTGCCCCAGCCGGATGCGCTTGGGGTTGCGGACCATCAGTTCGGCGGCCGGGCGGTTCAGCACGTCGCCCTTGTGCTTCAGCAGCAGCCTGCGCACGTCGGCGTCGGTGAGGATGCCGCTGAGCCGTCCCCCCGCGTCCACCAGCAGCACCGCGCCGGTGCGGCGCGGCACGGTCTCGGCCTCCTGAAGCGCCGCGCCCAGCGTCTGGTCGTCACGCACCAGCGCGAGTTGCTCGCCGCGACGGAAGCTCATCGCCTCCTCCACCTTCAGCAGCTTGCGCCCCAGCGCCCCGGCGGGATGGAACGCCGCGAACTCGTCGGGGCTGAATCGCCGCATCTCCATGACCGCCACGGCCAGGGCGTCGCCCAGCGCCAGCATGCACGATGTCGACACCGTGGGCGCCAGCCCCAGCGGACAGGCCTCCTGCACGTCGCCGTAGGTCACCGTCACGTCCGCGTGTCGCCCCAGCGGCGAATCGCCGCCGCCCGTGATTGCCACCAGCTTGCACCCGCGCGCCTTGAGGTGGTCCAGCAGGCGCACGATCTCGTCGGTCTGCCCGCTGTGGCTCAACGCGACGATCACGTCGCCTCGCTGAAGCCTGCCCAAGTCGCCGTGCAACGCCTCCACCGGGTGCAGGAAAATGCTCTGCGTGCCGGTGCTGGCCAGCGTCGCCGAAATCTTCCGCGCGATGATCCCCGCCTTGCCGATCCCCGTCAGCACCACCTTGCCCGGGCACTGGTACACCAGCGACGCCGCGGCCGCGAACGCGCTGCCGATCTGTTGAGACAGCGCGGTGATCGCGCGTCCCTCCGCCGCGAGGGCTCTGCGGGCGGTATCCAGATCAACCTGGGGCGCAGGTGTATTCATCAGGTCCGTTCTTCCCTCTGGTCCACGCATCGCGACGCGGTCTTCCCGCGCGACCCTTGCATCGCGGCTTTGCGTCCGCTCGAGCTTGCTTCGCGGCGCTGTTCCCGCCGCACCAGCCTGCTTGCGTCCCTCCTCTCGCGCAGCAAAGCATTATCCTTGTTTCGCGCCGAGCCGGTCAAGTATAAGCGAAACATGCCCGCCTTCGACGAAACATGGCTCCTTCAGCGGCTTGTGCTGCTGGTGCCTCTTCTGTTCAGCCTCATCCTCCACGAGTACGCCCACGCCCGCACCGCCCTGGCCTACGGCGACACCACCGCCCGCGATGCCGGCCGCGTCACGCTCAATCCCCTCGCCCACCTCGATGTCGTCGGCACCCTCTGTCTCGTGCTTAGCGGCGTCTTCGGGCGTGGGCCAGCCGGAGACGCCGCGGAGCCCGAGACAGAGGGTGCCGACGACATCGAGGGGGGGGCG
>CAYWTX010000557.1:0-2438 GCA_964461295.1 uncultured Planctomycetaceae bacterium | reverse complement strand
CGCGACCGCAACCATCCCAGCATCGTCATTTGGGGTCTGCGCAATGAAGATGATGGCCGGCATGCCATGACCTTTCTGCCGGCCATCCGGGAACTTGATCCGACCCGCATGGTATGGGCCAACACCGGCGGCCCGTACAGCAACCCGGGCAATCCGTCGTGGCAGCGCGATCTTAGGGATGGCCATCCCTACCATTCCCGACCGCTGTCCCGGAAAGTCTGTGCTGATGCACGAACCTCGAAACAGAAATGCTTTCTCAGCGAATATGCCGCTCCCGGCCCCGGAGATTTTGCCGCAGACATCGAGGAGTATCGGCGTCTTGGTCAGGAGCACGACCATCGCGCGCAGTGGTTGCGTGTCCATTGGACGAAGTTCCTGGCGGATTGGAGGAAGTGGAGGATGGACGAAATCTGGAAAGATCCTGCGGAGTACCTCGTGGACGGTTGGCGCCGCTGGTCTCGATTGAGTCAACAAGAGGACACCATCCTGCGCTCCAATCCCTCGAATGTCGGGCTCCTCTCCACCGTGATGCCCGCGACGCAATGCGATTGGCAAGGCTGGTCGCTAACCGGCCGTTTTCGTCAGCCGCGGGATCCTTCGGTCATGGAATCCCAGCGGCTGGGCCGCGCCCCGCTGCGCTGGTGCCTGTTTGCCACGCCGGACAACATCTATCGCGGCGCCCGAGTGCGGCTCGAGGCCGTGCTGGCCGACGAAGACACGCTACGGCCGGGGGGCTACCCCGCGCGGGTCGAGGTCCTTGGGCCGGACGGCCGCGAGGTGTTCGCGCGGGCGTTCGAGGTGCGCATCGCGGAATCCACAACAGACCGCGAGCGGCCGCTGGCCGTCCCGGTCTTCGACGAGGAGGTCACGGTGGATGGGCCCGCCGGCGCCTACCGCTATGCCGTGACCATGACAGGTCGCCCAAAGATCCCCGGGGGCGCCCTGACGATCCACGTGGATGACCCGGCGACCATGCCGTCAATGCCGGCGCAGGTGGTCCTGTGCGGGGAATCGCCGACCGTGCGGGAGTGGTTGACAAAACAGAAGACCGGCATTCTGGCCTGGGATTCGCCCGCGCCGCAGCGCCAGACCATCGTGGTCGGATCCAAACTGCCTGCGCCCGACGCCAGGAAAACGTTTGCCGAGCTGGCCCGGCGGATTGTCCGCGGCCATTGTGCCATCTTCCTTGATCCGGCCGCATTCGGCAAGGACGAGATCGGGAAGGACGGCGAACGGCTGCGTCGGGGTCGATGGCTGTCCCTGGCCGGATGCCATATCGCGTCGGCCGGAGCTTATGGTCTTGGCGATCGCTGGGCACGGCGGCATCCGTTGCTGGAAGGCCTGCCGGCGGGAGGGATGCTCGATGATTTGTTTTACACGGATCTGCTCGATACAACCGGGTTTATGCCGGGGACCTACCCGTCGAAAGGCTGCCCGGCAACGAAGCAGCCGGAAGTTGTCTGCGGCGGCACCTACCTGGGGCGCGGCTACGGCGGAACCATTTCCTACCTGGCCGTGTTTGAGATGGGCGCGGGGCGGTTTGTCCTCAACAGTTTTCTGATCGAGGCGAACCTGGGCCGGCACCCGGCCGCCGAGAGGCTGTTGCGCAACATGCTGAATTATGCGGCGCGCGACATCGGCAAACCCTTGGTCGGTCTGCCCGCGAACTTCGGGGAAACATTGAAGGCGATGGGGTACGAATGACACCATGGGGCCCGCGGTCGCCAAGAGCGCGCCGATCAAGGGCGTCACGGTCAGCGGCAAACCATGGTCCGAGTTCAACAAGGACAGGGAGACGATCATCCTGACGGGCCTGACCGGCACGGTTGCCGTGACGGCGCAGTACTGAACGTGGCAGAGTGAAGCAACCAGCACGAGAACGTCGTGAACCACAGCTCCGGGAATAAGGAGAAGAACTTGAACGACCTCACAAGGTGCATGTGTCTGGGATCGCTGTTCGTTAAACGACCTGACCGGAAAGGTCAACGTGGAAGTCGTTTACAGGTAAGATCGACAACAACGAAAGAACTGTCAGCAGTCTTCAGTGACCGCGCAACATGAGAGGAATTGTCATGCGAAGAACAGCAGATCGGCGTGTGATCGCGGTCGTCATGAGCGTGGGTGCGTGCATCCTTGCGCCCGAGCTTCCGGCCCGCGGCACGGCCGAAGACAGGGCCGTAGAAAGCCGTGTGATCCCGCTGGATGGACCGGATTGGAGACTGGCCGCGGACCCCAAGAACGTCGGGCGCGAGGAGAAATGGTTCGAGGCCCCGCGCCCGGAGGCGAAACCGACGCCGGTGCCCGGGATCGTCCAGAACGTCTTTCCCAACTTCCGCGGCCCGGCGTGGTACTACCGCGAGTTCGAGGCCCCTGTCAATCCCCACAAGAATGGGCGATATTTCATGCGGTTCGGCGCGGTGGACTACGTGGCTGAAGCG
>CAYWTX010000556.1:0-2847 GCA_964461295.1 uncultured Planctomycetaceae bacterium | reverse complement strand
CCCGCGATGGAACCGGTCAGCAACTCAGCAGGCGTCCTTGCGCTGCGCCAGATGTTGTGCCAGCCCGAACCAGTCCCAAACAGAGCCGTGCCGTGCCGGCACGGTCGGGCGCGAATGAGGGACCGCTTCCGCCGGCGCCCGCGGTGGAACCGGTCAGCAATTCGGCAGTCGTCCTTGCGCTGCGCCAGGCGTTGTGCCAGCCCGAACCATGTCCTAACAGAGCCGTGCCGTGCCGGCACGGTCGGGTGCGAATGAGGGACCGCCTACGCCCGCGCCCGCGATGGAACCGGTCAGCAACTCAGCAGGCGTCCTTACGGTGCGCCAGGCGTTGTGCCGGCCCGAACCATTCCCAAACAGAGCCGTGCCGTGCCGGCACGGTCGGGTGCGAATGAGGGACCGCTTCCGCCGGCGCCCGCGATGGAACCGGTCAGCAACTCAGCAGGCGTCCTTGCGGTGCGCCAGATGTTGTGCCAGCCCGAACCCTGTCCTAACAGAGCCGTGCCGTGCCGGCACGGTCGGGTGCGAACGAGGGACCGCTTCCGCCGGCGCCCGCGATGGAACCGGTCAGCAACTCAGCAGGCGTCCTTGCGCTGCGCCAGATGTTGTGCCGGCCCGAACCATTCCGCAACAGAGCCGTGCCGTGCCGGCACGGTCGGGTGCGAATGAGGGACCGCCTACGCCCGCGCCTGCGGTGGAACCGGTCACCGGTCCGGGGGCAACCGTGCCGACACGGCACGGCTCCGTTGGGATCGCGCAAGCATCGGCATGGACGGTTCACGTTCCTGGATTGCCGTGCTGATGAGCGTGTACAGGACGTTGGGGTGCGTGGGCATGGACCCGTTGGCCACGATGGATTCGGCCTTGCCGACCCATCTGACGACTGGCCAACTCCCCCCGCCTGTCGATACAATAGCGGCAATGCGTTCCTTCGGGATCTGCTGGATCCTTTTGTCCATCGCCGCCGCACCCGCCCCCGCCGCGCCGCTGGCGGGTGACGAGGATTGGCTCTGCGCGGCCGTTGCCGACGAACTGCGCCAGGCGGGCGAGCACGGATGGGAGGCCCTCGCCAAGCGTATCGACCAGATCACCCTCGCGCGGCTCGCCTGCGGGCGGCTGGACCGCGTCGCCGCCCTGGTCGACCTCGAATACGCCCGCCGGGCCTGCCGTTACCTTCCGCTGGCCGCCAAGGCCGACACGACCGGCAAGCTCGCCGGCTGGCTGCTGGAGCATCGCGACGTAAGCCGGCTGCTGTTCCGCGCCATGGCCGACGTGGAGAAACCCGCCGACGCCATGGCCCGCTTCGAGCAGCTCTGGCGTGCCGGAAGCGGCAAGGTGGCCAAGTTCGCCGACCTCGCCGTTGCGTTCGCGACGGCCGGCGAACTCAGGCACTACCGCCGGCAGGACAAGCCGGCCACGCTGGTGCAGTCGTTCGACTACTACACCGGCCCCGGCGCCGCCTTCCGCTGCGAGGTGGGCAAGCTGCCCTACGAGTTGGCCCGCTACCTGGCCGACACGCGGGCGAGCCTGGCCGACCGCAAGTGGGCCCAGGCCACCTACGGCGCCGCCAAGGACATCGACGCGGCGTTCTTCCAGATCGAGTACGACATGGACTACTACCGCGACGGCAAGCCCAGGAAGATCGAGTCCGTCCCCTACACGCTGAGCAACCTCGCCCGCGTCGGCGGCGTCTGCATCGACCAGGCGTACTTCGCCTCCGAAATCTGCAAGGCCCTGGGGATCCCGGCCGCCATCGTCCTGGGCCGCGGCGGCACCGGCGTCGAGCACGCCTGGTTCGCGCGCTTCGTCCCCGACGCCAAGGGCGGGCAGTGGCTCAGCCGCACCGGCCGCTACCAGGAACACCTCTACTACGTGGGCGTGCTGCGCGACCCGGGCGGCGGGGAGATGATCCTCGATTCCGAACTCATGCTGCTGGGTTCCTCGATGCGCCTGCCGCTGGCCCGCCGCGAGGAGGCCGACGCCGCGGCCGCACTGGCCGGCTTCGTCGACGCCGTTCGCGACTCGGCGCCGCCCGCGGACGTGTCGCTACTGGCGCCGCTGGCGGAAGCGGGCGGCAAGCCGGTCGGCGGGCACAAGGCGCCCGCGGCGCCGCGGCCGGCGTGGATCCGCGCGGCGCGGAAGATCGACCTGGCCCTGGCCGAGGACCTGCTGGACCTCTCGATCCAGCGCGACCTCGCCCACGGCCGCGCCTGGCGCATGCTGGTGGAACTCCGCAAGGCCGGGCGCATCCCCGTCGACCACATGAGCCGCTTCTTCAGCGTGCTGACCGAGAAGACGGCCGCCCAGAACCCCGAGTACAGTTGCCAGATGGTGCTGCAGATCGTGCCGACGATGCCTGACGCCGGCGCCCGCGAACGCTCCTGGCGGCGGGCGATGGAAGTCTACGGCCAGCGGCCCGATCTCCGCGGGCGGCTGATGATCGCCCTGGGCGACGACTGGAGGCGGGCGGGGCAGAAGGACAAGGCCCTGGCGGCCTATCGCGACGCAGCCACGCAGACGGCGCACCTGGCGGAGGTGGTCGTGCTGGCGGCCGGGCGGGCCGAGCAACTCCTGCTGGACGGCGGGCGGCGCGACCTGGCGATCCAGTTGTATTCGCATCTCTTCGCCAAGACGGAGCCGATGCAGGTGAACGAGGTGTTCCGGGCGCAGACCTCGCACTACCAGCTCGGCAGCCGCCTGGCCGAGTTGCTCCGGCAGGACGGGAAACAGACAGCGGCGTCCGACATACGCAAGAGGATCAACGGGTAGGACGCCGATGGAACCGCAAGGCCGCGCGGAGTTGACGCCCGCCGACCCCCCGACCCCACCCACCCCCTGAGATTTTGGTTG
>CAYWTX010000555.1:0-16275 GCA_964461295.1 uncultured Planctomycetaceae bacterium | reverse complement strand
CCGGGCGGGCAGTTCTTGCGCCCTTTCAGGGCTTGTTGCTTTGGGACATCCATTCCCAGGGCGTTGCCCTGGGCTGTCATACATCAGCCCTTCAGGCTGAAGAGGCGAGGCAACTGCGGTCATGGACCCGCGGAACGTACGCATTTGACAGATTCACGGCGATGGCGGATAATGATGCACCATGGTGATGGGGAACCACTCTTGTCCAGCCAATCGAGCCCAATCGAGCGACACAATACACATTTCGGTTGACTCTGGCACTTCGCGCGGTAGGATGCCGGGATGCCCAGACTCGCACGAGTGGTGGTCTCGGGGCTGCCGCATCACGTCACACAGCGAGGCAACCGCCGGATGCAGACGTTCTTCAACGACGACTACCGCGCCTACCTTGCGCTGGTCGGCGACTTCTCCCGCCAGAACGCCGTCGCCGTGTGGGCGTACTGTCTTATGCCCAACCATGTGCATCTGATCGTGGCGACTTCGAAGGCCGACGCCCTGGCCGCAGCCTTGGGCGAGGCACACCGCCGTTACACGCGAAGGGTCAACTTCCGCCAGAAGTGGCGGGGCTACCTCTGGCAGGGGCGGTTCGCGTCGGTGGTGATGGACGAGCCGCACGTTCTGGCCGCCGCACGCTATGTCGAACGCAACCCGGTGCGTGCCGGCTTGGTGGAGCGTCCGGAGGATTGGCCCTGGCCCAGGGTGAGGGGCAATCGATCGAGGCAGCGTGTCGGGCGGGCAGCGGGTACGCATGGCGGGACCGCTTCTGGACGCCCCTGCGGCGATGGGAGGGAGGTATTACCCGGCCACTGGCCAAGGTAGAGCCGTGCCCGTTCCCGATCGCCGTCAACGCCGTGCGGGCAAGGCCAGCGCTGCGCGAAGAAGGACGGTGTCGCCCGGATGCATCCATCGGCGACCAGGCCCGGGCGTAGTTGTTTCTGCCTACTTCGCCGCCTGGATCGCCTTGCCGTCGTACCCGTACGTCTGTCCGCCGACGGTCAGTCGCTGCTCGGCGCCCTTTCCGGCGACGTCGATCTTGGGGGCTGCGCCGGGCTTGATGATCACCAACGTCATCGAGTAGCCGTTCACCCACTTGCCGCCGGTGTGGAGCCTGGCCGGCTCGGCCTTGGGGGTATCGCCCGCCTTGGCTACTGCTTCCTCGGGTTCATCGTCGTCGCCCTTCTTGGGCTTGGGCAGCGGGGCCGACTTCACCGGTTCGGGGCTCGCGTCGCCGGTGGCGCCCGCTTGCTGCTGCTTTTTCGCCGTGACAATCACCACCGGCGCGCCGGACTTGCCGGAGAAGTCCACCAGGCATGCCTGCTCCGGCGCGTCGATCGACACCATCGTGCCGTCGGCCGACTGCTCCACCTTGCTGATCTTGCCGTCGATGGAGCGGAACTTGCCCTTGCTGAGGCCGGCGCCGGCGGCCAGGCCTTCGCCCCATCGCATCGAGAGGATGATGTCTTCGTCGCCCTTCCAACTGCTGCGGAGCACGACGTAGTTGGCCCGCCGATCGTGGAGGAAGTGCGGCATGGTCTCGGCGGGGTTGCGTTCCTTGAGGCCGAGGGGCCAGTTCACGAACGCGTACACGCCGCGGTGGGGGAAGCTCATGATGTCGTAGCGTTGCGCGCCCGGGGGGTCCAGCAGGTGGTTGCAGAAGTACAGCACGGCCGGCTTGGCGGCCTCGGGGCAGGCGCCCAGCCCGTGGGCGAAGTCGCCGCCGCTGGACATTCCCGTCCGCCCGAAGTCGCGGGCGTACATGCCTCGCTGGAGGCTCTCCAGGTTGCCGCCGTAGCGGCAGATCTCGTAGAGCATCTTGGTCATCAGGTACTGGCCGCTGTCGCTGCCGGCGATCAGGTCGCGTCCCAGCGCCACGCGCATCGCCTGGATGAACTCGAAGAAGCCCGTGTTGTTGTTCAGCCGCCCGCAGTGGTGGCCCTCGAAGAAGTACCCGCCGTCGCCATGGCCCAGCAGCAGCGACCGCTTGCCGCGCTGCTCGAAGATCCGCTCGGCGCGCAGCGCCGCCGCCGAGTCGACGCCCGGGTCGCCCAACACGGCGATGATGGCGGCCCCGCCCCCGCCGTTCCAGGCCATGTGATGGTTGCTTTGGGGGTGGTGCTGGCCGCCGCCGGTGTTGAGCAGCAGGTCGGTCTTGCCGGTGGTGCTGACGACCTTCTCCTGGATTTCCCTGGCCAGCGTCTTGCGGTAGTCCCCGTCCCATGCGTCGTAGCACATGTCGTACGCTTCGGCGATGCCGGCGTAGGACGGCCCGGCCCGCAGCTTGCCGCCCGGGCTGGCGTAGGAGTAGCGGCTGTCCTTCTGCCGCGTGCCCCCGCGCGCCATTTCGACGAACTTCTTCGATTCCTCGGCGAATCTCTTGTCGCCGGTCACCTGGTAGAGCAGCGCGAACCCGCACGCGTGCCACACCGTGAACGGACCCTTGAGTTCCTCCTCCAGCCGCGCGAGCATCGCCTTGCCTTCGGGCGTCTTGGCCTTCTCGCGCAGGCCCGGCACGTCCGCGGCGCGGAAAAGCATTCGCGGGTGCTCGCCGGGCTTCAGCGGCACGTAGCCCGCCACGGGAGCCGGCCACTGCCCCTTGCGCAGCGAGCCCTTGGCCACGCCCTTTACGGGCTTGTCCTGGTATGTGCCTGTGAAGGCGCCGCTCAGGTTGTCGCCGTCGCGCTTCATCTCGATGGCGTACTCGCCGGCCCCGCCGGGCACCCACGGATCGGCATTGATCTTCATCTTGACGGTCAGGGTGATCAGCCCGCTTTCCATCGCCGACCGGGTGATCGTCCCCTCGTGGTCCATCGCGTTGTAGCTCCTGGGCGTGGCCTTGGCAGTCCACGCCAGCTTCTGGTTCTCGATGTCCAGGAACAGCGACCAGCCCAGCACGTCCCTGCTTACCTCGCCGTTCACGCAGGTGGGATAGATCTCCAGGTCGGCCGTCGTGCCGTTCGCGCGGACGATGGCGCCCTCCAGCAGGATGGTCCCGTCGGCCGTCAGGTTCGCGTCAGGCCCGGCCGCGGCAGGGCGGGGCGAGGCGGCGACGAGCGTGAGCAGCGACAGGACGAGGGACCAGTGAGTGTGCTTGTGCATTGCGGCTCCCTTTCCGGGGTCTGGTGGCCGTACTTGACCGTATGGACCGTAGAGTGTAACGCGGGCGCCGTGGTTCAGGTATCGTGGGAAACGCCATCGTGGGAAACGCCAATGCCAGGAATCCGACCCCACGGGCCTGATGGCGGCACGGGTGCAATGCCACAGCCCAGCCGCCGTCACCCCTCCTCGCCGGAGCGGTCTGCCCACGCTGGACGCCCTCTGTCGCCCCTTCGGGGCTCTATGGTTAATTGCTTGTATACCGTGGGCTTACGCCCCGGGCCAGATCCTCGACGCCCCTCCCGGGCTAAGAGGGAGGAGGGCCGCTTCGGCGATTGTTTCACAGACTCTCAGCCGCCCTTGGTCCAGAACGGGCCGCGGGGCTTCTTCGGGCGGTTGTCGCGTGAGGCCTTGCCGGGCACCCTCACCACCGTCGTCGTCTGGGCCTCCAGTTCCTGGCGGGCCTTGATGTGCCTGCGGATCACCCACTGCTCCAGCACGCCGCCAAGGGTTGAGGTCATCACGTACAGCGTCAGGCCCGAGGGCGTGGAGTAGAAGATCAGCAGCATCATGACGGGCATCATCACGCGCATCATTTTCTGCTGCTTCTCCTGCTCGGGCGTGGGCGACACCGACGTCGTCTGGGGCGTGTACTTCGTTTGCAGGTACATCGCCACCGTCAGCAGCAGCGGCAGGAGGTTCAGCGACGTGATGGGTCCGACCATCCCGCCGATCAGCGGCAGCCACACCGCCTGGTGCCAGGAGAACAGGGCGTCCGGCGCGGCCAGGTCGACGATCCACACCGGCAGGAAGGCCGCGTGGCGCAGCGCCGTATCGGCGTTGAGGCTCGTCCACAGCGCGATCCAGATGGGCATTTGCAGGAACATGGGCAGGCAGCCGAGCACCTGGGCGGGCCCCTGCTGCTTGTAGAACTTCATCATCTCGCGTTGGAGGGCTTCCTTGTCGTCGGCGTACTTCTTCTGGATGCGCTCCATCTCGGGCTTGAACTTCTGCATCTTCATCATGCTCACCTGGCTGCGTCGGGTCAGCGGATGCAGCGCCGCCCGCACCAGGATCACCAGGATCATGATCGCCACGCCGTAGTTGCCGAACGTCAGCTTCGCGATCGCGTCCAGCAGCCACATCATCGCCAGCGTCAGCCACGGCCAGGTGCAGCAGCCGCTGAGGTCCAGCGTGTCCTGGTAGCGGAGCACGTCGTACTGCTTGCGGTGATACGGGGCCGAGGCGTGGGTGAAGAGGTCGCGTTGCTTGGGCCCCGCGAACACGTCCATCGCGATTTCCCGCGCGCCGCGCCCGTTCACCTGCAGCACCGGCCCGCCGGTGGCGCGGCTCAGCCCGGCGTGCACGCCGGTCACGTACGTGCGGCTCTGCGGCGACTCCGGCTCGGGCATCACGTAGAAGTTCGCCTGCAGCGAGCCCGCGTCCAGCCGCCCCTCGACGGTCGGGCGCAAGTACATCATCGAGCCGAAGAACTTGTTGACGTGTCCCAGCCAGAGCTGCGGGGCGGGCTCGTCGCTCATCCCGACGTCCACCGACTGGTCGGATGGCAGGTCGTATGCCTTGGCGGCGTCCTGGCCGCTGCCCTTCAGGATCTCCCCCGAGGGCTTCACGATCACCTGCACGACCTTGTCCGTCGGCTGCCACTTGCCGTACGCCGCGGCCCGCTTGTCCTCGCGCACGTCCTCGTTGGGCACGCCCGTGGGGCCAAGCTGGTCGACCGAGAACCGCATCGCACGGTCCGTCAGGTTCTCCGCCGCCAGGCGCACCTCGAAGGAGTAGTCCTTCTTGAAGACCGCGTACGACTTGGTCAGCCGCAGGTGCGGGCGGTAGTCCTCCGGCCGCCCGGCCACGAAGTCCACGTCGCGGTGAAGCGTGACCTGGAACTGGACCTCCTCGCCTTCGCGGGCGGGACGCAGGTCGTCGGCGGGGCGGCTGGCGGGCTTCCGGCCGGCGAATTTCCACGGCAGCGCGCTGAGGTAGATGGGGAGGGCCTGGGCGTAGTTGCCGTTGGCGTCGGCGAAGGAGACGGTGACGGACTGAGTGGCCAGCGGCAGGATCGGCTGCTGGGGCGAGCCCACGGGGTTGAGCAGGCTGTAGTGCCCGCCGTACTGGCGCGGGCGGGATGGGTCGCGCAGGCTGGCCAGGCGGTCTTCCTCCACGGCCCGCATGTACTCGGCGTGGTTGCCCAGCCGCCGGTGCAGTCTCTTGTCGCGCACCGTCGCGAAGTGCTCGGCCAGTTTCAGCGTGTTGACCGCCGCGCCGGTGTTCACCATCTCCAGTTCGAAGAGGTAGCCCTGGGCGTTGGCGGGGTCCTGGCTGCCGAGCAGCAGGACCTGGGCGCCCGCCTCGCGGGAGAGCTCGAACTTCCACTCCGCCCGATCGGTCGGCGTCCTGACGGACGGTCCGGTCGCCGAGGCCGTGGCGGGGGCGGAGGCCGAGGCGGGCGCGGAGGCCGAGGGCGCGGCGGGCGCGGTCTGCGCGGGCGCGGCAGGGGCAAGCATGCCCAGTAGGAGCAGGCCGATGAACGCTGCACGGTATCGTGGGATCGTATTCACAAGGCTCTCTGTCTATCGCCCCCTGGGGGGCATCGCGTCTTGTGGAACGGCCGCCGCGGCCGCGACACTCGCAGCCGGGCGATCCGCACCGAAAGAAGACACGGCTGCACAAGCCGCAGCCGTGGCACCCAAGTCTGTCCCGCGCCGCCGAGTCCTACCGGCCTTCCACCAGCCGCAAGCCAAGGTAGTCGTCCAGTTCGCCGATGGCCTTGATTTTGTTGACGACGGTCTCCACCGGGTATTGCACGCGGATGAACTCCACCTTTCCGGGCGAGACGACGGCGTAGCTGGCCCGGTTGTCGCGGTCGCGCGGCTGGCCGACGGACCCGACGTTCACGATGGCCTTGCGGGCCGGCGTGACTTGGAAGACGCCCCCCAACTCGTCGGGGCTGTAGAAGTCGGGGCCTTCCACGAACACGCCCGGCACGTGCGTGTGCCCCACGAAGCACAGGCCGGTCACCCGCTCCAGCGAGCTGGTGACCTTGCTGGCGGCATTGTAGACGTCGTCGGGAAAGATGTACTCGTTGATCGGGCGGCGCGGCGAGCCGTGCACGAAGATCGCCTCGCCGCTGCCCATGGCTTCGTGGTTCAGGCCGTGCTTGACGGGCAGGTTGCCCATGAACTCCCAGCGGGCGTTGCGCAGGGCGTCGTCGGTCTCGGCCTCCAACTGCTGACGCGTCCAGAAGCTCGCCACCTCGGCCGACATGTTGAACTGGTTGGGTTCGTACAACACCGCGTAGTCGTGGTTGCCCATGAGCGTGACGGCCGCTCGACTGCGCACGAGGTCCATGCAGGGCCCCGGGTCGGGCCCGTAGCCGATGACGTCGCCCAGGCAGATGATCTGGAGGGCGCCGCGGGAGTCGATGTCCGCCAGGACCGCCTGGAGGGCCTCGAGGTTGCTGTGAATGTCGCTGATTACGGCAAACATAGGGGGATTCTCGTCCCTTGCTGGACGCCGGCTATGCTAACGACGGAAGGTGACGAATGCAAACGAAGGTTCGCCGGGAGAGCGGGAGGGAAACGGCCGACGACGAGGAGGAGGAGGAGGACGACGACGACGACGACGAGGACGAAGCGGCGACCCGTTCGTGAACCGTACTCGTTCTCGGCTGTTCGTCCGGGAAACAGGCGAGAACGAGTACGATGCGACTTGCCTCCCGGTCGTCCTCGTCCGTTTCCCCTCCTCGTCGTCGGCTGTTTCCCCTCCCGGTCGTCCTCGTCGTCGTCGTCCTCCTCGTCCTCGGCTGTTTCCCCTCCCATCGCGCCGCGATAGAATCTTCCTCATGCCTGATGCTGTCTCCATCGCGATCGAGACTTCCTGCCGCCTGGGCGGCATCGCGCTGGGCGTGGGCGACGCTCTGCGCCGCGCCGTCGATTTCGACGCCTCCAGCCGGCACGCCACGGCCCTGGTCGCGCGCCTGGCCGACCTGCTCGCCGGCGAAGGCTTCGCCCCCCGCGATCTCGGCGAGGTGCACGTCTCGGTGGGGCCGGGCAGCTTCACCGGCACGCGGATCGCCGTCACCGTCGCCCGCACGCTCTGCCAGTCGGTGCCCGGCCTGCGCGGCGTGGCCGTCGAGACCCCCGCCGCCGTGGCGGAGGGCGCCGCCGACCTGCCGTGGCAGCACCTGGCCGTCGTGCTGGACGCCCGCGAGGGGCTCGTCCACGCCACGCTCTTCGACCGCGCCGGCGCCGACATCGCCCAGCGCGGGCCCGGCGAGGTCCTCACGCCCGCGGAGTTGCTCGACCGCGCCCCGAGGCCGCTGACGCTGCTTGGCGAAGGGCTGGAGCACCACGAGATCGCCGGCGAGGGCGTGACCGCGCTTGCCCCGAACCTCCTCGGCCGTCCGCCGCACTTGCCGACGGCCGCGGCCGTGTGGCGCCTCGGGCGCCGCGCCGCCCGCGACGGGCGCTTCACCGAGTACCACCACCTGCTGCCGATCTACTCGCGCAAGCCGGAGGCGGTACGCCTGTGGGAACGCCTCCACGGGCAGACCTGCTCCTTCCCGCGGCAGGCTGGCGGAGGAACGATGGAGTAGACGCGGGAGACGATCATGAACCGCTTCGGGACGTGAAGGCCAGGCTCCAGCAGACCTCTGGCGGCCGCCTGCGGCTGGGAACCATCGCCCGCCCCGCCGGCGGGGCGTGCCCGTACGGCGCCCCGGCCGCGGCGCGCCGGGCCGGCCCGCCGACTCGCGGGCGATCGGCGCGTCTTGGCAATCGCCCTTCGCCGCGGGTACACTCGGGGCATGGTGTGGAGGATACTGCGCGTGGCGATGGGAGTGTGCCTGGCCGCGGGCGCGGTCTGGTGGATGACCGTCGACACGTACAACAAGTACGCCCCGGCGGCCGAGGATCGCCCCCTGCGCGTCAGCTTCTGGGGGGCCATCGAGGAGTTCGAGATGTGGAAGGAGTTGCTGGGCTCCTTCGGCCGCGAGAACCCCGACATCCGCACCAAGATGGAGTACATCCCCGGCCCGCGGTACGAGCAGAAGCTCCAGCAGCTCATGGTGGCGGGCGAAGCCCCGGACGTCATTCTCTACCAGGACGAGCCGTTCCCCGAGTGCGTCGAGAACGGGCAGTTCGAGCCGCTCAGCGCGATCGCCGAGCGGCACGGCGACAAGCTCGACCTGGATTCCTACTGGACCACGGCCGTGGAATCCTTCGGCCGGTACGAGACCGATCGCGCCGGGCGGCGGACGTGGGTGCAGTACGGCATGCCGGTGTGGGGCGGCAGCAACCTGCTGTACTACAACAAGCGGTGCTTCGCGGACGCCAGGATCCGCGTGGGCAAGCACGCCGGCCCGCGGGGGCTCATCGCCAGCCCCGACGGCAACGGGTGGCTGCTCGACGACGAGCGCTGGACGGTGGAGGATTTCCTGGCCGTGTGCAAGCTGTTGACGGTGGACCTGGACGGCGACGGGCAGACCGACCGCTTCGCGTTCACCATCGACTGGTACATCTACTGGCTGCCGATGCTGTACGCCTTCGGCGGCGACATTCTCACGCCCGACCTGACGCACACGGCGTTCCACGGCCCGGGCGTCGAGGCGTCGCTGACGTTCTACCAGGACATGATCTACAAGTACGGGGTAAGTCCGCGCGCGGCGGAGATGGGCCAGATGATCGAGAGCGTGGGGTTCCTCACCGGGCGCGTGGCGATGTACAACAACGGCCCGTGGAACATGCCGTTCCTGAACTCCACGGGGATGGAGTACGACGTGCTGCACGTTCCGCGAAGCAGCACGACGGGCCAGCGCGCCACGCGGATCACCTGGGACTCCGTCGCCATCAGCCCGCAGAGCAAGCAGAAGGACCGCGCCTGGCGGCTGGTGAAGTTCCTCACAAGCATGGAGAGCATGAAGGTCATCGCGCGGGTGCAGCGGTCGATTCCGGCCCGCAAGGCGGCGGCCGACTACTTCCTCACGATCAACCCCAAGGTGGACGTGCGGAAGTTCGTCGAGACGGCGGGCACGTACGCCCGCATGCAGCCGATCACGCGGTACTGGCCGCAGATGGCCCGCACGTGGAAGGAAGTGATGGACGACCTGCGAGCCGACAGCCCCGGCGAACGGCTGACGCCGCGGGAGGCGATCGGCAAGTTCTACAGCGACACGAAGCTGATGAAGCTGCTGCCGCCGTCGGACGAGGCGGCCGCGGAGAGATACCGCGAGGTCTACCGCAAGCGGCTGGCGAGCGGGGCGAGAGCGAATTGACCGCAGAGGCGCAGAGGTCGCGGAGAAGGAACAGACAAGAGAAAGAGCAAGGATGAACGCGGATGAACACAGATCGAAGTTGGTTCCAGGAACCACATCTCATCTGCGTTCATCCGTGTTCATCCTTGCTTACCCCTCTTCTCAGCGCCTCCGCGTCTTCGCGGTTGGATACGTAGGGTGACAATGCGTGGTATCTCGCAGAATCGGGTCGGCTACGCGTTCCTGGCGCCCTGGCTGCTGGGGTTCGTGGCGCTCACGCTGGCGCCGATGGTCGCGTCGCTGCTGCTGAGCTGCTGCCGGTGGTCGGGCCACGACCTGCGGAAGATTCAGTGGGTCGGCGGGGCCAACTACCGCGAGGTCCTGCGCGGCGCAGCCGTCGGGGGCGCGCTCGATGCCCAGAAGACCTTCGGCGTCGGCCTCATCGGCGACGTCAAGGACACCGGCGATCTCGACGTCTACCTGGCCCTGAAGAACACGATCTACTACTCGCTGCTGTCGGTGCCGCTGGGGCTGTGCGTGGCGCTGGCCCTGGCGATGCTGCTCAACCAGCAGCTTCGGGGGATCGGCCTGTTCCGCACGTTCTTCTACATGCCGCACATCATCGGCGGCGTGGCCACCATCATGATGTGGATGTGGGTGTTCAACCCCAACTTCGGCCTGCTGAACGCCGGCCTGCGCGCGGCGGCCGGGCCGCTGATGGACCTGGGCCTGGTCGGTCGCGACTGGCAGCCGCCGGGCTGGATCTACAGCGCCCAATGGTCCAAGCCCGCCTTCGTCATCATGAGCCTGTGGGGCACGGGCGGGGCGATGCTCATCTTCCTGGCGGCGTTGCAGAACGTGCCCGAACAGCTCTACGAGGCGGCGCGCATCGACGGCGCCGGGCGAGCGGCGCAGTTCCGGCACATCACGCTGCCGCAGATCTCCCCGGCCATCTTCTTCAACCTCATCATGGGGATCATCGGCACGTTCCAGGTGTTCGACTCGGCGTACATCATGACGGGAGGCAACGGCGGCCCGAGCAAGAGTCTGCTGTTCTACGTGCTGTACCTCTACAACAAGGCGTTCGTCGACTACGAGATGGGCTACGCCTCGGCCCTGGCGTGGGTGCTGTTCGCGATCATCCTGGCCCTGACGATGCTGGTGCTCGGCTCCAGCCGCTCGTGGGTGTACTACGAGGGGGATCGGAAATGAGCATTGCCCATTGCCCATTGCCCATTGTCGATTGCGGAGACAGCGCGGAATCCGCTAAGGGGGCAAACCATGGCGAGCCCTGATGACGCTCCCCGCGCGGAAAGCCGTAATTGGCAATCGGCGATTGGCGGTAGGCAATTGCGCCGGCGCTGGCGCCTCGGCTCGCTCCTGGGCAAAAGCGTTTCGTACCTCGTCCTCATCGCCCTGGCAGCCATGTTCCTGTTCCCAATCCTCTGGTCGCTGACGGCCTCGCTCAAGCCGTTGCAGGACGTGTACAGGTTTCCGCCGGAGCTCTGGGTGAGCGATCCGCGGTGGTCGAACTACCCCGAAGCGATCAAGAAGCTGCCGTTTCTGCTGTTCATGGCCAACACGGTCGTCATCGTCCTGGCCGCGACGACGGGGCAGGTGTTCATCTCCTCGCTGGTGGGGTACGCCTTTGCGCGGCTGCGGTTCCGCGGGCGCGACGTGCTGTTCATCGCCCTGCTGGCGACGATGATGCTGCCCAACCAGGTGCTGCTGATCCCGCAGTTCCTGATCTACAAGTGGCTGGGGTGGGTGAACACGTACAAGCCGCTCATCGTGCCGCACTGGCTGGGCGTGGGCGGCGGGGCGTTCTTCATCTTCCTGTTCCGCCAGTTCTTCAAGGGCATCCCGCAGGAGATGGAGGAGGCCGCCCGGATCGACGGAGCCGGCGACTTCCAGATCTACTGGCGGATCTTCCTGCCCAACGCCAAGCCTGCCCTGGTCACCGTGGCCGTGATGAGCATGATCGGGCACTGGAAGGAATTCATGGGTCCGCTGATCTACCTGTCGGACTTCCAGAAGTATCCCATCAGCATGGGCCTGCAGATGTACAACGCGATGGAGGGTTCGTGGGTGAACCTTCTGATGGCCGCGTCGGTGGTGGCCTTGGCGCCGCTGGTGCTGCTGTTCCTTGTCGCGCAGCGATACTTCGTCAAAGGCATGCTGCTGACCGGCTCCAAGGGATGACAGGATGGCGCCCGCGGCGGCGCGGGCGACAAGGACGCCAGGGAGCAAGTCCGCACGTTGACGGAGCACAGCGATTCGGGCCGACGCGCGGCCGGGAAGGTGCTCGAGGCCCTCAAGGCGACAATGGGCGGGGTGGGCCGGCCTTGACGTCTCGGTTGAGCCAGGCCCCAATTCCACGTTCGCCCTTCACGATCGTGAGGAGATCGGCTCCAAGATGCTGTCGCCAATCGCCCGTCGAACAGGACTGCGACCTCGTGATTTCCGGTAGTCACTTTTCTTGGTTTCGCCGCGAACTTCCCGTGAGATTTCGCGATAATCCGGCTTCGCGCGGGTTCAAGACTACGTCACCTCAAGGAGCGCAGGATGACACGGACGATGCAGATCGCACTGGCGGCGTTGGCGGCGGCGTTGGCGTGCGGCACGGCCGGGGCGCAAATGAAGGACGCGCCCCACCCGTTCCTGCTGTGGACGAAGGAGGAGGCGGCCGCCATCAAGAAGCGGATCGACACCGAGCCGGCCGCGAAGAAGCAGTATGAGCGGATGGCCGGCACGAGCATCTCGAAGGTGAACCCCACGATGTGGAACCTGTTCAACTACATGGTGCTGGGCGACGAGAAGGCGGGGGATGCGGAGCTGAAGGCGCTGCTGGGGTTCGTCGGAACCAAGCCCGACCCGATGACGTGGAACGTGGACCCCAACACGCTGAAGTGGAATGAGGGGATGCCCTCCTCGGGCGACCGGCACATGCGCGACGAGCAGACGCTGAACACGCTGCGCTACGACGTGCTGTACGACAAGCTCACGGCCGAGCAGCGCAAGGGCGTCGAGGACTCCCTGCGGGCGTACATCCGGTTCCACCTCGGCGGGCACAAGCCCTGGCACCCGTCCTTCCAGTACAACCGCACGGGCTGGCTGCCGAACATGCACTGGCCGCGGGCGATCGGGACGCACGTGATGGCCGTGGCGCTGAAGGACGAGAAACTCATTGAGGCGATGTTCTCCTGCCGTAGCGGCGGGTGGAAGTGGTTCCTCGACGAGTACATCGCCGACGGGCAGTTCTACATGGAGGAGTACTGCAAGTACTACTCGAACATCGGCACGATGCTGATGTGGTGCGAGGGCCTGCGCAAGTTGGGGCTGGACAAGTACGGCTGGGGGTACACAGGCAAAGGCGGCGCGACGATGCGGAAGTACCTGGCGATGAAGATCGTCACGGGCTTTCCGCGGCTGGAGGCGCCGGCGGGCGGAACGAGCACGTATTACGGGGTCACGATGGGCGACGCCGGCGCGAACAACATCGTCGTCGGCTACGACGGCAAGGGCAAGGGCGGCAACTTGTGGTGGTCCACCGCGCACATGAACGGCCCGGTGCCCAAGATGCAGGAACCGCTGTGGTTCGAGTACGGGCAGCGGCGCTGGCCCGAGGACGGATTCGACTACTTCCTCGCCCAGATGCGCAAACCCGACGAGGCGGTCTACCTGCCCTCGCTGTACTGCGACCTCGGACCCGTTGACCCCACCAAGGTCAAGCCCCCGCCCGCCAAGTCCTACGTCACCCGCGAGCGGGGCTATGCCCTCCTGCGGGCGGAGGAATCGCCGGCGTACTGGGAAGGCCCCGCCCCGGCCGTGGCGCTCCAGTTCGGCATGTACTACGTACACTACGTGCATGACTGCTTCGCGACGATGGGGTTCGTCGCGCACAACCGCCTGCTGTACGAGCGGATGGGCAAGGGCACGAAGGTCGGCTACGCCGGCGGCGACGAATGGCGCGACCACGGCCGGGGGCACTGCGCCATCGTGGTGGACGGGCTGAAGGCCATGCCGGTTGATGGCGGCAACGAGGGATGCAAGAGCCAGCGCATCCGCGACGACCTGGGCGGGCCTGGGCGGTTCGTGGCCGCGCGGGCCAAGGGCGTCTTTCCCGACGTGGACATGGAGCGGGCAATGCTGCTGACGCACGAGTACCTGCTGGACGTGTCCCGGCTGACGAGCGACAAGCCCCGCGTGTACGACTGGCAGGTGCTGGCGTATGGGTTCCTCCAGGGACTGGACGACAAGAGCGTGTGGGTGCCGCTGGAGGCGATCAGCGCCGAGTCCACGAGACGGAAATTCGCGCGCCCTCACCTGGAGCGGATGCACCTGATGGCGCCGGAAGACAAGGCCTGGTCGGTTGTCATCCTCCAGAGCCACCTGCCGCGCGGCGTGGGCGTGCGGGTCAACGCCTTGGGCGAGGACGCCACGGCCGTGCTGGGCAGCAAACCCCCGGGCGTGGCCGCCGACGCCGCGGGGGCGAGCCTGATGATCACGCGGAACAAGCCCGCAACGGTGTTCGCGGTGCTGCACGAGCCGTTTGAGGGCGGGCCCGCCAAAGCCCGGATTGCGACGTTCGAGCGGCTCGTCCAGGACGAAGCGATGCTGGCCGTGCGGATCGCCGCCCCCGCCGATGGCGCCAGGCCGGCCATCGACGATCGCGTCCTGCTCGCCTACGGCGACGGCGCGGAGAAGGACAAGACCGTCGCGGCCGGGCAGGAGAGCTTCACGTTCAGCGGCTTCGCTTTCGTGCGCGTCGGGGCCGGCGAGGTGCGCGTGCAGGGCACGCTGAAGGCGATGAAGGTGGCCGTGACGGGTACGCCCAGGCTGCTTGTGAACGGCAAGGAGGCAAAGGCTTCGGTGGCTGGAGGCGTGATGACGTACAGGGCGGAGTAGGCGGAAAAGAAGCCAATGGAGTTCAGTCGGCGATCGTAGGGAGCGAGAGTGCTCAAATCATTTTGGCATCATTCTAGGCCTTGTCGAACCCGGCGCTACTGGGTATGATGGGTCTGTTTTCGTGGGCAGTGATGGACGCTTGGTGACGGAGACTGAGGCCCTGTCGGACCGGGGTGAGGGCAGACCCAGGGCGTGAACAGAATTTTTCTTGACAGAGGTCCGCTACGAGACGTAGAAACTGTTGCGAGTGCCGTGCATACCATGTATATGGTTGCTTGGTACGCGATGATCCAACGGGTAGGGGGGCGGAGAGACTGACGATGGTGAAACAAGCGACCGACCAACTGGGGAAGCCAAGAGTTGAGCGGGAAGGGTCCCTGACCGACGTGTGTGCTCTAGTCTACGGCTTCGTTGACGACAACTTGGACAAGTTCGGGCGGCACCCGGTTGAGAAAAAACTGGACCGTCCGGGCTACGTCGACTTCGACGCCATCGAGGCAGAATGCAGCGGCCCGTCCCGCAAGATACTCTTGAGGGAATGAGGAACTGATGGGAACACTAACCGAACTCGGGGAAGATGCTCAGCGTACACGGGTCGCAGAGATAGTACCATATATAGAGTTGTTTCTTGCCGAGTACTATCCTCTGGTCAAGAAGGCATTCCACACATTCCGCTGGCGCGAGTTTTCTTTCGACGATAGACTGCACGCGGCATTCCGCGACATGGCCGATCATGTCGCTTACCCCCTTACGAGGGAGTGTTTGCCGGCCCGAAGAGATGCACACCTGTATCGCTGTTTTGGATTGGCAGAGTTCCTCGCTGTTCGGGTTTGGTTGGCCACAATCGGCTCTACTCTCAACTCCCTCGCCAAGCAGAAGCGTTGGCTCAACAGACTTAAGTTCCTCAAGTTTCTGCGGCTCTTGCAGCCGTTCGACAATGATAAAGAAATATTCGAGAGGGCGTATGAGGCCCACGACAGACTCGGGGAATGCGAATGTTTGCCGCCTCCTCCAGGCAAGGCTCTTCCAGATCGTGAGGAACTGGAACAGCGTGCAAGAACGCTTCGCGAGAGGATACAGGCGGTTGCCGACGCCGTTAACGAACTGGATGGTTGGACAGTCACGAATGCCCCGCAAGAACCTGTTTTTGCCATCGTTCGCAGCCTCGTTTGGTCTGGAATTGCTGCAGGCGTTAGCTGTTGCCTCTGGAAGTATGCCGTTCTTGTACTCCGGAAGGTCTGGGAGATCGTAGTTTCCTGAAGTACTGCTGAGATCCCCTCATGGCACGCGACAGACGCACAGTGGAAGACGTGCTGCTCGAACTTGGCGATCTATACCAAGGTGCGCTTGGCGCTCTTCGCTTGGCGGCAGTCAGAATCCGCGAAGAGTTGGGCCGCTGTTCGGCCAAGCAAGCCGATGAGTTGCGGGATGCGCTCGATCACCTCAGTTTCTTCATTACAGCGGATGATAGGGCTGATGTCATCGGGCAGAGGAAGGCCATCGGCGAGCATTTGCGCCGGGCAGAAGTAGAGCCACTCGAAGCCCTGATTAGAGCACGT
This sequence comes from uncultured Planctomycetaceae bacterium, assembly GCA_964461295.1. GTDB lineage: Bacteria > Planctomycetota > Phycisphaerae > SM23-33 > SM23-33 > CAYWTX01. The sequence goes on along the minus strand of CAYWTX010000555.1, from coordinate 447 downwards.
CTTCGGCAGATTGTTGGGCTTGTCGTAGACGGCAAACGGCGGCGCCTGGATTTCTTTCCGGCGCGCGCGTTACTGACCGGCCGATTCGATGGGAATGTCACCTCTTCTTGCGGTTCCCTCGCGGCCTGGATGGCCCCAGTCGACGGGGAAGCCGCACGATATCCCGATAGGCCGAAATGGCCGACCAGTTCCTCCGGATGGATCCGAACTGCGCACCGTTGCAGTATGGTGTGGACATGCGTGAAGAACGTCTGCAATCCGCTCTTTGTGCCCACGCGAATGAAACCTGGAAAGGAATTGAATCTCTTTGTGGCGGGAAGGCAATCCCTTATCGAAGCCGTAATGAACAAGGGAGGTAACCTAGAGAAATGTAGGACGGCAATGAGCGAGGCCCACCAGAAGTTTGACGAACTCTGGTCCATCCTGGACAACCGGCACAAACGATGG
>CAYWTX010000554.1:0-3365 GCA_964461295.1 uncultured Planctomycetaceae bacterium | reverse complement strand
GGGCCACGGACTCGCCCGTGAAGACAGGCGTTACTCAGCAGACGCAGACGTGACACCACGCCGCCCGCTCCAAGGGCACGTGCCAACGGAGTCTGCAAGGAGAAGGCACGATGGACATCCGCCCGATTTCCTTGCGCGACTTGCGCGAACGAATGGGTCCAGCCGCGCGAGAGGCCCTCGATGCGGCCCTTGCCATCGCGGGTTTGGCGCCCGGTGGACTGGGCATGGACGCCCGGTCCGCCGGCCAGCCGTTCAGGGACCTGCCGCCCACCGAGTCCCGGCCTGGGACGGAGTGACCGGCCCGTAAGCAACCGTGACCCTCAGCAGCAGGTAAGACACCACGCCGCCTGGCGGCGCGCCAACGGTTGCCTGGGGGAGAGACCACCATGTGCGTTCACCCATTGTGGTTGGGCGTATCCCGGCGCGGCCTGGCCGCTCCGGCGACCTGAGGAGGGACGGTGATGGAGTACAAGGCGCTCGCTATCGAAGATGATCCACAGGCCGTGGAGATGATCGAAGAAGCCCTCCTGGCGCTGGGGCACACGTATGACCTGGCGAGGACGCTGGTGGAGGCCCGGAGGCTGATCCAGTCGAACGACTATCCCTACGCCTTGGAGGACATCGCCTTCCCAACGCGTTCGCCCAAAGGCATCCCGCGAGTGCAGAACGCGGAGAACCTCCTGGAGGAGATGCTTGCGGCCAAAGGCAGGAAGGCCCCTCCCGTAGTCATCATGAGCGACCGGAAGGTCGAGCATCCCGACGACACGGAGCACCTTATGCGTCTGGCCATGTCGCTGGGTCACAAAGGTGCAGTGGACTTGATCCAGAAGCCCTTCCCCACGGCCGGCCGGACTCTGGATCGGGTCATCAAGAAGATCCTGGGGCTGGCGACCCACAACGGCGCGAAGCCCAAGGCTGAGCCCACCGCGGTCCCGCTCGCCAGGGGCGTTGAGGAGCAGTGGTTCACGGTGACTCAGGCGGCCGAGTTGCTGGCACACGACCTGCCTGGCCTGGGAATCAGGAAGGCCAAGGCGCGAGTTTCAAGAGCCGCGAGCCTCAATGAATTCAGGATCAACGGCAAACAGCGTCTCCAGCGGCGAATCGAGATCGTGTCGCTCAATGCCTGGAGGCTTCAACAGCGTGACCGTGATCTGGACAGGGAGGACGAAGATCGTACCGGGTGAGGTAGTTGATGAACGCGCCCGTGCGGCACTTTCGTTCTGCACAATCGGCATGGCTGCTGACATGGTACGAGGTCGTGCTGTGTCGGCGGCGAAACTGAGCGAGGTCGAGCAATGCACCCAGCTGAAGAGTTGAGATTGATCGAGTCCAGGAGCCGATCCCTGAGCCATACAGTGACGCACGCGCTATCGGTTGCGTCTGCGGAGGATCTTCTGTGGCAAGTGCCGGATGGATGGCTGACCCGCCATGTTCCATCCGCTTGGGGCTTCAGGCAGGACGCCTATTCCTGAGATCGCGGTGACTGGCACATCAAGGGGATGGAGGACTGCCGCAGGTTCCTGGAAACAGGCACGCGGGTTGGCGAAGTGCTGGCCAGCCTGCACCACAACGTGCCCGACGAATGGGAAGGGCTTCTGCCAGGCTCGATGATGCAGGCCCTCGGCACCGAATCCAGGATCTACCTGGCTGACTACTGGGTGCTCGTTCTCTACCACCTCGCGTGGGGCGGCCGTCTGCCCTACAGGTGCGGGGCCGACTACCATGTCGGTGGAGATATCGAACCGCCACCATTCTGCCTGACCAGCCGGCTGCCCGTGGACATTGTCCAGGCCAGCGCCGACGCATTGACCTTGTTCATCGAGGCGAGGCCGGAGTTCGTCTGGGATCACCGCGAGCTTGCGTACATTCCTGTCCGAAGGGCGCCGCGGGCGCTGGAGGAGGCGTCAAGCACAGATCGCGACAGCAAGGCGGCAGTCGGCAACCGCGTGGACGAGCGCCGCCAGATGGAGGGCCACAAGAGCGACAGCCAAGTGGCCGAGCGGCCGATCACCGCACATGCCGAGCAGGCGATCGCATCCGAGGGCCGGAGCGTTCAACGGTCGGGCACCAGCGACAACCACCGTGACCAGTCACAAGATACCGGAGAGGGAATCACCGTCACGGAGGCAGCCAGTCTGCTGATAGACGTGGTGTGTGGACTTGACTTGTCCAAGGCCAAGGCTCGTGTATCGAAGGCGGCCACCATGGGCGAGTTCAAGACGAATGGTCTGGCTCGGGATCGCCGCCGCATTGACTTGGACAGCTTCAACACATGGCGATTTGTGCAGCGCCAACGAGACCTCGATGCCGCCGACGATGGCGGGCTCTAACCCACGACCACTTTTTCGCAGCCGGGAGAACTGGTTGTCGTCAGTTAGCGCGGTCTGTACGGCAGAACTGGCCGCAAACGCGCGTAACCCGATAAACTGCGTGCAAGACAGAAAGAACTTGCAGAACCACAACACGCTTGTGTATAGTTATTTGCGTGCCTTAGGTTGCAGGTCCAGGTGGCTTCCAAGCTGGTTGTTGTGGGTTCGAGTCCCCTCGCCCGCTTCTCCGCATATGGCCGCGCCTGCGGCGTGCCCGCCCGGCGATGCAGCAAAGGCATGTCCATCCCGCCGCGGCAGTCAACTCGCGCCTCGCGGTGGCGGACGGTCTTCCGCACGCGGCGGTTGGGGCCGCTTGCCCGGCGTCTTGCCCGGCGAAGCCTTGGCGAAGCGGGAGGATCCCATCGCCTGGCCTTTGGGTGCGCCGTTGCGCATAAACGCAACGCCGGTTCGGGTCAATCTGCGGGAAAGGAGCAATGGCATGGTTTCCACACGCCGAGTCTTGCCGTTTTCGTTCTTGGCGGTAGTCTGCTTGCTGGTCAGCGGCGTAGCGCAGTCGCGTCCGCCCACGAGCCGGCCGGCGTCGCGGCCGGGGCTGCGGGCGCTGCCGCCCGGAGTCAAGGCGATGAAGGACATCGAATACGCGCGCGCCGGCGAGCGCCCGCTCAAGCTCGACCTGTACCTGCCGGAGAAGCCCCCGGCCGGGGCGAAGTTGCCGCTGGTGATCTGGGTGCACGGCGGCGCGTGGCGGGGTGGCAGCAAGGACAACTGCCCGGCCGTGGCGTTGGTCGGCGACGGGTACGCCGTCGCGTCGGTTGGCTACCGGTTCAGCCAGGAGGCGATCTGGCCGGCGCAGATTCACGACTGCAAGGCGGCCGTGCGATGGCTGCGGGCCAACGCCGGCAAGTTCGGCCTGGATCCCGACCGGTTCGGGGCGTGGGGCGCGTCGGCCGGCGGGCATCTGGTGGCGATGATGGGCGTCTCCGGCGGCGTGAAGGAGTTGGAGGGCGAACTGGGCGAGCACACGAAGGTGTCCAG
>CAYWTX010000553.1:0-3320 GCA_964461295.1 uncultured Planctomycetaceae bacterium | reverse complement strand
CCTGCGGACCTGGTCGGGCGAGAGCTTCTCGCCGCCGCGAACGTCGCCGAGGCTGTCGTCCAGGCCTTTTCCGCCGGCTTTCTGGTCGCTGCCGCCCAGCGTAAACGCGCCCTTGATCGTGCCGTCGGGCTTCTCCGTCGTGTCGCGCATCTTCTCGATCTTGCCGATCCGCTGCGCGTAGCGCTCGACGAAGGCTGCGAACTGCTCCCGCGACATGCCCAGGCTCTTCAGCAGTTCCGGGTCCAGCTTGCCGCCGCGAAGCTCCTTCTGGGCCTCGCCGATGATCCTGCCGACAGCCTCGAGGTTGCCGCGCTGCCGCCCGCCGGCCAGTTGCGAGTTCGGCTCGTCCACCTCGCCGCGTTTGTCCGATGACCCGCTCAGCGCGTCGCCGCCGCCCGTGCCGCTGTGCGCTCCCCCGGCAGGGCCGCTCCCGCCGGCGATGCCTGTCCCGCCGCTGCCGGCACCTGAACCCGAGCCAGTGCCCGAACCTGAATCGCTTCCGCTGCCGGAGCGGGAGCCGCTACCCGAGCCGCTCCCGGAATCACTGCCGCTGCCCGAACCAGAGACCGAGCCGCTGCCAATGTCTTGTCCCGCACCAGCGCCCTGCCCTGCGCCCGCGCCTTGCCCCGCGCCGGCACCTTGCCCCGCGCCTGCGCCTTGCTGACCGGCGCCCGCTGCGCCCGCGTCCTGTCCCGCGCCGGCATCGCCCGGTGTGCCGGCTTTGCCGGCGTCGGAGCCCGGCTGCTTGGGGGTACCGCCGCCCTTGCCTTCGTGGCCGGCATCGCCGAGCTTCTCACGCAGCGCATCGAGCAGCTTCTTGTCGCGGTCGGCCATCTTCATCAACTCGTCGACGGCGTCGCTCACCTTCCTGGAGTCCTCGCTCGCCCGTTCGGACGTCTTTGCGGGCGCAGCGCCGGCGGCGGCTTCCTTGGCGCCCTTCTCGGCCTCGACGGCCGCTTCCGCCTGCGCGACGAGATGCTCGTCGGGCTTGGCAATCACCAGTTCGAAGGTATCGCTGCGGCCGATCCGTCCCGTCGGCGGGCAGAAGTCGTGCGCCTGGACGTGGCAGATGAGCCGTTGGCCGACTTGCCCGAGGGTCGCCACGGGAATGGCCGCATCAATCGGTCCGGCCACCGCGCCGGGCGCCGCGAACGTGCTGAGCGGGATGAGCGTGGGCGCGCCGTCCGGTGCGGCCGCCATCAGGGCGACCGAGCCGATGCCGAAATCGTCGTTTACTTCGCCGGCCAGCCGCATCGTGCCGTTGATGGGCAGCTCGGCCCGGCGCACGGGTTGGGTCAACTTTACCACGGGCGGCTTGTCGTCCTGCGCCGTGACGGCGCACCACGGCGACTGCCACGTCTTGGCGCCCGCGATGTCGATCCTGGTGCCGAGCACGATGCGGAAGCGGTCGTCCATCGTGATCGGCTGCCGCGCCGTCATCGTCGTGCCGTCCACCGTCATGATCGCCGCGGGGCCCTTCTGGAACTCCATCGACGCCATGTTCACCGGCAGATTGCACTCGGCCTTCAGCGTGACGACGGCGCCTTTCACGGCCGCCAGGTCGAGTTGCCCGCCGCTGTCGGAGGTATCGCCCTTGCCGGTGTAGGCGGGCCAGTGGTACGTGGCGGTCATCAGGCGGACGGCGGGCTTGGGCAGGACGTTGAAGCTTAGCGGCGGCGTCCGCGCGTCGCCGCAGGAGAGGGTGTACCAGGCGACGTGGCCGGGCACGGCCGCGGCCTCCGGCCAGCGTGCCAGGAATCGCTGCCCGCCGGCGGCGGGCGCGGCGCCCGGGCCGGAGGCGCCATCTTCGACGGCCGGTTGCATCGTCAGCACGTCGTTGTTCAGCCAGGTCTTGCCACCGTCGCGACTGATGCGGATCGTCACCTCGCCGCGCCCGCGCCGCACCGCGGCGGCGAAGTCCACCGGCTGGCCGACGAGGACGGTCTTGTCGGCCGCGGGGGATAGCGGCTGGATCTCGGTTCGCGTGGGCACGGCGACGCCGTCGGCGCCGAAGGCCCGCCTCAGCGAGGGCAGCATCGCCTTGGGCGAGGCCACGCAGTACAGGGCGAACGCGCCCGCCGCGGCGGCGAACACCAGCCCGCTGACGGCCACGGTCGGCGCCCGGACGGAGTTCTCCACATCGGAGTCCAACACATCCTGCGCCGCGCGGCGGCTGATGGCCGCCAGCGTCGCCTGGTGTACGTGCTTGTCGGCGCGAAGTTGCAGCGCGGCGGTCAGGTCGTTGCGGAACCGCGGGTGGACCTTCTCGATCAGACGGGCGACGTAGAGGTCGTTGATCCGGCGCGCCAGCGGAGCGGCGATCAGCCAGCCGGCCAGCCCCAACTCCAGCAGCAGAAGCATCCACCGCAGCGCCGCCCGCGCAGAGGCCGAAACGCCCCCGGGCACCACGTGATCGGCCGCCACCATCCCAAGCAGGTACGCCGCGGCCGCAGCCAGCATGAGCAGCACGCTGCTTGCGAGGGAGACCCGGCGCAGGCGGCCCTTTGTCATGCGGAGCGAGTAATCGAGGAACAGATCGCTGTCGGATTTCGTCCTCGTCTCGGGCATGGCCATAGCACGCACTCCCACCGCCGGGAACCACCGCGTCTATTCTATGGGTCGGCCAGGCGCCGGAAAAGGTTCCATCGGGGCGGGGAGGGCATAGCGAACGACACGGAGGTTCGGGTGGGGGGGGCGGGACAACGCTGCCTACAGCGTCCGCAGGTGGAAGCCGCCGTCCACGTCCAACACCTGGGCGGTGGAGAAACGCAGATCGCCGCGTACGCAACAGGCCACCGCGGCCGCCACGTCCTGGGCCTGTCCCCAGCGCCGGATCGGCGTCAGCCCCTCGCCGATCAGCTTGTCGTACTTGTCCTTGACAGCGGCGGTCATGTCGGTGGCGATGATGCCCGGGCGGATTTCATAGACCGGGATGTCGAACTCGCCCAGCCGGGCCGCCCACAGCTTGGTGGCCATGCTGATGCCGGCCTTGCTGATGCAGTAGTCGCCGCGGCTGGTGGAGGCCACCGTGGCGGAGATGGAGCTGATGTTGACGATGCAGGGAGCGAAGCCGGCCACGTTCCCGGCGCGGCGCAGCTCGATCAGGTAGCGGGCCACAAGCTGGGTGAGGAAGTAGGGCCCCTTGAGGTTGATGGTCATCAGCCGGTCGTAGCTTTCCTCGCTGGCCTCCAGCACATCGGCCCGCACCTTGGGCGCCACGCCGGCGTTATTCACGAGCACGTGCAGGCCCCCGAAACGGCGCCGGATGTCCGCCAGCATCTGCGCCCGCGCTGACGCATCGCCGACGTCCGCGCGGCAGT
>CAYWTX010000552.1:0-3187 GCA_964461295.1 uncultured Planctomycetaceae bacterium | reverse complement strand
GCTGATCGCGGCGCCGTCGTGGGGCGACCGGAGGAGCGGGCAGGTCACCCTCGTGGCGACCTCCGACAACGTCGTGGACTTCGCGCCGTCGAGGGCCGCCGCAAGCCAGCCGAAGACTGGCGAGGCAGCCGCGTCGCAGCCGGCGGTCGCTTCTCGTGAGCGGATTCTGGCGGCGATGCGCAAGGTCAATGCCCAGGAGGCCGCGCGCAAGAGCGCCGACCGCAACTGGGTCGGGGGCACCTACTACACCGGCGTCATGGCCCTGTATCGCGCCGGCAAAGAGCCGGCCATCCTCGATCAGGCGGTGGCCTGGGCACAGAAGAACCAGTGGGAGCCCGGCACGGAGGGTCCGTACTCCGCCAACTCCCTGACTTGCGGGCAGACGTATCTCGAATTGTATTTCCTCAAGCGGGATGAAACGCGGATCGCGAAGATTCGGGCCTTCGTGGATGCCCAGGTGGAGTGGGCTACGAAGCAGAAGATGCCCCGGTGGGGCTACATCGACACGCTGTACGTCGGCCCTCCCACCATCGCGATGCTCGGCGAGCTCAGCGGCGAAAGGAAGTACTACGACTTTCTGGACAAGATGTTCTGGGCCACCGCCGAATCGCTCTTGGACAAGGAAACCGGACTATTCTACCGTGATCGCGGGTACGTCGGCAAGCAGACGGAGCGAGGCAAGAAGATACTGTGGAGCCGGGGAAACGGTTGGGCCATCGCCGGGACCGCGCGCGTGCTTCAACACATGCCGAAGGAGCACCCAACCCGTGCGCGCTACATGGAACTGCTGCGCAGCCTCGCGGCGAGCCTTGCCAAAGTCCAGGGTGAAGACGGTCTGTGGCGCTCGAACCTTGCCGACGCCGAGCAGTATCCGAATCCCGAAACCAGCGGCTCGGCCTTCTTCTGCTACGCGATGGCATGGGGCGTGAACGAAGGGCTGCTGGACAAGGCGACGTATCTGCCGGTGATCGCCCGCGCGTGGCGAGGGTTGGTCGGGCATGTGCAGCCTGACGGCCGATTGGGTTACGCCCAGTCGGTGGACGCAGCCCCGGGCGCGGCGGGTCCGAAGTCCGCCTTTCCCTATGCCACGGGCCTGTTCCTTCTGGCCGGCAGCGAGGTGCTGAAACTGGCGGAGGAGTTAAGCCAAGCCGGCGCGGGAGCCGCGCCGGCGAGCCGCCCCGCGGCCGGCGCGGGAGCTGCGCCGGCAAGTCGCCCCGCGGCCGGCGCCGCCATATCCACCGGCACGCGCATGAACGGCTACATCGGATTCTGGTACAGCCTGGGCTCCGCCTATTCCGGCGGACTGGGCACGTATACCCCGCACCACATCCCGATGGCGGTTTACTCCGCCGCGGCGGACAAGACTTTCTTCGTCTGGGGCGGCACGACCGAGGGCAACGACCATCTGGTCATCATGGTCTCGTACTATGACCACAAGACCGGGACGGTCCCCCGGCCGGTCGTCGTGCGGGATTGCCTCGACAAAGGCGTCGGCTTCCGCGACGCGCATGCTAATCCCTCCCTGTGCATCGACGCCAAGGGGCACGTCTGGGTGTTCTGCGCCGCGCGCGGCAGCTTCCCCGGCCAGATCTACCGCAGCGTCGCGCCTCTGGACATCAACCAGTTCGAGATGGTCTGGGAAGGCTACATCCCGTACCCGCAGCCGTGGCATTTCGAGGGGCGTGGGTTCCTGCTCATGTACACCGAGTACACCGGCGGGCGGGAGGCCTACTGGCGAACCAGCGACGACGGGCGGACCTGGGCCAAGGAGCAGAAGCTCGCCAGGGAAGGGCACTACCAGGCCAGTTGCACCTGGAAGGGCCGCCTCCTGGACGCCCTGGACTGGCACCCCGGCAGTTCCGACAACCGCACGAACCTCTACTTCGTGCAGAGCGACGACATGGGCAAGACGTGGACGACTGTCGAGGGCAAGGCCGTGACCACGCCGCTGACTTTCCCTGACAACCCCGCCCTCGTGAAGGACTACAAGGCTGACGGCCGCTACGTCTTCCTGAACGACATCACTGCCGACGCCGAAGGCCGGCCGCTCATCTTCTACATCACCAGCGCCAGCGGCGCGTACGGGCGAGGGCCCAAGGGCGACCCGCGCTGGTGGGCGGTGGCCCACTGGACGGGCAAGGCGTGGACCTTCAGCGAGGTGACGAAGGTCGATCACAACTACGACCTGGGCGGCATCTACGCCGAGGCAGACGGGACGTGGCGGATCATCGGGCCCAGCGGGCCCGGTCCGGTGCCGGAACATACCGGCGGCGAGATGGCCATGTGGACCAGCAGGGACCAGGGCAAGACGTGGGCGAAGGCGGCCGACCTTACCGCCGCCAGCCAGCGCAACCACTCGTTCGCCCGCAGGCCGCTGAATGCCCATCCGGACTTCTACGCCTTCTGGGCCGACGGCGACGCCTTGAAGAAGTCGGAATCGCATCTCTACTTCGCCACCAAGGCGGGCAAGGTGTTCCGCCTCCCGCGGCGGTTCGAGGGTGATTCCGCCACCCCCGAGCCGCTCAACCCGCCGGCGGCGAAGACGCAAGCCATTTCCCCAGCCGACTTCAACCCCCCGCGCGCCGTGCGATTCCAGGAGAACCCGATCATTCGCCCCGAGATGTTGGCCGGCGGGGATGGCGACAACATCAACGGCCCGTCGCTGATCGCGGCGCCGTCGTGGGGCGACCGGAGGAGCGGGCAGGTCACCCTCGTGGCGACCTCCGACAACGTCGTGGACTTCGCGCCGTCGAGGGCCGCAAGCGATCTCACGAGGCGCCGAGGCCCTCTGCCGGGACACAACGCGACCGGTTCGGGACGAGCGCGTCGATTCGGCGGCTGCGAACGCAGCGTCAGTTGACCCGGCACGACTTCCCCGGCATCGCCCCCAAGACGCTCGCCCGCATCGAACGGGGCGAAGTCGCCAAGCCCCACGGCGGCACGCTTGACACCATCGCCGAGCGCCTTGCCGTCCCGCCGGCGGAACTCCGCAACCACTGATTGGCTGCGGCTATCGAATTCCAGAGCCGGGGCAGAGGAAACAGGATGCCAGGCCCCGCGGCCATGTGCCGCGCAGCCCGAAAGGGCAGGCGCAAAGGAAGCCGCCGGTCGGCGTATCGAGGCGATTCTGCTCTGCTCTACCTCGAACTGGCGCTGGACATCTGCCGCCTCGACGGTAGAACTTAGG
>CAYWTX010000551.1:0-2943 GCA_964461295.1 uncultured Planctomycetaceae bacterium | reverse complement strand
GCACGATCCGCTATCCTGGAGGCGCGCATGCTGCCTGAGAAGACCATCGGTAAGCCGTATGCGGGAAATCCGCACGTACGGTTTGAAAGGGAGCTTCAGGAAACGGAGCCGGCGCGCCACCGCGCCTGAGGTTTACCAATGTTCGTCATGGCCCTGCAATCGGGCAGCAACGGCAACTGCATCTACGTCGAATCGGCCGGGACGCGCCTCCTCCTGGACGCCGGGATCAGCGGCGCGCAAGCCGCCGCGCGACTCGCGCAGGCCGGGCGCGACATCCGCTCCGTCCACGGCGTGCTGATCTCCCACGACCACGTCGACCACGCCCGCTGCGCGGGCGTCTACCAGCGCAAGTTCGGCCTGCCGCTTTACGCCACTCAGCGCACGCTTGACGCCGCCGCCCGGCGCCACGCCATCGGCCCGTTGAGCGACGTGCGCTGCTTCCAGCCCGGCCAGACGCTGCGGCTTGGCGATATCACCGTCCAGACCGTTCCCACACCCCACGACGCCGTCGAAGGCGTCGCCTTCGTGCTCGACGACGGCCGGAGACGCCTCGGCGTCCTCACCGACCTCGGCCACGTCTTCGACGGCCTGGAGGGCGTGCTCGCCTCGCTGGACGCCGTGCTGCTGGAGAGCAACTACGACCCGCTCATGCTCGCCAACGGCCCTTACCCCTGGCGCTTGCAGGAGCGCATCCGCGGCCCGGCCGGGCACCTCTCCAACCTCGAAGCCGCCGAACTGGTCCGCCAGGCCGCCCGCGCCGGCCGACTGCAATGGGCCTGCCTGGGCCACCTTTCCGAAGAAAACAACACTCCCGACCTCGCCCTGGGCACTCACCGCCGCGCCGTCGGCCCGGGCTTCGCCCTCCGCCTCGCCGGGCGCTACGAACCCACCGGCCTCATGGAAGTGTGACAGCAAGGCGACGGAACTCTCCTTACAGAAAGATGATGGACTTGACGATTGTTCTTGGGTAACTGTCTTCTATCGATCCGCCTCCCGTCTCCCGCAACTTGAGACGGGTAGGATGGAATGCGAGGATCTCTCAGGATGAGTACGGTTGCCGTCAGCAAGAATGTTCTTCTTTGGGCTCTGGAGCGATCCGGCCAGGCCATAGAGGACATTTTGCCTGCTCTTCCGAAACTACGGGAGTGGATCACGGGAGAGAGACAGCCGACGTTGCGGCAGTTGGAGAGATTCGCCAAGGACACGTACACACCATTGGGTTTCCTGTTCCTCACCCACCCCCCTGAAGAACGGTTGCCGATTCATCACTTCCGCACCGCCGGCGGAGATCGCCCGGAGAGGCCAAGTCCCGAACTGCTGGACACGATCTACGCGATGCAGTTACGGCAGGCGTGGATGCGTGACGAGGTCAAGGACCTGGGCCAGGATCCCTTGTCTTTCGTTCGTTCCGCTCGCCTGGGCGAACCATCGATCACTATCGCCCAACGGATGCGGCAGGTCCTTGGTTTTGGGGAGGATTGGGCCTGCCTCGAGAGAACATGGACAGACGCCCTGCGCCGGTTGCGAGAGGCAATTGAGCAGGCTTGCATTCTGGTTGTGGTGAACGGCATTGTCGGAAACAACACCCACCGCAAACTTGACCCTGAGGAATTCTGCGGGTTCGTACTGGCAGACGAATATGCGCCACTGGTGTTTGTGAACAATGCCGACGGCAAGGCTGCCCAGATGTTCACCCTCGCACACGAACTAGCTCATGTCTTCTTCGGAAGCAGCGCCGCCTTTGACCTTCGCCAACTCATGCCGGCACAAGACACGACAGAAAAGGCATGCAACCGGGTGGCAGCCGAGTTCCTCGTGCCGGAAAGCCTGCTTCGGGAGGTGTGGCCCGCGGCGGCCTCTGAAGGACCTCCTTTCCAGGCGATCGCCCGGCGGTTCAAGGTCAGCGAGATCGTGGCTGCGCGGCGTGCGCTGGACCTCGGGCTGATCGAGAAAGAGACGTTTCTTGAGTTCTATCGAGCTTACCTCGCATCCGAACGCCGGAGAGGCGCCCAAGCTTCCGGCGGCGACTTCTACGTCAACCAGGTTGGCCGCGTGGGCGTTCGTTTCTGCAAGGCTGTCGTGCGGGCCGTGCGAGAGGGCAGGCTTGGATACTCTCAGGCATACCGCATGACAGGACTGCATGGGAGGAGCTTCGAGCAATTCGTGTCGCGCCTCGGGATGAGGGGGGCGTAGCGCGTGGCAGAAACGCGATACTTGCTCGACGCGAACGTTTTCATCTCCGCCGCGCGTGACTACTACGCATTCGACATTGTGCCTAAGTTCTGGGAATGGCTGGAAGAGCACGCAAGGACACAGCGGGTACAGAGCATCGATCGCGTGAAAGAGGAACTGCTCAAAGGGAAGGATAAACTCGCTGACTGGATCAAGGGTTCGTTCGCTGAGGCATTCGCGCCAACCGGCGATCCCGACGTAATCGCGGCGTACAGCGAAATAGTGGTTTGGGCTGAGGCGCAAGACCAGTTCATGCCCGCTGCCAAGGCGGAATTTGCTGGAAACGCCGACGGGTGGCTCGTGGCATACGCGAAAACTCGTGGCATGACAGTAGTGACTCATGAAGGGTACTTCCCTGATGTCCACAAGAGGGTCCCGATTCCCAACGTGTGCAGGGCGTTCAGCGTGGAGTACGTCAATACCTATGCCATGTTGCGTGGCCTGGGGGCGAGATTGAGTTGACGCCGCCGGCACCACGGGGTAGGACTCGCTGAAGATCGCCTTCCCGCACTCATGACCAATCGGGCCCTTCTGCTCCATCATCAACCGCTCGGCTTCGCGCTGGTGCGCCGTTGCCCGATCAGCCTGCCCCAATCGTATGAGGATCGCCGCCAGCGTCGCGTGCGCCTCCGGACAGTTCGGGCAAAGCTCCGCCGCCTTCCTGGCCGCGGGAAGCGCCTCGTCCAGCCGCCCCTTCCGCTGAAGCGCCCA
>CAYWTX010000550.1:0-18721 GCA_964461295.1 uncultured Planctomycetaceae bacterium | reverse complement strand
AGACAAGCAACGACAGGTTGTACCGCGATGGCGAGCGTTCCACTCAAGAACCTCGCTTACAGAACTGCAATGTGCGTTGTCCAATCGAAGGAGCCCAGCCCCCCTTTCTGTCGAAGCGCTGAAACAGTCGATCGAAAGGTGGAAGGCCAGCGGAGGTGTTAGGTATGCAGCTGAGGTAGTTGGTAATGCGATCGTGATTGGTCGGCACGAGGAGGCGAAAGAGGCGGCCGAGTTCATAGTTTCGGCTGGAGCGAACGCGAATCCAACAGCAGAAAGGTTGGCCCGTAGGGCACTTGGTTTGGCTTCTTCAGTTACGGAGGAGTTCCACGATACCACCAGGATTGGTGAGTTCCGGAATCGAATCCACGATTTGCGGAGGCGGACGCAAGTGGAGCCTAGAAATGTCTTTCTGTGGGTAGACCTCGCGCTTGCCTATGAAAGCCTTGGCTTCCGCAATCAGGCAATAGACGCAGTTAGGCCAGCACTGATATTGGCTCCCTATAACAGGTTCGTACTGCGTTCGGTGGCACGCTTATATATACATCACGATGACTATGGGCAAGCCCACAGCCTCATCGCTAACTCGCCAGGGGTAAGAGCGGATCCATGGCTCCTGTCGGCGGAGATCGCCTCGGCTGCGGCGATGGGTAGAACATCCAAGTTAGTTAAGCATGCTAGAACAGTGGTGTCGAGCGGCGATTGTGCTCCCCTTCACGTGTCCGAATTGGCGAGCGCATTGGCGACACTGGAGTTGGAGGCAGGAAGAGCTAAGAAGGCGGCAGAGTTGTATCGCCTTTCCTTGGTCGTGCCGACTGAAAACGCTGTTGCGCAAGCAGAATGGGCTCAACGACACGTTGGGGAGATCAAGATTGAGGAAGAGCTGGTGAAGGTGCGTCAGTCGTCTGAGGAAGCACTGTCATGGAGTGCAGGTAGGTCGGGCAGATGGGTTGTGGCATTGGAGGCTTCCAAGCGGTGGTTTGTCGATCAGGCATTCTCAAGTCGGCCGGCAGTGTGGGGGTCATACTACGCAGGACTTGGGTTGGGTGAGTTTGGGGAGAGCGCCGATATCGCGAAGCGGGGTCTGGTGGCGAACCCTGACAACTTTGCGTTACTGAATAATTTCGCGTTCGCTGCGGCGCAGGCTGGTGATCTTAATGGTGCAGTTGAGGCGTACAGGAAAATAGGCCAGGAGGTACAAGGCAAGCATTGTCATTTCGTCTGGCTTGCTACAGGAGGGTTGCTTGCCTATAGACAAGGACAGAGCGAACGGGGGCGGCGTCTTTACTTAGGAGCAGTTCGAGAGGCGCGGGCCGCGAATGAGCCGGTGAATGTGACTCTAGTTCTTCTTCATTTTGCACTCGAGGAAGTGCGAGCAAAGACAGATCAAGCAAGTTCGATTGCGAAGGAAGCGATGGATAGGGCCGGCAGGCACGGATGCCCTGATGTGTTGGCTGTACTTGGGCGTCTGAAGAAAGAGGTTGACACTGGGAGTCACCAATAGTCCAACGAATCAGCACGGATGCAGCGATTCCTAGGACGGCCGACCACGGGCGAGGGATGCGAGGCGGATTGGCGAGCGCGGTTCTGGCGCGCGGCGCGGCGCCACTGGGGGATGGAGGTGTCAGCGCCGCGGCGATTGCGCAGGTAGCAGGCGATGACGCCGTGCATGGCGTCCAGCGGCACGGTGGTGAACGCGGCGGCAATTTCCTCGGCCAGCATTCCGCTGGGGTACGCCCACAGGACGTGTTCGATGCCAACGCCAGTTACGGCCTCGCGAACATCGCTTCCGCCGTGCTTCTCGATGTAAAGATCGTCTGGAAGGATCGCCGGCTTCTCCGTAATCGTTCGTACTATACCGGCGGACCGCTCGTTGCCTACGCTCCCGCCGGCGCCGCGGCCTGCGTCGCCAAGTCCGCCGTGCCGGGGGCCTTCATGCGCCCCTTGCCGTCCACCACGCCATACTTCTCGGAGATCTTCCGCAGCACGTCGTTGCGGTAGGGCACCCACATGCAGGCCGGGATCATGTTGATCTTGCCCGTATCGGCGTCCTCGTAGGGGAAGACGGCCTTGCAGTTCTCCAGGCGCGTCGCGTCCACCGAGTGCTGCTCCTCGAAGGGGAGCATGGCCACGCGGAGGAAGCGCCGCCGCCGGCGGCTCTCGCCCGGGTCCAGCGCGCCCTTGCGCGTGAAGTTGTACCGCAGGTCCTCCATCAGCATCTTCAGCATGGCCAGCGGCGGGTTGCCGCCCGTCAGCTTGCCGAAGTCGAACGTCCGCAGCACCCAGCCGAGAAGCGTCCTGACCACCAGCCACTGGCCCTTCAGCCGCTGCCATCGCCTCTTGGGATCCAGTTCCTTGAGCCTCGGCTCGATCTTGCGGCACAGCGAGGCGAACTCGACGGCCGCCTTGCTCAGCGGCACCCTCAGGTAGTGGTTGATGCCGCGATACCGTTTGCCGTCGTCCACCAGGACGGTCATCGACTCGCAGTTGGGATGCACGCCCGCCAACAGCAGCAGTTCGGATCGCGGGTTGTGGCGGAAGAACGGGCGCGGAATCCGCATCGCGTACGACAGCCCGGCGGGAATGAACTCGACCTCGTCGCCGCCGACGGCGATCTGCACCATCTTCTCGACGTCCTCGAGCGTGCATGGGCGGGCCTCTTTGAAGTCCTCCTTGTCCCACGTGTCGGCCAGGGGGATGATCGCCAGTTCAGAGATGAAGTCGGCGTTCTCGTGGATGTAGTCGATCATGCCGCGGATGTGGTGGTCGTTGATGCCCCAGGCCGCGCACGCGATCATCGTCTGCTTGCGGCGGCTGAACTTCTTGAGGTTCTCCAGACCCTTGAGCTTCTTGAAGTACGCGGGGCGGTTGCGGCGCAGCTTCTCGTAGATGTCCGGGTCGAAGCCGTCAAACGCGAACCGCACGCCGATCCGCTGCTCGCAGAACTTCCTGGCGTACTCCTCGTTCGCCAGCCGCACGCCGTTGGTGGTGACGTTGGGGCGCAGGCCGTGCTTGCGGGCGGCCGCGATGATGTCGAACAGGTCGTCGCGGACGGTGGGCTCGCCGCCGAAGAGCTGGATGATGGGCTTGGGGTCCCACTGGCTGACGTGGGCGAAGATCCTCTCGAAGTAGCTGACGGGCGGATTGTAGTCGAACCCCATGCCGGGCACCGTGGCGATGCAGATGGGGCAGTTCATGTTGCAGTGGTTGGTGACGTCGATGAAGCAGATGTTGGGCTTGTGGTCGTGCCTGCACTTGTCGCACTTGAGGGTGCAGACCTTCGCCTCGGGCTCAACGTACTGCCACATGTCGCGCTTGTTCAGCCAGATCTTCGCGTTGGTGCTGACCAGCGACTCGTTGATGCCGTGCTCGGCGCAGTTCTTGCGGATCCAGATCTGCCCGTCGCGCTCGAAGAACTCCGCGGGCACGCGAGCACTGCACGTGTTGCACAGGCCGACGTTCTGTCGTGACATTCTCGATACCTCCGCTGGGCCGGATGTCGTGGGGCCGTGAGCCCGGAGCCCGGAACCGACCTTCCGTCCTGGCGCGAATCGAAGGATGGTAACAGAAGTGGACGCGGAGTTCCAGCATCCAGCGAGAAAAGGCTGAAAAGAGATACCACTTCTACGAGGAGGCGAAGGGAGTGTCCTTCAGGCCATGATTTCATGGGTGCCACGGCTGCGCTGTTTGCAGCCGTGGCACCCAACGCCGCAAACTATGCAGCTAGCCCACGGTGATGCTCGCTGTGCCTGCTGGACTTCCATCTCCGTTGCCATGCGGACTGAGAGTTTGTGGAAGAATCGCGGAAGCGGCCTTGTCCCTCTTCGCCCGGAAGGGGCGATCAGGATTTGGCCGCGGGCGTAAGCCCCCGGTACACAAGCAATTAAGCATGGAGCCCCGAAGGGGCGACAGAAAGCGTCCAGCGCGGGCAAACCTGCGAGACCCAATTCTTTCACAAACTCTGAGGACGACCTGGCGGTTGCTCCTTCTTCCTGTGCGGCCAGTTCCGCGCCTTCCTCGAACCGGATCGTGCATACTCATCCACGCATGCTTTCCGCAGTTGCCCGGCCGGCCCGCCGGTCGGCACTCGCGCCCGGCGCTGCCGTGTCGCTCGACGCACCACGCGCAGCGTCCACTGGACCTCTGCGCCAGTCCCAGGCCAATCCCGTGGCCAGGTGGAACACCGTCGTGAGGTACTGCCGCGGGGCAGACTTCCTCTTGGCTCCGTAACCAAACGCCACTTCGTTGGCGGCCGTTGGAGGACAAGCGACGCGAGAGCCATCCGCCGCCATGGGAATCCATCGCAATCTGCCAAAGGAGACCGGATCAAGCGCGCGATCAGTATATTAGAAGCGCATCATTTGTTGTAGGTTACAACGCAAGACAGGCCGAATCCGTGAACGGCGTTGCGTGGCACCCGATACCCGTCATTTCATTTCTGGCAGAACACTAGCCGGTCGTCGCGCCTCGTTCACCTGGCTCTCAACCTTGCGCATCTCCTGCCAGAGCGGCTGAGGCGTGGCCCCTTGGTTGCGGAGCAACTCCCTGGCCTCGGCGAAGTTGCCCTTGCTGACGTGCAGTTCGGCCAGACCCAGGGAAATCACCGCCTGGAGCACCTCGGGCTTGGGGTCGGTGACGTTGAAGTCCACCACAAGCCGCTTGTAGGTCCGGGAGGCCAAGGCAACGTCCGCGGGGTCGCGGTATCGCCGGGTCCAGCCGGTGTAGTCCACCCCCGCCTGGGCGCGGATCTTCAGACTGGCGCAGGTCTCGTTGAGCGGAACGGCGCCGGGGTCGATGGTGCTGCTGGGCAGGACGGCCCGCGGCACCGGCGTCGCCTGCTTCTCCGGCGGCAGGACGGCAAGGAAGTCCACATTGGCCTGGAACAACTTCTCCGCCCGTTGGGCCTGTCCCTGCTCAAACAGCAGTGCGCCCACCTTGTTGCGCAGGGCCACGATCAGGCCGATGTCCTGGGGCTCCGGCGGCAGGGATCGCGGCTGGGGCGTGGCGAAGTTCCGCCCGTGCAGGCGGCTGCGTGCCTCTACCAGGGCCAGGGCGACGTGGTATCGCACCAGGGCCTGGTCAGGCTTGTCATTCGCCGCGTCGATCTCCGCCTCGTAGAACTGGGCCCGGGCGTCGGCAGGATCGAGCTGGCGGGCGGCGACGAGGGCCTCGCGGGCGCTCTTGAACTGCGTCTTGACGATGCGATCGCGCGCCACCGTCAGCCAAGGCCCCGCGGTGGTCTGGATCAAGCTCAGCGCCCCCACGCGGGCAACCGCCCATTCCTCCGGCAGGCCCAGTTCCCAACTGGTCTTGGCCAATTGCTCCCACGCGTCGCGAAACTTCGGATCGAGCTTGACCGCCTGCTGGAAGTCGGCCTGGGCCTGCTTGACATCGTGGTAGGCGTAGTCGACGAGGCCCTGGTAGTAAGCGCCCAACGCCGTGCCGGCCGTCAGCTTCTGGGCCCTGGCCATGTCCTCCACCGCCTTCTCGTGGCACTCCTTCGCTTCTCGATCCAGGGCGTCCGCCCGGGCCAGGTCGGCCGGGCTGGGGTACCGGGTGGTCGTTGTCGAAGTCCCATCGCCGTTGTTGACCGTGCTGATACTGGGCGTTCGCAAGGCCGCGGCAGCCAGCGCGTTCGCCCGGGCGATGCCCTGGAGGGCGACCGACCGCTCCCGCAGCAGGACGGGGTCGTTGGGCTTGACGGCTAGGGCCTTGTCCAGGGCGTTGCGGGCCTGCGCGTGTTCGCCCCGCGAGTTGAGGATCGTGCCCTTGATGCCCAGCGAGCGGACGTGATTGGGGTTGGCGGCCAGGGCCTCCTCAAGCAGCCCGAAGGCCCGGGCCACCTCGCCGGCCGTCCGCCGCGCGGGCGGGGCGGGCAGGATTTCGCCGGCCGGGCCGAACTTCGCCACCGCCTGCGGCACGTGGCGGAAATAGACCGGCCAACTTCGCGGCTCGACCTGCTCGAAGGGCGGGCTTGATTCGGCAAACAGGAAGTCCGCCAGGTCGGCGAGGCGGTCGGGGTTCTTCGAGTCGGCCCGGCGGGCCTCGTCCAGCATGCGCAGCCGGTCCTGGTAGATCTCGTCGTATCGCAGCCGGCGGGCATTGACGGCCTGCTCGACGGCCAGGGCCAGTTCCGCCAGGCGGGCGTCGCCCTCGCCCGCGCGAACGGCCCTGTCCAGTTGGGCCAGCGCCTCGGCCGGGGCCTGCGGCCTGATGCCCGCCAGCACGCGATTGACCTCCTGGCCTACCGCGTCGACGTCCTTGGCTCCCAGCTTCCCTGCAATGGCCAGGTCGCTCCTGGCTCGCGCCGCGTCGGCCAGGTGGGCTGCCGCCTGCGCCCGGGCGAGATACGCGCCCGTCCAGGTTGGCTGGTTGGTCAGGACGCGGGTGTACTCCGACCGGCTGCCGGTGTAGTCGCCCAAGGCCAGCAGGGCGTCGGCGTGGAGCAGCAGCAGGTTGTCGTCCTCCGGCGAAGCCGCCAGCAGCGAGTCGAGGTCCTTCACGGCGGCGGCGTACTGCCGGTCCTTCATGTTCGCCTTGATCCGGTCCAGCAGGACGCCGCCCAACTGCGGCGGGGCGGCCCCCTGGCGGCGCTGGGCAAACATGGCCCCGGCCCGCGGGAATTCCGCGGCCGCGATGTCCTTGGTGCTCATGGACTTCTTCGTCTTGTAGTCCACGTATTGCCCGTTGGTGAGCGCGTACCAGTAGTTCTGGGTCAGCGTGGAGACGAATATGCTGTAGTCCAGGACGGCCTTGTCCGGCCTGCCGTGCCCGGGCGGACCATAGACCAGGTACTCAGCCGCCTTGGCCGGGTCGCCGCCCATCTTGTACGCCGCCGAGAGCCACAGCTTGGTCTCCCACTCGTTGGCCCGCAGCCGCAGAGAACGCTGGAGTTCCTTGATGGCGGGCGGGAACTGCTGCGACAGGACCAGAGCCACGCCGCGGGCGGTGTGGTAGTCGGCGTTCTCCTCGTCGGCATCGGTCGCCTTGGTGAACGCGGCCAGGGCATCGGCCCACCGCCCGGCCGACAGCGCATCCAGGCCGGCGAGATAGGACGCCGACATCTCCTTCGCATCGCCGGCTACGCAAAGGGCGGCGGACAGCAGCATCAGCGTGGAGGCCGCAACGGCGAACACGCCGACTCGCCCGAAGCCGGACGGTGAACGGTTCGGAATGATTCCCATGGATCACCTCTCAGCGTTGTTGTCGTCCCGGGCCATCGGAGTTGTAAGGCGCTTCCCGTCGTCGATGAAGAACCACAGGCACACAGGCGCTTTCTTGACTTGAGGCTGTGGCACCATCGGTGCAATTCGGAGACAGGCGCATCGCTGGTCCATGCCCGTAAAGCTGATGGATCACAGCCCAGGCCGTCAAGAGCCTCCACGGCCTGCGCTTCATTCCACCAGCCCCTTGGGCTGAAGAAGACACACCAAGGGCTACAGTCTCTATGCTTCTCTCTCTTCCTTTCCTATCGGATCAGTTCGCCTTTCACCGCGTCGCCTTTCACATCGAGGCATTGCACGGTGGCGACCGTCTTGACGTCCCTGTGATTCGCGTAGGTCCACACGACCTTCTTGTCCGGCGTGACCTCGATCAGGTGCGGGGCCTTGCCCAACTTGCCGTGGCCCAGCCAGTTGCTCATCACCGTGTTGCCATTGGGCAGCCGGTGCATCCCGGTCATGAACGCCAGCAGGATGTCGGGCACGTCCTTCTGCGCGACTTCCCAGACCGTCTTGCCGGTCTGGCCGATCTCCATCACCTTGCTGCCGCCCTTGGCCTCGCCGCAGGAGACGAGCGTGCTGCCGCTCGGCAGACGGATGGCTGCGTAGGGGGAGGGCGCCGCGGCTTCCCACACTTTCTTGCCGTCGGCGTCGTACTCGCGGATGGTGCCGCCGCCCGTGTGGGCGACCAGGCAATGCCCGTCGGCCAGCACGCGAGCGTTCCGCATGAACATGTGCCCGCCCTTGGGCTCGGCCAGCAGCTTGATCTCCCTGGCGATCTTGCCTTCGGGCGTGACCTCCAGCAGCCGCGCCGCGGAGCACTCACCCACGAAAGTGTTCCCGTTCGCCAGCCGCTGGCAGGTGTAGACTTCGCTGGCGGTTTCGTACTTCCAGACCACCTTCTTCTCACGCGTGACTTCCATCGCCCCGCGGCCGGTGGTGAACAGCACGTTGCCGCCGGGCAGCACCCACAGGTCGCCGACGTTGGGTGCGGGGTGCTCCCACTCGATGGTCCCATCGGCAGCGACGATGAGCACTCTCTTGCCGGCCATGTCGCCAATGGCGAATCGCCGTCCGGCCGGTTGCGTGGCCGGCGCCGACGCGGGCGCGGACGCCGCGCCTGGCGTGCCGGCTGCCCATGCCGTCGCCGTCCGTCCCGCCGCCCACGCCGCCGCGCCGACGACGCCGATGCGAAGCAAGTCACGCCGATTCATGGCAAGTCCTTCCTGTTGGAGTGGATGATGATACCTTTGCCAAGGGTGCCACGCCAGCAGAGGGGCTGGGTGTTCTGAGCCAACGGAGCCGGCCCGTGCCGGTCCGGTTGCCGCCTTCACGGTGCGGGCTCCGTTGCCGGCGCCGAGGCCCTCGGCCGTGAGGAAGTAGATTCGCCCGTCGCCGTCGGCGGCGACGACCCAGCCGGCGGGGCACTGGTCGGCGGGCAGGAGCCGCGAGAACGCCTTGCCGTCCCACACCAGTGGCGGCTGCGTGCCGATGACGGTCCTGCCATCGGGCAGGTCGCCGCACCACGGCATGGCGCACCACGTTCTGAGGGCTTGGCCGCCGGGCCCGACGGCAACGAAGCGGGCCGGGGCATCCCGAAGGACACACCGGCCCGCTTGTCCCACAATCGCGGTGGGCGGCAGGGCCCAGGCGATCCGGTCAGTCGCACACCCAGACGCGCTCAACCACGGTCTGGTAGCGGTCGGCAATCCAGACCCGCACCGTCTCGGCCGGGCGGACGCACGCCTGCACCAATCGGCCGCGCCAATCGCGGCGGCACTCGTACACCGCGGGCGTCGATTGCAGTTCCCAGTGCCCGGCCTCGACGAGCACCTGGCGGGTGACGGTTGCCCAGTGCCCGCGCGGGGCAGTGCGGACGACCACCGGCCCGCAGTGGTTGTCGGCAATCAGCGAGCCGACCAGGCCGAGGATCGGCCGGACAAGGCCGGCGGAGCGGTGTTCAATGAAGGCGCCCGGCCGGGCGTGGTTGCCCCATGCACGATCATGTCGCTGGATGTGCCGGTCATCGCGGTCCCGGCCGCGATCGTTGTCGGCGTAGGCGCCGGTGGCCAATGCGAGCGGCAGCGCCAGGGCGGCCAGGGATGTCAGGGCTGTCAGGGTTGTCTTCGTGCGGGTCATGGTCGTGTCCTTTCCTCTTGAGCCTTTCAAACGTCCATTTGACTTACGCAGTGGCAGACAGCCCCGCGGCCGCGGCGTTAGGTGAAATCGGTGGAATCGCGCCGGACGGGCGCGAGGAGCGCCGTGCCCCGCTGCCGGGGAGCCGCGACGCGGCCCGTTCCCGGCAGGTGGCGACCGGGGCGACACGCCCCGGCTCTGTAGGCGACCGGGGCTGTCACGCCTTGCCGAGTTGCTCGATCGCGCCCTCGATCCGCTCCAGTACGACTTTGCCCTGGCCCTCGGGGTCGAGCTTCACGGACTTCTCGGCCGCTTCCTTCGCGTGGAGCAGTTTGTCCTTGCTCTTGGCCTCCTTGCCGTTGAGGTAGCGCATCATGGCGCACTTGGCCCAGGCGTCGGCGTCGTCGGGCTGGATAAGCGTGACGTTCTCGATCGCGGCGACGGCCTTGTCGTACTGCCGGCTGTTGCGGTAGATGCCGGCCATGGATTCGTACGCATTGGGCTGGTAGGGGTTGATGTGCGAGATCTCGACGAAGTAGGCGAGGGCCTCGTCGTAGCGTTTGAGCGATCGCAGGATTTCGGCCACCTGGCGGGCGTACTGCGGATCCTTCATCGTGTGGCGGTGCAGATGGATGAGGTTGGGCAGGGCCTTTTCGCTCTGTCCGAGCAGGATGTAGATCTTGGCCAGTTCGTCGTAACTGAACTGGTCGAGCGGCTGGCGCTGCTGGAGCAGTTCGAGGGCGGGGATGGCCTCGGCCCAGCGTTTCTTGGCGATGTAGCACTGGGCGAGCGCCCTGGGGGCGAAACTGGTGGTGTGGTCGCGTTTCTCCAGGCGAGAGGCGAGTTCGATGGCCTCGTCGTACTCCTGCTTGCGGACGAGCACGCTGGCCAGCACCGACAGCGCCCGCGTGTTGTCGGGGTCGGCCTCCAGGGCCTTGCGGGCGGCCTTCTCGGCCTCGTCCTGCTGGCGGGCGTAGTAGAGGGCGACGGCGTACGTGGCCTGGGCGTTGGCGTCGTCGGGGTTCTGGCGTGCCTTCTTGGACCACTCCGACGTTTTGGGCGGCGGGTCGGGGTTGAAACCCCACTTCCGCACGGTGTCCGCGGCCCATTTGCGGAAGCCGGCGTCGAACTGGCTTTCCTGGATGCCGGCGGCCTTGTCCAGCACCTGGGGCTGCGTCAGGCCCTCGCCGAAGCCCTTGAGCATCTTGCCGACGGTGTCGAAGCCCTTGGTCTCGATGAGGTACTCGAGGATCCACTCCGCCTGGGCGTAGGCGAGGCCGCGCTCGCCCTGCCGGCGCGGGCGGATGAAGCTCCAGTCGATCTCCTTGATCGGCAGCAGCTTGTCTTCGCGCGTGGCCTCGACCAGCATCTGCACGTACGTGTAGTTCCGCTTGTCGGGCTGCTGCCAGACGGCGCAGGCCTCGGTGAACCAGTGCGGGATGCGGTTGCCCGTGGCCATCAGCGTCACGGTGTGCGTGTACTCGTGACGCAGCACGACGGCCCAGTTGTGCGTGCCGAATTGGCTGCGCTCGGTGTTGGGGGCGGCCAGGGCGATTACCCGCCCGGTGCACGCGCCGACAGTGCCGATCCACCCGCGGCCGGTGATGCGGATCGAGAAGTCCTGGTGCGTGGGGAAGAACTCGATGATGGTCTTCCTGGGCGGATCGAAGCCGAAGTCGCGCACGACGTCGCCATGGATGGACTCCATGTACTCGGCCACCTGGTTCAGCAGGACGCTGTCGTGCTTGGGGTCGACCTTGACGATGAAATGCGGCGTCTCCTTCACGGCGTACTTGGACATCTTCTCGAGCAGGTTGAGGTAGTTCACCACGTCGGCGCGGTAGTCGTCGAGGCTGAACGCCTTCTTCAGCACGTCCACGGCCTTGTCCTCGTCGCCCGTCTGCATGTACATGCGCCCCAGGCCCGTCACGGGTTCGGCCGCCTCCGGCGCCAGCGCGATCGCCTCCTGGTAGTACTTCTCGGCCTTGTCGAACTGCCGTCCGGCCGAGAGCCACTCGGCGATGGTCGTCGGCAGGCCGGCGTGGTTCGCGTTGACCTTCTTCACCCGCTGGATGTACGGCGCGGCCTTGGCGTCCTCGGCCTTGCGGACGTGCACGGCCGCCATCATGCTCAGGGCCTCGAGGTGGTTGGGGTTGACCTTGAGGACCTTCTCGACGACGGGGGGCACGTCGTCGTACTTGCGCCACTGCATAAGGCAGGCGGCCTTGAGAAGAAGGGCGTCGGGGTGGTTGGGGTTGATCCGCAGGGCGTTCTCGACGGCGGACATGCAGCCCTCGAAGTTCCACTGCTCCAAGGCCATCGCCGCCTTGCCCACGTGCACGTCGGGGATGTTGCCGTTGATCTTCGCGGCCAGGTCGAACTCCGCGTTGGCGTTCACCGGGCGGTGTTTGGTCAGCATGAACATGCCGGCGGCGATGTTCGCGGGCCAGTAGCCGCTGTCGGCGTTGAGGTAGGCCTCCTGGAAGTAGTTGTGGAGGATGTTGGCGGCCTGCTCGCTCGCCCGCTGCCCGGTCAGGACGGCGTGGCGGTCCATGATCCGCCCCAGCGCCACCAGGGCGGCCGCGTCCTTCTTGTAGTCGTCCTTCACCAGCACCATCGACATCGTCTTGTACACCTCGGCCGCTTCCTTCTTGCGGCCGAGCGTCTCCAGCAGGCTGCCGTTGGTGAAGATGGCGGCGGCCCAGGTCGGGCGCATCAGATTCGCCTTCTGGGCGTGGCCGAGGGCGTCGGCATACTGGCCGACGTTGCCGAGGGCCTCGGCCATCGCGAGTTGCCACTCGGGGCTGAGCTTGCCTTCGTCGTTGGCGTCGCGCAGGCTCTTGACCGCGTCGGCATAGTTGCCGGTCATCGCCTGGGCATTGGCCAGCCCGATGGCCGCCGCCGTGCGCATCGGCTTCTTGCCCAGAAGGCTCCTGTAGCCGTTGATGGCGTCGGCGTACCGCCCGGCCATGTGGAGCTTCCGACAATCTTCCGGATTGTCGGCCTTGCCGGTGACGACGGCGGCGGCGCCCGTCTCCACGCGGGTGAGCTTGATCCAGCCGTTGGAGGGCGCGAAGCAGGGGTTGACGAACTCGCCTTCGATCTGGTGTCTGCCGTCGGCGGCGGAGGTGAACGTGGCCTGCTCGATGGTCTTGACCTTGTCCTGGCAGACGTCGGCGAAGTAGAAGCTGATCTTGAACGCCTTGTCCCTGGTGGGCTGCCTGGCGTCGTCAAGTGTGACCTGGCCCTTGTTCTGGAAGGGGTGCGTGCCCATCCTGCCGCCCTGGACGGCGCCGTCGGCGCCGAGGGTGATCTCAACGTCGCAGTTCTGAAACTTGGTCTTGCCGGTCCACTTGCCGGCGAAGTCGGCGAACGGCGAGGCTGCCGCAACAGCGGGTTTCTCCGCCGGCACGATCCAGTCGAGGAACGTGCCGGCGTTCTTGTCGGTCACCAGGTCGCTGTGCTCGGCCTTGGCGACCGTCTTGGCGGTCACCCTGAGGCCGGCGTCGGCAAGGGCCTTTCGCGCCTCCTTCGCCTTCTCCGGCGTGCAGGTGGTGTCGGCCTCGCCGTGCACGAGCAGAACGGGCAGGTCGCGCGTCTTGGCGAGTCTTGCGGCCTTCAGGCCCGTCGGCCCGCACCCGACCAGCACGAGGCCGGCGAAACGCGAGGGGTCCTCGATCGCCAGCGAGCACGCCAGGTCGCCACAGGTGGAGTAGCCCATCACGTACAGCTTCGTCGGCTTGAACCTGTAGGCCTTCTCCACCCAACCCAGCAGCTTCTCCATCTCGTCCAACACCTTGCCGGGGTTGTCGGTGTCCCACTTGGGCGCCACGGCGGGCAGGCCGCGGGCCTCCAGCGACTTGCTGAAGGCCGAAAGCACGTCCTCGGCCGTGTCGTTCAACTCGGCCAGAACGAGCACGGGCCCGGGCTTGATCGTCCGCGGGAGGTAGACGACTCCCTCATCGACGCTGCGCAAGCCGCGAGGCGCATCCTCGGCGGCCGCTTCGGGCGACTTCTTGACCACCGGCTGGGCGTTGGCGTCGCGGGTGGTCTGGGCCCCAACGGGCGAAGTCGTCAGGACGAGCGACAGGACCGCGGCCGCCGCCGCGGCCGCCGAATTCCTCGCGTGTTTCATGTACCGCACCTCGTAGGCCGTCGCGACACGACGGCACAGCATGCCCCGGCCATTCTACAGCACTTGAGGGTTCTAACGAAAAGCGGCAGGGAAAATTGCGGGAAGCAAGCCATTCGCCATCCGCCTTCGGCGAAGAAGGGGAACTCGCCCGGCAGACTGACCGGTGACGGCTGACAGCCGAAAGCTGAGGCTCTCGTCCGCGCAGGAAAAGGGCCGAGGCCGCTTGTGGCGGCCCCGGCCCGGGACGCTTCCGAAGGGCCGTCAGCTTCCTTCGACGATCGCACTGACGGGGCAGGCGTCGACGCAACTGCCGCAGTCGATGCACGCATCCGCGTCAATACTGTACTTCTTCTCGCCCTCCTTGATGGCCTCGGCCGGGCAGGATTCGGCACAGGTGCCGCACGCGGTGCATCCGTCGGTGATCTTGTATGCCATGTTCACTCCTCGGGTTGATGTCACTGCAATCGGCGGGGCTGCTCCGTTTTTCCGCCCGGCCACGTCAGCACCGATGGTAGAGAATCGCACCGGGCGGGTTCAAGCGGAAAATGCGCGACCCAGGGGCGCAGAGAGACAGAGGCAAGACAGAGCTGCTTCCCTCGGAGCACCCCCGCCATCTCGCCTCTGTCCCCCTTTGTCTCTGGGTCGCGCTGTCAAAACGCCGCTTCGGATGAATCAACGATATCCCAATGCGTCCACTTGCCGCGATCGACCGCCACCGTCGCCCACGTGCCGTCGTTCCGCATCAGGTTGAGGTGGAGTTTGCCGTCGATCTCGGCCACGACCGTGTACACGCCGGGGTCGAGGCCGACGCGGTAGCAGCCTTTGTCGTCGCTGCGGGCAGTGACGACGAACTGGGCGTGCCTGCGGTCGAACTTCTCCATGGGTTTGAGCTTGCCGCGGAAGACGTGCACCGGCACCGATAGCGGCGTGGTCCTGCCGCCGGCCGCGCCCGGGCCGGGCATGAAGTTGCCCTTCTGCTTGGACACGTTGCCCTCGACGCCCTGCCTGACGGCCGCGGCGCCGCCCTCGGCACTGGCTTCCCACTGCCGCTTGTAGCCCGACAGGGGACCGAGCAGGCCGCCCATCTGCTTGGCGGCGTCGCCCGAAAGCACGGTCTTGAGCGCCTCCAGACGCCGCAACATGGCCAGGTTCCAGCCGAGGTCCTGGCGGAGTTCGATGCCGCCGGGGCCGCGAAGGGCCATCGTGTATGTCGTCGTCTCGGGGGCCGGCATGTCCTTGAGGGCCGTGTCCACAGCCTGGTCGAGGAAGCCTTCGCGGGCGAGGAAGTCGATGATCTTCTCGGCCTGGAGCCTGTCGATGCGGGCGACGAGGTTGTTCTCCACAGCCTCGACCTTCCCCTCCACGTGCAGCGTCAGCGCCTGGAGCGGCGGGTCCTGCCGCGGGGGCTTGTGGATCTGGAGAAGGAGTTGGAGGTTCGCGACGCCTCCCTTGAGCGTCCTGGCCCTCTCGGCCGCTTTGGTGGTCGGCTGTTCGGCGCCGACCCGCACGGCCAGGAAGACGTTTCCGGGCGCGGGGTTGTCGGTGAGCTTGACGACGGTGCGCTCGCCCACGCCGCTGCGCAGCGTGACCATGTGCGGGTCCTTGCCGATCTTGGCGCCGGTGACGACGACGATGGCTTCATTGAGCTTGCGCGGGGCGAGGAGGACGGCGGCGATCTTGCGCCCGCCCTGCGGGGAGCGGAAGACTTCCTTGGGCTCGCAGGAGATCTCGATCCAGCCGGTGTCGGCCTGGGCTTTGGGTGAGCCCTGGTCGGCGACGGCCTTGTCGATCCAGTCCTCGGCCGGGGGGGCGGTGGAGTCGGCGCTGCCGGTAATGACGCGGACGAAGACGGGGGGTTCCCCGCAGTCGGCCATGGCGATGGGCTTGCCCGGCGCGGGTGCCAGGGGCGTGCGGCAGTGCTCGCACTGGCGGAGCTTGGCGCCGCACGTGGGGCAGAGCTTGTGCGAACTGCTGGTGGTCTGTCCGTCGCAGTTGCCGCACCTGCCGACGGACTGGATGAACATTCTGTCCCCGCACGTGTCGCACAAATCGGCGATGGCCGGACAGGCGAGCAACCCAACCGCCGCCAGGAGCATCAGTCGCTTCATGGTCAGTCTCCTCATGGTGTGAGTGTTGGACGCACGAGAGGGGAAGGGGTTCCGGTGCGATTGGCAACCCTCGGTCGCCAATCGTACTTTCCCACGGAGGAACACTCGTCTGTATCGGGAAGCCCTGAACTGGAGGTGTGCATGAACCGAGGGAAAGTGCTGGCGTGCATCTTGGCCGGAGCGATGCTCTTCGTGTTCGGGATGATCGTCTTCACGTCGCGGCAGGCGGTCACGGCGAAGGAGGACCAGAACACCCACGCGGCCCGGACCGACCGGGCCATCCGCGACCTGGACAAGATGTTCAGCGGCCCGTAGGGCAATCGGCAACTCGGCTGCGGGCAGAGCCCGGGCCGTGTCATTCGTGGTCTGCTTCATGCTGCCGGAATGGCGGGACCTGGGGCAGGAGGACTATGGACAACTGGCCGCGTGAAGGTCAGTTACGTCCCTGGCACGTCCATTGCAGCGAGTCCAGGCGAGGGAGGTGTTGGCATGCGCTTGGACAAATGGACAGTGAAGGCTCAGGAAGCGATGGCCGCGGCGCAGGCGGCGGCCATGGACGCCGGTCACGCCGCGGTCACGCCGCTGCACGTCTTGGATGCGTTGCTGGAGCAGGAGCACGGCCTGGCCGGTGAACTGCTGGGCAACGTCGGCGTCCCGGCGCAGCGGATCGCGCAGATCGTCAAGAGCGAGCTGCGGCGGCTGCCTTCGCAGTCGGCCCATGCCGGCCAGGGGGCCGATGGCGACCTCAACCGCGTGATCGTACGCGCGGCCAAGGAGGCCCAGGAGCTTAAGGACGAATACATATCTGTGGAGCACCTGCTGTTATCGCTGGCCCAGGAGGGCGGCAAGGCGAGGGAGGTGCTCGACGCGCTGGGGGCCACGCGCGACGCGATCGCCAAGGCGATGAAGGAAGTCCGCGGCGGGCAGCACGTCACCGACCAGAACCCCGAGGAGAAGTACCAGGCCCTGCATCGGTACGGGCGCGACCTGTGCGACATGGCGCGGGCGGGCAAGCTGGACCCGGTGATCGGGCGCGACGAGGAAATCCGCCGCTGCATGCAGGTGCTCAGCCGGCGCACGAAGAACAACCCGGTGCTGATCGGCTTGCCCGGCGTGGGCAAGACCGCCATCGTCGAGGGCCTTGCCCAGCGGATCGTGAACGGCGACGTTCCGGCCGGGCTGGCGGGCAAGACGGTCGTCGCGCTGGACATGGGGTCGCTGCTGGCGGGCACGAAATTCCGCGGCGAGTTCGAGGACCGCCTCAAGGCGATCATCAAGGAGGTCGTCGAGTCGGACGGGCGGATCATCCTGTTCATCGACGAGTTGCACACGGTGGTGGGGGCCGGCGCGGCCGAGGGCGCCATCTCGGCGGGCAACCTGATCAAGCCGGCCCTGGCCCGCGGCGAACTGCGGTGCATCGGCGCCACGACGCTGGAGGAGTATCGCAAGCACGTGGAGAAGGACGCGGCGCTGGAGCGGCGGTTCCAGCCGATCGTCGTCGATCAGCCCAGCGTCGAGGACACCATCGCCATTCTCCGCGGCCTGAAGCCTCGCTACGACGCCCACCACGGCGTGCGGATCCAGGACGCGGCGTTGGTGGCCGCGGCCTCCCTGAGCCACCGCTACATCGCCGACCGCTTCCTGCCGGACAAGGCGATCGACCTGATCGACGAGGCGGCGAGCCGGCTGCGGATCGAGAACGATTC
Organism: uncultured Planctomycetaceae bacterium; assembly: GCA_964461295.1. Taxonomy (GTDB): domain Bacteria; phylum Planctomycetota; class Phycisphaerae; order SM23-33; family SM23-33; genus CAYWTX01. The sequence goes on along the minus strand of CAYWTX010000550.1, from coordinate 1,419 downwards.
GATGCCGTCGGAACTGGACGAACTGAACCGGCGGATCATGCAGCTCCAGATCGAGCGCGAGGCGCTGCGCAAGGAGGTCGACGAGGCCAGCCGCGAGCGGCTGGCGGCGCTCGACAAGCAGCTCGCCGACCTGCAGGAGAGGTTCGGCGGCCTGCACGCGGTGTGGGAGAAGGAGCACCAGTCGCTCAAGCGAGCCAAGGAGTTGAAGGACGCCATCGAGACCAAGCAGACCGAGTTGGACCAGGCCCAGCGGGCGGGCGACTGGGAGCGTGCGGCCCGCATCCAGTACGGCGAGATGCGGGAGCTGAGGGCCGGTCTGGACAAGGCCGAGGAGGTGGCCTCCAGCGCGAGCATGGTCAGCGAGGAGGTCACGCCGGAACACATCGCCGAGGTGGTGGGCAAGTGGACGGGCGTTCCGGTTTCGAGGCTGATGGAGGGCGAACGCGAGAAGCTGCTGCACATGGAGGACCGCCTGCGCCGGCGCGTGGTGGGGCAGGATGAGGCCCTGCGGGTGGTGAGCGAGGCCGTGCGGCGCAACCGCGCCGGGCTGAGCGACCCGCGGCGGCCGATCGGCAGCTTCCTGTTCCTGGGACCCACGGGCGTGGGCAAGACGGAGTTGTGCAAGGCCCTGGCGCAACTGCTGTTCGACAGCGACGACGCCATGGTTCGCATCGACATGAGCGAGTTCATGGAACAGCACTCGGTGGCGCGGCTGATCGGCGCGCCGCCGGGATACGTGGGCTACGAGGAAGGCGGGCGGCTGACCGAGGCCGTCCGCCGCCGGCCGTACTGCGCGGTGCTGTTCGACGAGATCGAGAAGGCGCACAGGGACGTGTTCAACGTGCTGCTACAGGTGCTGGACGACGGGCGGCTGACCGACGGGCACGGGCGGACCGTGGACTTCAAGAACACGCTGATCGCCATGACCAGCAACATCGCCAGCCAGTTCATCCAGGACATGGCCGGCCGCGAGGCCGAGCAGTGGGAGATCGAGACCCGCCTGGAGCAGGAGCTGCGCGAGCACTTCCGGCCTGAGTTCCTCAACCGGATCGATGGCGTGGTGGTGTTCCATGCCCTTGCCAGGGAACATATCCGCAAGATCGTTGATCTGATGCTGGCTATTGTTACCTAACAGCTCCTGGAAAAAGGCATTAAGCTGGAAGTAACCGAAAAAGCCAAAGATTTCCTGGGCGAAAAGGGCTATGATGAAGTATTTGGCGCCAGACCTTTACGCCGTACCATTCAGGATAGAGTTGAAGATAAGTTATCCGAAGAACTGCTGCGCGGCGCCTTCCAAATAGGAGATACGGTAGTGGTAGACATGGAAGGCAGCGAAATAGTCATCAAACCCCTGGCCGGAAGTCTGGCAGCTATTACCAAGTAGTAAATAAAAAAAGGTAACGAAAGGGCGGTACTCTG
>CAYWTX010000549.1:0-1580 GCA_964461295.1 uncultured Planctomycetaceae bacterium | reverse complement strand
CGACGGCCCCGCCGAACTCCTGATTGAAGTAGCCGGGGCTCCCGGTCAGCTTCGCCTGCTGGTTCCATGTGGTGCCGTCCCAAACGAAGACGTACGCCGCGCCCGTTTCAATGCCCGAGCCGACCCCGTCCGCACCCATGATGGCGTAGTCCCCGTCGAGGGATACGGAGCATCCGAAATGGTCGTAGGCTGCACCGTCGTCCGCGGTCAACTTGATCCGCTTGTGCCACATCGATCCATCGAAGTCGAAAATGTGCAGATAAAAAACCTTTTTTCTCAGGGAAGAACCGTGAGAGGAGACATAACCTTTTATGATGTTGATCTTGGCAAAATCACCGACACCATTAAAATCGGAAAAATCAAGGGAGTTATGAACGGCTTCATTAAAGACCTTGAAATTGAATATGGCCAGCCATCCCGTTTTGTCCTTGAAATTGATTCGATTAAAAAGAACGGGATCGAACAAAAAATAAGCGTCGATGCTATTGAAAACATATCAATTATAGGCACAGGTTCAGGAGCTATGGGAACAATTCTTAGAAGCGGCATAAACAGTTTTTTTAAAGAATATCCGTATAGCCGCATTGGCATAAAATGTACCCTTGAAAACGATAATTTCCATCTGAATGGTAAAATTCACGAGGGTGGCACAGAATATTTTATACGACGTGGCTTCTTGCGTGGACTTGATATGATTAACAGAGATCCGACCAATACAATAAGTTTTAACGACATGCAGGAGAGGGTTCGGAGAATTTTTAAGAAAGATGATGGAGGTGGTGGGCCAACTTTTACAACGAGTATGCTTAACGGTGAGCAACTGTTACATTTCTAACCATTTCTTAACGGCCCCTTATGCCGGTCAAGATGTTAGAATGTTACAGTTATTGTTTGACAACGGCTTAGTATAAAAAATGGAGGAATTAATGGTAAATAAAATCAAGTATTTAACTTTTGTAACAGTCTTTTTTGTGGCCGCATGTGTAACGATTAACGTTTATTTTCCTGCTGCTGCAATTCAGAAAGCAGCCGACCAGATCGTAGATGATGTCACCGGTATAAAAGACCAGCAGAAACCAGAGAACAAACAGGATATAAAAAGCCGACTTTTTGAGGAACTGAGGAAAATCAATCCGGGTCCGAAGGAAGCATATGCCCAGACAACAGATATAACCGTATCAACACCTGCCATACGCAACATCAGACAATCAATGAAGGCAAACTTCCAGCAATTAAAACCATTTTATATTCGCGGCAGCGTTGGAGAAAACAATACGGGTTTTGTGGAGGTACGCAACACCTCAGACCTCAACCTGAAAGAAAAAGCGGATGTTACAAGGCTTGTGGATCAATTGAATAAAGATCGTACGGCACTCTATGCCGAGATTGTGAACGCGAATAAGCTTGATACCAATTCGTTGCCGCAGATCCGGAAGATTTTTGCGAATAGCTGGCGGGGCAAGGCTCAAACCGGTTGGTGGATACAGAACGATAGCGGAGTGTGGGAGAAGAAGTAGAGATAACCGAAGTTGCGAAGCTAAGAAGTTATGAAGTTACGCAATCTCTCAACCTCTAATCTT
>CAYWTX010000548.1:0-8129 GCA_964461295.1 uncultured Planctomycetaceae bacterium | reverse complement strand
CGAGATCATGGCCATCCTGGCCCTGGCCGACGGACCGGCGGATATGCGGAAGCGGCTGGCGAGGATCATCGTCGGCATGGACAAGTCCGGAAAGCCCGTCACGGCAGAGCAACTGGGTATTGCCGGGGCGATGATGGTGCTGATGAAGGACGCGATCAAGCCCAACCTGATGCAGACGCTGGAGGGCCAGCCGGCGTTCGTGCACGCCGGGCCGTTCGCGAACATCGCGCACGGCAACAACTCGATCGTGGCCGACCGCATCGCGCTGAAGCTGGCCGATTACGTGGTGACCGAGAGCGGCTTCGCGTCCGACATCGGCATGGAGAAGTTCTTCGACATCAAGTGCCGCGTCAGCGGTCTGCGACCCAACTGCGTGGTGCTGGTGGGCACCATCCGCGCGCTGAAGATGCACGGCGGCGGGCCGAAGGTCGTGGCCGGCAAGCCCATCCCCGAGGAGTACAAGCAGGAGCGGCTGGACCTGCTGGAGGCCGGGCTGAAGAACCTGGTGCGGCACATCGAGATCGCCAAGATGTTCGGCGTGCCGGTGGTGGTGGCCATCAACAAGTTCCCGACCGACTCGCCCGCCGAGGTCGAGATGGCCCGCAAGGCCGCCGAGAAGGCCGGCTCCGAGGCGGCCGTGCTCGCCGACCACTGGGCTTGCGGCGGCAAGGGCGCAGCCGAACTGGCCGAGGCGGTCGTCGCGGCGTGTGAGAAGCCCAGCAACTTCCGCCTGCTGTACCCCGACGACATGCCCATCAAGGCGAAGATCGAAACGATCTGCAAGAAGGTGTACCTGGCCAAGGACGTCGCGTTCGACCCGATGGCCGAGAAGCAGATCGCCAGCTACGAGCGGGCCGGCCTGGGGCGCCTGCCCATCTGCATGGCCAAGACCCACCTTTCGCTCAGCCACGACCCGGAGCTCAAGGGCGTGCCCACCGGCTTCACCGTGCCGGTGCGCGAGGTGCGAGCCTCGGCCGGGGCGGGCTTCCTCTACCCGCTGCTGGGCCAGATGCGCACAATGCCCGGCCTGCCCAGCCGCCCGGCGTTCATGGACGTCGACCTTGACGAAAGCGGCAACGTGGTGGGCATGTTCTAGCGCGAGAGGTCGCCTGTAAGCGATCGGCGGCAAGAGACCACGAACTGCACGAACAGAAACACAAATGGATGGAGTTTTTCCTTCGGGGTTGTTAGAACCCATCGTTGCCGCGGCCGGGGGGAGACTGCCCCCCAATGCGTGGTGGCGGCGAAGCCGTCCCCTGAAGGCCGGGGCTGAAACGCAGGCATGAGCACAGAGACTTCGCAGTTGCTGAACCGCCGGCTGCCCGCGGAGTTGGCGGAACTGGCGCGTCGGGAGGGAATCAACCCCGAGCGCGCCTGGTTATGCACTGACAGCGACCTGAACCTGGCTGGCACTTACGAGCAGGTCTTCCTGCTGGTGGAGGACGGCCGGCTTATCACGATCGCTCAGCCGGCGCCGCGGCATGCCAAAGCGATTCGGGTCATCCTTGACCGCGAGCAGATACGGGAGGTGCGCACCCGCCAAGGAGTCGGCGGGGGGTTCCTGGAGGTGCTGGTTGACGGGGTGTACGTGGAGGTGCTGGCGTACTCCAACGCCCGGGCCGACGCGTTCCACAAGGTCTCCCGCAAGCTGCGCGACTGGGTCGAGAAGCGGCAGGTCGCCGTCGGCGCCGAGGACGACCACAATCCCCGCAAGTGCTCCAAGTGCGGGATGAGCCTGGAGTTCGCCGGCGACGTCTGCCGCCGTTGCGTGGACCGCGGGGCGGTGATGGGCCGCGTGCTGAAGATGATGCGCCCCTACGCGGGCAAGGCCGTCATCATGATGGCCCTGGTGCTGATCACCGTCGGCATCTCGCTGGCGCCGCAGCAGCTTGTCCGCGTGCTGATCGACTACGTGCTTGCCCCGGTCCAGGCGGGCAACCCCATTCCCACCTCTCCTCGGCTCTGGCTGCTGAGCCTGGTGGCGGCCCTGCTGGCGACGCACCTGGTGTGGGCCTGCATCAGCGTGGTGGCCGGGCGGTTGGCGAGCTTCATCGGCACGCAGATCACCTACGATATGCGGGCGAAGGTGTTCAACCACCTGACGGAGTTGTCGGTGGGGTACTACGACCGCTACAACGTCGGGCAGCTCATGAGCCGAGTGGCCGGCGACACCGAGCAGATGAAGTCGTTCGTCCATCAGCTCGTGAACGGCTTCCTGTCGCAGCTGATCACGGTGCTGGCGGTGGGGGGCATGCTCTTCACGTTGAGCTGGAAGCTGGCGCTGTATACCCTTCTGCCGGCGCCGTTGGTGGTCGTGGCGGCCCTTTTCTTCTGGAAGCGAGTATACCCCCGTTACTTTCGCGTATGGGACGCCAACAGCAAGCTGCACAGCGCCCTGAACACCATCCTTTCGGGCATCCGCGTGGTGAAGGCCTTCGGGCAGGAGGCTCGCGAGCAGGGACGTTTCAGCCGCTCCAGCGGCTACGTCCGCGACAGTTTCCGCGGCGTGGAGTACACCGTCTCGGTCTTCAACCCGATCATGGGCTTCGTTTTTCAGCTTGGCAGCCTGATCGTCTGGTACGTCGGCGGCGGGGAGGTGCTGGACCACAACATCAAACTCGGGGCGCTGATCGCCTTCCTGGGCTATCTGTGGATGTTCTACCACCCGCTTGGGCAGCTGACCCAGATGACCAACTGGCTCACCCAGTTCCTCACCGCGACGCAGCGGACTCTGGAAATCCTGGACACCCCGCCGCAGATCGTCGAATCGCCGACCGCCCAGCGCCTGCCCAAGGCACAAGGAGCCATCCGGTTCGAGGAGGTCGCCTTCGGCTACCACCGCCACGAGCCCATCATCCGCAACGTGTCCTTCGAGGTCCGCGCGGGCGAGCATATCGGCATCGTGGGCAAGAGCGGCTCGGGCAAGACCACGCTGGTGAACCTGATCGCGCGGTTTTACGACGTGGATGAAGGCCGGGTGCTGATCGACGGCATCGACGTGCGGCAGATCAACATGGAGGACCTGCGGGCATCCGTGGGAGTGGTGCTCCAGGAACCGTTCCTGTTCCGCGGGACGATCTACAACAACCTCACCTATGGGCGGCGCGGCGCGACGGCCGAGCAGGTTCTCGCCGCGGCCAAGGCGGCCAACGCGCACGACTTCATCATCCGCCACCCGCTGGGGTACGACACGTACATCGGCGAGCGCGGGGCGGGCCTGTCGGGCGGGGAGCGCCAGCGGGTGTCCATCGCGCGGGCGCTGCTGTACGACCCGCCGATCTTCATCCTGGACGAGGCCACCAGCAACGTGGATACCGAAAGCGAGCAGCTCATCCAGGAGGCGCTTGCCCGCGTGACCGCGGGCCGGACGACCATCGCCATCGCCCACCGCCTCAGCACGCTGAAGAACTCCGACCGCATCCTGGTGGTGGACGAGGGGCGGATCGTCGAACAGGGCACGCACGAGGAACTGCTGGCCTTGGGCGGGCTGTACCACCGGCTGGTGAAGATTCAGACCGAACTGTCCCGCGAGCACAGCGTCGATTCGCTGGCGACAACGAGGAAGGGCCGTTAGCGCCCGGCAACCATGGCGGACACCACGGAGACATCCGGCACTGGCGTACCTGACCGCACGAGGATCAGGTTCCTCACGCCCGACATGTGCCTCATCCACGTGGGCACTCACGGGGCGCTGCACGTGACGGTCAAGGACGACCGCATCTACGGCGGGGTCTACGCCGCCTACGCCTTTCCGGTCGCGTACCCCGACGGCTACATATCGCTCATCCACACCGCCGGGCGGGGCGCCAAGGACGTGGAGATCGGCATCATCCGCGGCCTGAGCGACTTCCCGCCCCAGCAGGCCGAGCTGGTCCGCCAGGCGCTGGCCAGGCGATACTTCGTCCACGTCGTCACGCGGATCAGCCACGTCGGATGGAAGTACGGCTTCATCGCCATGGACGTGCTGACCGACAAGGGGCCGGCGAGTTTCCTGATGCGGTGGCAGGCCGACCGAGCGGTCGACTACGGGCAGCGCGGCAAGGTGCTCATCGACGTGGACGAAAACCGCTACCTCATCCCGGACATGGACAATCTGTCCCCCAAGGAGCTTACCGACTTCCGGCGGTACATCTACTGGTAGCCGGGTCGATGTCCATGTCGCGACGAGGTGGACCGATGGACGCCGACTCGCCTTCCCGACGGCAGCCCGGCGCGTCCCTGAGCGAAGAAACGGCCCAGGCGTTCGAGGCCGGCGGGCGAGGTCCTGGCGGCGGGATCCCGTGTGCGCTTGGCGCGGAGCGGGCGGAGTTATGATATACTTCGTGGGTGCCGCATTCGCCGGATGCCGCCGGCGGTTCGGCGGCAGGCAGGAAGGTCGATGCATGTCCGCGGGCTGTGTCAAGATGAGGCGGATCCTGTGGTGGTTGGGCATAGCGCCCGCGCTGGCGCTCTGCCTGGCCTGGCTGGCGCCGCGCCCGGGGGCGGACGCGGCAAGGCCGGCGGCGGGCCCGCCCGGGGCGACGGGAGCGGTCCGGCCGGCCGAGCCGAATGCGCCAAACATCCAGTTCGGCGTGATTGAGCCGCCCGTGGTCTTTCAGCGGGACATCACCATGTCGGTGCCGCTGTCAGCCAAGGGAGGCGACGCGAGGCCGATCGAAGCCGGCGCGATGGCGTGGGTCGATGGGAAGCTCCTGCTCGTCAGCGACCGGCACGGTTACGCCATCTTCGTCTGCACGGTGGACTTGACGAACATGAAGGTGGGCATGCCGCAGGCGCAGCCGGTGGTCCGCAACGAACAGGAAACGCTGGACGACCCGGAATGCCTGGCGCTGCGCCCGGCGGCGGAGGGCGGCTGGACGGGGTACATCCTGTGCTCGATGAGCAACGACGTGCGGGCCATGCCCCTGCCGAAGCGGCGCCACCTGCTCCGGTTCGCGATTGACCCTCAAGGCCGCTTCGAGGCCGAACGCGCGGAGGTGCTGGATGCCGGCTGCCTGCGAGAGGCACTGACGGCTTGCTTCCATGCCGCGGGGATCAAGCCGTACAGCACGTACTACTTCGAGGGCGACCGCAACACGTATCGCTGGGGGAACGTGGAAGGCATGACGGCGGCCCCGGACGGCACGACGATGCTGTGCGGGATGCGGAACCCGCTGGCGGGGGGCAAGGCGGTCCTCTTCGCGGTTCACGGGATGGACGAGGCGTTCTCGCAGTACCAGCCGCAGCGGATGGAGGTCTCCGACGTGTTCCTGCTGGACCTGGGCGGGCGGGGCATCAGCGACGTGCAGTGGGACCCGGTGTCGCACGGGTACCTGATTTCCGCGGCCCGCAGCAGCGGGCTCAAACTGAGCAGGGACGCGCCGTTCCCGCCCAACGATCTGGGCTGTGCGCTGTTCTGGTGGAGCGGGCGCAAGAGCGAGACGCCCGTCCACTTCGCGAACGTGCCGGACATGAAGATCGAAGCGATCTGCCGGTTGGGCAGCAGCCGCTACATCGCCATCTGCTCCGACGAGAGCGACATCAGCGAGGGCCGCGCCGATCGGCCGCAAAGCGTGGTCACGGTGATGGAGTTCACGGGAGTGCGGTAGAGCAGCGAGTGTCGGGCCAACGGCCCCTTCGGGGTGACAGCGAATGTCCGACGAGCAGGACAAGTTTGTTGGTCTTGAGGACGCCGAGGCGTTTGAGCAGAGCCTGACGGAGCAGGAAGGCCGCGCCCACGGCTCGACGGTGATGATGCAGGCGGGCGCGGCGGAAGAAAAGGCCATCGAGCCGCTTGCCTCGCCGGGTCAACCGGGGTGGGCGGGGCGAACGCTGGGTCACTTCAGGCTGCTGGGGCTGATCGGCAACGGCACGATGGGCGTAGTGATCCAGGCGATGGACGTGCACCTGCGCCGGATCGTCGCGCTGAAGGTGCTGCGCAAGCGGATTGTGGGTTTCACCGAGCAGCAGCGCGTGGAGCAGTTCCTTCGCGAGGCGCGGGCGGCCGCCCGGATCGAGCATCCCAACGTCGTGCGGATCCACGAGATCAACCAGCACGGGGGCTGGTGGTACATCGCGATGGAGATGGTGGAGGGCGGGAACCTCAAGCGGATCGTGAAGGCGGTGGGGGCTCTGCCTCCGCAGCACGCCTGCCCGTTGATCGCCGATGCGGCGATGGCCTTGGAGACCAGCCACGCGCTGGGGATCATTCACCGCGACGTGAAGCCCACGAACCTCCTGGTGACCCGCGGCGGGCGGTGCAAGGTCACGGACTTCGGGCTGGTGCGCCTGGACGACCCCGACGACCCGTTCGACTTCACCGACCGGGCGGTGGGCACGCCGCACTTCGCCTCGCCCGAACTGATCCGCCAGCGCCAGGCCACCCCCGCCAGCGACGTCTACAGTCTCGGCGCGACGCTCTACTTTGCCCTGACCGGGCGCCCGCCCTACGGCGGGGCGAACATGGCCGAGGTGCTGCAACAGCACCTCAGTTCGGCGCCGCCCGACGTCCGCCGGTACCGGCCGGACTGCCCCGCGACGCTCTCGCTGCTGGTGCAGCGGACGCTGGCGAAGGAACCGGCGGATCGGCCGACGGCGGAGGATTTCGCCGCGGCGCTGCATGTGGAGGCGGTGGGGTGGCGCGAGGATTCGGGGATGATCCCGCTGAGCGGCTCGACCCTCCTGGGTTTCCCCGGGCGGAAGTTCCAGATGGGCCTGCCGGCCGCCGACGTCGCGCCGCCGCCGGCGGCGAAGCGTCGTCGGACCCAGCAGCACGGCCCGGCGCGGATATTGCGGAACGTGTTGCTGGCGCTCGTGGCCGGGATGGGTCTGGCGGCCTGTGCGGTGGGGCTTGCCACGGGTGGCCGCTCGGGCAGCAGCATCCTGCGCCCCAGCGCGGAGGCGGTGCTGGCGGGACGGTTCCCCGACGCCCCGGAAAGCTACGGCGTGCTGCCTGCCGGCGAGCGGCCGGCCCCGGCGCCGCTGGTCAAAGCGCCGCCGTTCAGTTGGCACGGCAAGACGGACGTCACGGGCCTCCAGTTCGTCGCCAGCAAGCGCGGGAAGCATTACTGGCGCATCGCCGACGCCAACGCGATGCTGATCCGGGCCGACGAGTTTGCCGGCTACCGCACCGAGTCCGACGCCCGCGCCGACGGCAAGACGCCGGCGGAGTAGGGGGAGGAACCCGGAACCCGGAGTCCGGAACTCGCTGGTTCACTCTTGACGCTTCCCTCAGAGTTCGTGAAAGAATCGCAACTCGTGGCCTGGTTCACGCTGGAGGCCCTCTGTCGCCCCTTCGGGGCTTCTCGCCTAACCAATTGCATACCGGGGGCTTATGCCCCCGGCCAGTGCGCCGGCAAGCGTACGCGACACAGAAGGGCGGAAGTCCCTTCCAGGCCGACGTTCCCGGCCTGTAGTCGAACGTAACTGCGTGGCCGGGAGGCCAGGTGGAGAGCAACGGGAGACACGAAAACAGGCAACAGGCGGCAGTACAGGTCGGTAGTTCAGTTTCCGGTTCGTGTGGTTCGTCTTCATTCGTGCGGTTGGTGGTCTCCCTGTTGCGACGATGGAGGACGTCCGACGTAAGGGTTACTTCGCCAGTTCCACGCGTTTTGACTCTGTCACCACGACTTGCTGGGTGCGGGGCTTCTCGCCAGGGGGAGTCCACGAGAGCGTAATCGGCCCCTTGCCGATCTTGCCGAACACGGCCGGCCGGCCGGGGCGGATCACGCGTGCGCCGAGGCTTCGCCTGGCGTCCTGCGCCTCAACCGTCACAGGCCCGTGCGAGCCGGGCGGCAGGGCGACGGTCACGCTCATGCGGGCGGGGTTGGACTGGCGGAGCAGCAGGCACACTTCGCCCGCGGCGGCGACGGCGGCGAGGTCCTGCGCCCCGTCGCCGTCGAGATCGGCGATGGCAGCGGCTTGCTGGCCGTTCTTCACGGCCTCGGCGACCTTGAGCTTGGCGGCCTGGGCGAGGTCCAGTTCGATGCTGAAGCCGAAACAGCGGAAGCCGCGGTTGAAGAACAGTTGCGGCGCGACCTTCGGATAGGTGATGAAGAAGTCCTGCCGGCCGTCGTTGTTGATCTCGCACACTTGCGCGCCGATGCCGCCCGGCTGGGTGATGTAGGCCGGTTCGCCCGACAGCGGAATGT
>CAYWTX010000547.1:0-6605 GCA_964461295.1 uncultured Planctomycetaceae bacterium | reverse complement strand
ACTCGGAAGTCGGAGCCCGGAACTCGGAGCCCGGAACCCGGAACTCGGAAGTCGGAACCCGGAACTCGGAAGTCGGAGCCCGGAACTCGGAGCCCGGAACCCGGGGGGCGTCGGAAACGAGGATGCGCGCGATGTCTCTTCTTCGCCCCGAGGGGGCGGTCAGGATTTAGCCGGGGGCGTAAGCCCCCGGACCCCTCCCCCCTTGGGAGAGAGCCCCGAAGGGGCGAAAGAGGCACCCCGATTGCGTTTGCGGCACGTTGCGGCGGCGCTGGTGGTTGCCGTCGCCGTGTCGGTCGCGTTGTTCAGTTCGTTCGGGACGAACTGGCGGGGGGTGCGCGATTCGGCGCTGACGTACGTGCACAACTTCAGCCGGGCCGGCGGCGGGGCCGGCGCCGAGGCGGGCAACCTGCACGTGCAGCCGTGGCACTACTACCTGGGGCTGCTGACGTACGTTCGGCACGGGCACGGGCCGCTGTGGACGCAGGCGGCCATCGTTGCGCTGGCGCTTGTCGGGGCGGCGGCGGCGTTCGGTCGGCGCGGGCTGGGCGGAGCGGACCCGCGGCTGGCGCGGTTCCTGGCCGTGTACAGCTTCTCGCTGCTGGCGATCTACAGCGTGATCCCATACAAGACGCCCTGGTGCGTGCTGGGGCCGCTGGGCGGGATGGTCCTGCTGGCGGGCGTTGGGGCCGTCGCCCTGTACCGCTGGATGCCGTGCGTGCCGTCGAGGATCGGGCTGGCTTGCCTGCTGGCCGCGGCGGGGGGACACCTGGGCTGGCAGGCGTACAGGGCGAGCTTCGTGGCGAAGTATGTCGCGAGCAACTACAATCCATACGTCTATGGGCATACGGTGCGCGGCGCGGTCGAGTTAGGCCGGCGGGCGGAGGAGATTTCGGCCGCCAACCCTGCCGGCGCGGCGGGGACGGTCGTGAAGGTGGCGGCGGACGACCATCACGACTTCTGGCCGTTGCCGTGGTACCTGCGGAAGTTGCCGCCGGGGAACGTCGGGTACTTTGGCGATCCGTGCGACGCGCGGATCGGCGGGGCTCGCGGCGTCGACGCGCCGGCGATGTGGGTCGTCACCACGGCCGCGTGGGACAAGCTGCCGCGGGCGCTGCGGGGCGAGTTGACCAATGATCGGGCGTACCGGATGTCGCATTACGGCCTGCGGCCGGACGTGATGCTGCTGGTGTTCGTGCGGCGCGACCTGTGGGAGCGGTACGTGCGGAGCGTGGGCGGCGGGGCGGGCGGGCAGGAGAAGCCGATGGGCGCGACGACGCAAGCGGCGGTCGAGTTGCGGCGCTATCGCCGGCGTGCGATGGGCGGGGCGTTCGAGGTCCGCATCGGCGGGATGGACGAGGCCGGCGCGGCGAAGGCGGCCGAGGCGGCGTTCGCGGAACTGGAACGGCTGGAGAAGTCGCTTAGCCGCTTCGACGCGTACAGCGACGTGGGGCAGGTGAACAGCGCCGGGGTGGGGCGGGGGGTGCGGCTGGGGCTGGAGGCGAGCGAGTGCCTGGCGATCTCGCAACGGATGTGGAAGCTGACGGCGGGGGCGTTCGACGTGACGGCATCGGGCGCCGGCGAGGAGGGGCTGGAAATCGGCATGGGCAAGCTGGAGTTGGACGCCGGCGAGCACATGGCCGCGCGGAGGGGCAACGTGCGTGTGGACCTGGGGGGGATCGGCAAGGGGTACGCGCTGGACAAGATGGGCGAGGTGCTGCGCGAGTGGGGGGTGCGCAGCGCGCTGCTGGACGGCGGGGCGAGCACGGTGCTGGCGATCGGCGGGGCGAGCGGAGGGGATGAGCGGGCGAGGCCCGCGCAGGAACGGTCTGGCCAACCGCAAGCGGAAGACATGAAGACGTGGCGCGTAGCGCTGCGGGATCCCAGGGAGGAAGATGCGCCGGCGTTGGGGCACGTGCTTCTGCGTGCGGGGATGGCGTTCAGCGGATCGTCGACGTTCCACAAGCGGCACATCATCGATCCGCGCAGCGGCAAGGCGGTGAGCGAGCGTGCGGCGTGGTCGGTGGCGGGTACGGCGGCCGAGGCGGATGCGCTATCGACGGCGTTCTGCGTGCTGAGCCGCGAGGAAATCGAGGCGGTCTGTCGAGGCGACAACCGGTGGACTGCTATACTCCCGGACGGTCCGCTGGTGGAGATCGGGAAGAACGTGCTCGATAGGAAGAGAGATTAGCAGGGATGCAGGGGATAAGAGTTGAGTGAAGAAAGGAAGCGGAAGATGACACGCGTGTGGTTGGCGTTGGCGGTGCTGGGCTTGGCGGCGTGCGCGCGGGCGGACGTGGCGGGCGCGGTTCGGGCCAAGGCGGAGGAAGAAGCGAAGAAGCGAGCGATGAAGTTGGCCGAGGACAAGATTCGCGAGGCTATCGACAAACGCAAGCACCGCGACGCCAACGGGGGCGGAAAGGCAGCCGGCGACGCGAATGGCGATTCCGACGTGACCAGGCAAGTGCCCAAGGACCGGGTCACGAGCGACGATCCCGTGCGTGACGCGGCCGACGCGGTGATGGGCGAGTATGCGGGCACGTGGCAGCCGGCCGAGGGAGACATCGTGGGCGGCACGGCCGAGGTGATGGGGTACGGGGAGGAGAAGCATCGGTTGTATCGCGCGGTGCTGAAGGCGTTCGAGCCGGGCAAGGAAGTGAAGACGCTGGTGGAAGTGACGCTGTCGGGCACGCCGAAGGACGGGAGAGTCGAGTTGGCGCAGGAGGGGTGGACGGGCGAGATCGCCGGCGACCGGCTGACGGCCGGATCGAAGGCGGGGAAGTTCCAGCTTCGTTTTCGGGTGCGGAAGAGCCCGACGGAGGGCGTGGTGCCGCCGGCGGGCGCGACGGTGCTGCTGGCGTTTCAGCCGGGCAAGAAGCCGAGCCTGGAGGAATGGACGAACGCCAAGTGGGAGCCGCTGGAGGACGGCAGCGTGCGCGTCGGCGGCGGGAGCAGTTCGACGAAGAAGGAATTCGGCGACTGCCGGCTGCACGTGGAATTCTGCTGCCCGTACGAGCGGGAGAACATCGGGCAGGCGCGGGCGGGCGGGGGCGTGTCCGTGCACGGCAAGTACGCGGTGCGCGTGCTGGACTCGTTCGGGGTCAAGAGCGACAAGAACGACTGCGGGGCGGTTTTCGGCGTGGCGGCGCCGCTGGCCAACGCGAGCCTGCCGCCGGGGCGATGGCAGACGTACGACATCGTGTTCCGCGCGCCGCGGATGGGAGCCGACGGCGCCGTGGCTGAGCCGGCGACGTTCGTGTCGGTGCACCACAACGGCGTGCTGGTCCAGGAGAACGTGAAGGTGGAGCAGGCAGCGCGGTCGGGGGAGGGGAGCGGCCAGGGGTCCAAGGGCCCGCTGGTGTTGCAGGACCACAAGAGCCCGGTGCGGTACCGGAACATCTGGGTGGTCGAGACGAACTAGCGAGGACCGTTTCCCAACCGGGCGTGTTCTAAGGCTATGGTGCGCTCGGTGCGCCCGCGCCTAGCCGCCGGTCGCCGCCGCCAGTCAAGGCCGTCCGATGTCGGCGGGCGCCAACCGGCCGGAAAGGATGCACGATGCTGCTCCCTCGCTTCGCTTCCGTCATGATTGTCGTCCTGGGCATGTCGCTGCCGGCCGCCGCAGAAGCCCCGCCCGACGGGTTCGCGCTGAAGGCCACCTGGTTGGAGACGATGCTGGCCTCGCGCGAGGCCCTTATGCGGCAGGAGGCAAACGCCGCCAGCCAGGCGGTCGGCGATCCGGCGTTGAAGGCCTTTGTGCCCTGGCAGCGCGACGTGAAGGCCGGCGACGCCCCGGCCGCGGTCAAGGTATCGGTCGCCGGGCTGAAGCGGGTCTACATTGGCGCGGCCGGCAACGCCGAGGCATGGTTCGCCGAGCCGCGGATGGTGGATTCTCTCGGCCAGGGCACGCCGCTTCCGGTCGCCAAGGCGGGTGTGATGGGCAACCGGCGATTCCGCCACAGCGGCCAGCAGACCGGATGGACGCCCATCGTCGCCGGCGACAAGGCGTTCGAGTCCGGCTTCTGCCTCCAGGGCACGGAACTGGTCGTCGAGTTGGACGGCAAGGCCGTCTGGTTGGAAATGACCGTCGGCATGGCCGGCACCAAAGACCGCCAGCCGGTGCGTCTCTACGTGCAGGCCCGTTCGGGAATCGAGCGCGAGGGTCGGGCCGGCGGCATGCGCGACGCCATCTGGCGTGCGGCGGCCGAGGCGTTTGCCGGCCCCGGCGACGTGCGGCAGCGCCGCCTGGAGGAGTTGGCGGGCATTTGGCGGGCCGACTGGAAGCCGGGCGACTTCGCCGAACTGGCCCGGCGTTACGCCGGCGACCCCAACATGCCCAAGGCCAAGTCGCTCGCCCAGGCGTGCAAGTCGCTGGCCGACCTCCGGGGCGTCCGCGACTTGTTCTACGTCCCGCACGCGGAGAAGCGGCTGGACCTGGCCCGGCGGACGCTGGACCTGGTGCAGCGGGCGGCGCCTCGGGCGGAACTGGCCGCCGAACTGGCGGGCATGGAACGTGAGCTGGCGGGCGCCCGCGAGGGGAAGATCGGCGGGGCCGCCCTGTACGCCCGCGCGGTGGACCTGCGCCGGCGGATCGTCCTGTCGCACCCGGACCTCAACTTCGACAAGTTGCTCATCAACAAGCGAACGCAGGCCCTGCCGGAGCACATGTGCGACCAGTACCTCGGGCGGCACAGCAAGGCCGGCCCCGGGCTGGCCGTGCTGAGCGACTGGAAGACCTCGCCGAAGGAAACCCTCCTGCTGGAGGGCAAGTTGCCGCCCGGCGGGGTGATTCACCCCGACCTGTCGTTCGACGGCAAGAGGGTGCTGTTCGCGTACGCCGACCACGCATCGGCGCGGCAAGGCGAGCTGCGTAGCTACTGGCTCTACGAGTTGTCGCTGGAGACGGGGCAGGTCCGTCAGGTTACCGGCACGGCCCGCGACGCGGCGGCGGCGCAGCGGGGCCGCCGGACCGTCCTCATCGAGGACATGGACCCCTGCTACCTGCCTGACGGGGGCATTGCCTTCATCTCGACGCGCAGCCAGCAGTACGGGCGCTGCCACGGCGGGCGATACGTGCCGTCGTACACGCTGTACCGCTGCGATGCCGACGGGAGCAACATCCGCCCGCTGTCGTTCAACGAGGCCAACGAATGGGGCCCCAGCGTCCTGCACGACGGGTCGATCGTCTACACCCGCTGGGACTACATCAACCGCCACGACGTGAAATACCAGAGCCTCTGGGTGATGCACCCGGACGGGACCGAGACGGCCCACTACTATGGCAACAACTCGCCGGCCCCGTGCCTGATCGGCGAGGCCGCCGCCATCCCGCGATCCAACAAGTCCGTGGCGACGGCGGCCGCACACCACGGCCAGACGCTTGGCACGCTCATCATCATCGACCCCGACAAGGGTCAGGACCACGGCGAGCCGCTGACCTGGCTGACGCCGGAACTGGGCTTCCCCGAGTCGGGCATCCCGCCCGGGATCACCTACACGCCGCTGCCCCTGCCGGAAGACAAGCCCGTCGGCGGCCGGAGCGGCGGACGCGCCGCCACGCCCTGCCCCGTCACCGAGGACCTGTTCTTCTGCACCTATCCCGCCGACGGTCAGAACGGCATCTACCTCATCGATACCCTCGGCGGGCGCGAACTCATCTGCCAGGACGGAGCAATCGCCTGCTTCGACCCCATCCCGCTTCGTGCGCGGCCCAGGCCGCCGGCCATGTCCTCGCACGTCGCCGGCAAGGAGAACGAGAAGGCCGGCACGGTCTACATCCAGGACGTGCATCTGAGCGATCAGCCCATCGGACGCAACAGCATCAAGAGCGTCCGGATCAACGAGATCATCAGCCAGCCGACCAGAAGCCACCCGGTCCGCAGCGCCGTCGCCAACGAGATCGTCAAGAACATCCTGGGCACCGTGCCGGTCAACGACGACGGCTCGGCCGCCCTGGAAGTGCCCGCCGGCGTCCCCTTCCAGCTCCAGATCCTCGACGCCAACGGCATGGCCGTCATGACGATGCGGACCCTGATGTACGTGCAGCCGGGCGAACGCATCTCCTGCGTGGGCTGCCACGAGCCGCGGGAGAGCAGCCCGCCGGTCAGGTTCGGCAACAAGGTGACTTTCCGCAAGCCCGACCCGCCGGCGGGGCCGAAGTACGCCGGCGGGTTCAGCTACGCCCGCACCGTTCAGCCGGTCCTGGACCGGTACTGCATCGGCTGTCACGGCTTGTCGGGCGGCGCGGCGGCGGGCAAGCCCGCGGGCGACCTTGTGCTCCTCGGCGCCAAGGGCGGCCAGTTCAGCGCCTCCTACAACGCCCTGGTGGCCAAGGGCAAGGACATGCTCAAACTGGCCCACCGCAACAGCGAATCGGTGCCCAGCCGCCCGAAGGACTACTTCGCGCACGCGGGCAAGCTATCGCACATGCTCCTGGCCGGGCACCCCGACAAGGACGGCAAGCGGCGCGTGGAATTGGACCGCGACAGCTTCCAGCGGATCGTGGACTGGATGGACCTCAACGGGCAATACTACGGCGACTACTCGTTCAACCGGGCCGAGGACCAGCCGGCCGACCCCAATGGCGAGAAGGCCCTGCGCGAGGCGGTCGC
>CAYWTX010000546.1:0-1985 GCA_964461295.1 uncultured Planctomycetaceae bacterium | reverse complement strand
AAGACCGCCTGCCCCGCCGGCGTGTCGGCCGCGACGTCCACTTCCGTCACGTTCCAGCGGGCCGGCGGCATCTGGCAGGCCACGAACTGCGCCCAGATCAGGCTGTACAGCTTGTATTGCTCCTCGCTCAGCGCGCCGCGGAGATCTTCCGGACGCCGTCGCGCGTCCGACGGGCGGATCGCCTCGTGCGCCTCCTGCGCCCGCGCGCCCGAGGCGTAGTAGTTGGGCTTCTCCGGCACGTACTGCGGGCCGTACCGCTGGCCGATCATCTCCCGCACGCCCGCGATGGCCTCCGGCGCCAGGTGCCGGCTGTCCGTACGCATGTACGTGATCAGGCCGACCTGGCCCTCGCCGGGAATCTCGACGCCTTCGTAGAGTTGCTGGGCGGTGCGCATCGTCCGCATGGCGGTGAAACGCAGCTTCACCGACGCCGCCTGCTGCAGGCTCGACGTGATGAACGGCGCCCGCGGACGCGATTCGCTCGTGCGCCGGTTCAGCCGCGCGACCTTGAACGTCGGCGTGCCCGGCCCCAGCCGTCCGCGAACCTCCGCCAGGTTCCTCGCCAACCCCTTGCCCTGCGGGTCCTCGCGACGGTCCACCTTCTCGACCGCCAGCCCCAGCGCCTTGACGATCTCCACGGCCTGTTCGGCGGCGCCCGCCTTCATCCGCTCGCCGCGCCACTTCACCAGCTCGGCCTGGAACGACTTCCGCTCGGCCAGGAACGCCTGCTGCGCCGCCTGCGTCGGGCCCATCCCCTTCTCGTCGCGCCGCGCCAGAAACGCCCGCCACTCGCCCGCGATCTCCCCCGCCGCGCCCGCCTCCGCCGAGAACACCCCGCCGATCTTCCAGTACTCCTCCGGCATGAACGCCTCGATCTCGCGCTCACGCTCCACGATCACCCGCACCGCCACCGTCTGCACGCGACCGGCCGACAGGCCCGGCGATACCTTCCGCCACAGCAGCGGGCTGAGTTCGTAGCCGACGATGCGGTCGAGGATGCGGCGGGCCTGCTGCGCGTAGACCTTGTCAATGGCGATCGACAGCGGGTGCTCGAACGCCGCGCGGATCGCCCGCGACGTGATCTCGTTGAAAATCACCCGCCGCGCGTGCTGCTCGTCCACGCCCAGGCACTCGGCCAGGTGCCACGCGATCGCCTCGCCCTCGCGGTCCAAGTCCGTTGCCAGGAACACCTCCGACGCGCCCTTCGCCGCCTGCTTCAACTCGGTGACGACCTTCTTGCGCCCGGCGAGAACCTCGTAACTGGGAGCAAAGTCGTGCTCGACGTCGACGCCGATCTTCTTCGTCGGCAGGTCGCGAACGTGGCCCATGGACGCCTTGACGATGTAGTCGCGCCCGAGATAGCGGTTGATGGTCTTCGCCTTGGCGGGCGACTCGACGATGACGAGCTTCCTGCCGCCGCCCGGCGCCGCCTTGCCCGCCGCCTTGCCCGCCGGCTTGCCCGCCTTCGCCTTGCCGCGCGACTTGCCGCCGCCTGCGCCGGCCCGGGCTTCGGTTGTTTCCTTCGCTTCAGCCATTCGCTCCGCCATGCATCGACTTGCCGCCGCGCCGGGCGTGAGACAAACCCGCTCGGCGGGGCAAACACTATTCGGGCCAGTTCCATCCCTTGTCAAGCCTGCGCCGATTTTTCGACGCACGCAACGTGACAGTTTAGGAAGGATAGGCGCCGTCACGAAATAACTTGTTCACGTTTCCCAGGTGGCACAGGTCTCCGACCTGTGCTGCACAGCTTGGAAAGCTGTGCCACCAAGACTGGCTTGCTCAGGTTATTTCGTGACGGACCCATAGTGAACTGGCCGAGGGCGAAAGCACCATCTGCCGAAGACGGCGCGGCCGAAAAGCAGGCAAGAAGGCGACAGTGACGGGAACGGCCGCTGGCCCCGCTGGCGATGAACACGGGTAGGAGGCCCTGACCTCCTCCTATCTGCGTTCATCCCCGGCGGGGTCCGCGGCCGTTCCCGTCACTG
>CAYWTX010000545.1:0-2746 GCA_964461295.1 uncultured Planctomycetaceae bacterium | reverse complement strand
GCCTACGCCCTTCGGGCTTCGGCGGACAGGTCCGCCGTCGTCCTTCGGTGGGGTTACGCACCAACCTTGCGTTCCTGCCGCGCAAGGCCTGGCCTTCTCACACAAATATCTCTGGACAAATAGCCGCTGGTTCCATAACGTTTGCGGCATGACAACACAGAACGAAGTGAAACGGACGTTGCGCGAACGCTTTGAGGTGGTCAGGGGCTGGTTGGATGAGTTGGCGGGGAAGTCTCGCACTGCAGTGGCCGACGAGGTTTGCGTGCGTTTGGGCTTTTTGGATGCGCGGGGCCGGGTCCAGCGAGGCACTTGCCTGAAGGCGTTGCGGGAGTTGGAGGCCGAGGGGATGTGGCGGTTGCCGGAGCCACGGCGGCGGGTTGCCGCCCGTTCGCCGCGGCGATTGCCGGAGGCGGTGGCGCCGCCGTGCGAAGTGCCCGAGAGCGTGGAACACGTTCAGGGGCTGAGACTTCGGTTGGTCAGCGTCGAGGACGATTACCGGATGTGGAATGAACTGATCATGCGCGAACACCCGCTGGGCGAACGCCCCCTGGTCGGACGTCAGGTTCGTTACCTGATCGACTCGGAACATGGTTGCCTGGGTGCGCTGGGTTTTGCGGCCAGTGCCCTGCGGCTGAGCGATCGGGATCACTGGATCGGATGGGACGATGCCCGGCGACGTGCCCATTTGGACCGCGTGGTCTGCCTCAGTCGCTTCCTGATTCGTCCCTGTGTGCGCTGTGCGAACTTGGCCTCGCGGGTGCTGGCGATGGTCGAGGAATTGCTACCGGCGGACTTCGAGCGGTTGTATGCGTATCGGCCCTGGTTGCTGGAAACGTTCGTCGAAGCAAAGACGCACACGGGCGCCAGCCATCAGGCAGCCAACTGGCTGAAGATCGGTCAGACCCGCGGGCGGGGCCGGCAAGACCGTAGCGGACATGGCGCCGAACCTCTGAAGGATATCTACGTTCGAGTGCTCGACCGCGGTTTTCGCGCGCATATGGGTTTGGCCGAACCGCAGCCGCCCACGCCGCTGGCCCCCGGCGAAGGGCTGGAAAGTGAGTCGTGGGCCAGCAACGAGTTCGGGGCCGCTGAACTGGGCGATCGGCGTTTGACCCGCCGACTGGTGAGCATTGCGCAGGCCAAGGGTACGACCCCCGGTGCCTCCTTTCTGGAAACGGTCAAAGGCCAACCGGCGGCTCTTGCTGGCTATTACCGCTTTCTGGACCGCCCCGACGAAACCCCTTTGGATATGGACAGTATCCTGGCGCCCCATCGCGAGCGGACCTTGCGGCGCATGCAACCGCTACCGGAAGTCTTGTGCATTCATGACACCACAGAACTGAACTTCAGCACGTTGCGGGCCTGCAAAGGCCTGGGCGTCATCGGCAAGAACCAGACCGCCACCGAAAGCCGTGGACTGCGGCTACACAGCAGTTTCGTGGTCGAACCCGCCGACGGCCTGCCCCTGGGGTTGCTGAACTGGCGTTGCGAAGCCCCGGAACTGAAACCGGAACGGAAAGGCGAGGATGCCCGGTATCTGCCCATCGAAGCGAAGGACACCTACCGCTGGATCGAGTCGCTACTGGAGTGTGCGGCCCACGATGCCACATTACTGAAGACCCACGTGATTCATGTGATGGATCGCGAAGCGGACTTCTTCGAGTTGTTTCACCACTGGTCACAGACCCACCAGGACGATTTGATCGTCCGGGCCAAACACAACCGCCAAGGACCGGAAGGGGTCAAAATCCTCGATGCCGTGGTCTGCCTCGCCCCCATGGCGACGATCGATGTAGAGATCCCGCGCAAGAGCGCACGCCCCAAGAAGGCGCGCCAAGCGGCGCAACCGCCACGGCCCAAGCGACGCGCCACGCTGACGCTACGTTGGATGCAGACGCAAGTCTATCCCCCGGCGCATGGCCTGAGTCACGCCCTCGCCCCGATCAACGTGCGGTTGCTCCATGCGCGCGAGGAGCACCCACCCCAAGACGCCAAACCGTTGGAATGGTTCCTCCTCACCACGTTGCCAATCAACGACCCGGCGGATGCCGCCAAAGTCTTGTCTTATTATGCCAAACGCTGGCGCATCGAAGACTGGCATCGCATCCTCAAGACCTGCTGTCGGGTGGAGGAACCCGCCCACGAAGACGCTGAGTGTCTCAAGCGTCTGCTGGCCATCAACATGGTCATCGCCTGGCGCCTGCATCTGATGACGCTGTTGGGGCGCGAAGTCCCCAACCTGCCCGCTGAGACGATCTTTTCGGACCTCGAAATCCGTTGTATGCGCTTGTTCTCTCAAAACTACCGTCTCCCTCCGCCCGCTGACCTCGGCGCGGCCGTGCTTCTCGTCGCCAAACTCGGCGGCTACATCCACCGCGCCAACGACCCCCCACCCGGAGCCGAAGTCCTATGCCGAGGCTTCATCCGCCTCTCCCTCATGTGCGACGGCCTCGCGTTGGCCGAAGGGGTCACTTTGTCATGAACATTTTGTGTGTAAAGGCCAGCGCAAGGCGGCAGGGGACGTCGGACAGAATCCAGTTGCAGGTTTGGGGCCAACATTGATTTGGGTGCATCTGCGGTCCATTGACCTCTGATGATGTTCGGACTTTGGGAGAAGGGTGGAGTAAGCGGGTCGGGTAAGGGTATCCGACCTGCCCGCAATGCTACGCATAGCGTTGCAGGCGGGGTAAGTGGGTCGGGTAAGGGTGTATTGCGGCCGTTGGCGGTATGCGAGGAGATTCGAGTG
>CAYWTX010000544.1:0-16900 GCA_964461295.1 uncultured Planctomycetaceae bacterium | reverse complement strand
CTGCCGTCGGCGTTGAACATCCGCATCCGCACGTCGGCCACCTCGCTGGGCATGACCAGAATCAGCCCGTCGGAACCAACTCCGAAGTGCCGGTCGCTCACGCTCACGGCCAGCGCGGCGGGACTGGCCACCTGCTGCTCGAAGCAGTCGACGTAGACGTAATCGTTCCCAATGCCCTGCATCTTGACGAAGCGCATGACGTCACCTTCACGAGAATGTACAGTGCGCCAACGGCTCACGCCAAGGGGCAATTGCGGATTGTGGATGGTGTGCACACCGATCCTGCTCCTCGTGGGCCTCCGTACCCGTTACTCCGACGCCAGCTTGGCGACCAGGGCCTGGGCATCGGCCTTGGCCCTTTTGTCGCCGCTCTCGGCCGCGACTTTGCTCGCGGCCGCCAGGGCGTCCTTGGGGTTCGTCTCGGCAATCGCCTTGGCGATCTGGAACAGGGCGTTCAACGCCTCCTTCTTCACGTTCCTATCGGTCAGGAACGGTTCGACGATCCTCAGGGCCTCGACCTTCGCGACTCCGCCGGCCGCGCCGAGCACCAGCCGCTTGTCGTCGTCGCGCCCCGCCGCGGCCGGGGCGGCGGCCGACAGAACCTCCATCGCCTTCTCGGGCGGCAACTTGGCTTCGCCGATCAGGCGGATGGCGCCGCGCAGTGCCAGCACACGGTGCGTCAGGTTCGACTCGTCCCCCATCAGGGCCAGGAGATCGCCCACGGCGGCCGCGTCGCGCGTGGCGCTCAGGCCGCGCACGGCCGCGTCCTTGACGGCCGCGTCCTTGTCGTTGAGGGCCCCGCGCAGGGCGGCCAGCGGTTCCGGCCCGCCCAGACTGCCGCACACGCTCAGCAGCGTCGCGCGGGCCGGCGCCGAGGCAGTCTTCATCGCCGCCAGAACCGGCGCCGCGCATGCGGCCTTGTCGGCAGCCCGCGTGCACGCGCCCACGAGGGCCTTCCCCGCCTCGCCGCGATCCTCGTCGGACTTCGCCCCCACCACCAACTTGACCAGGTCACCCACGGCCGAGGGATCGGCCACGTCCGCCAGCGACTGCAGAGCAACCGTGCGGACGGCCTCGTTGGCGTCGCCGGCCGCCTTCACCAGCGCCGCCGTGACGGCTGCGCCGGGCCGGTACGCCAGCGCCCTGACCAGTTCCAGTCTGGCGTCGGCATCGGCGGAGCCGAGCAGGGCGATGATCGCCTCGCCGACGCCCTGCCCGCGCAGGCGGGTCAACGCCTCGCGGGCGGCCACGCGCTCCGGGCCGTCCGCCCCGGCCGCCGCCTTGGCCAGCACGCCGACGGCTGAGGCGTCGCCCAACGCCGCCATCGCCCGCAGGGCCGCGGCACGCACATGGGGCGAACCGCTCGACGTGGCGGCGGTCACGGCCGCGCGGGCCGCCACGTCCCCCCGCTCGGCGAGCACGTCGATCAACGCGGCCTGCACGTCGGGCGTCGCCTTGCCCAACGCATCGGCCGCGGCCCGGGTCGCCGCCTCGCCTTTCGTCTTCAGCAACTGCCTCAGGGACGCCAGCGTCGCCGACCTGTCCGTTCCTGTCAGCCCCCTGGCCAGCAGGTCGGGCGCGGCCTCGCCGGCCGAAGAGATCATACCCATGTACGCAGCCGTGCGGAGTTGCTCGGGCAGGTCGGACTTGTACAGGTCGGCGCAGATGGCCGGGGCCGCCTTGGGGTCCGCTTCGGCGCAGGCGAGCATCGCGTCGGCCAGGACGGTCCTGGGCGCCGCGCCGCCGTTGGCGAACGCGGCCTTCAGGGCCGCCAGGGCGTCGGCGCCGCCGATGCGGCCCAGGGCCGTCGCGGCCGAGGAAGCCACCGCGGCGTCGGCGTCGCCGAGCAGCGCGGCGACCGCGGGGGCGGCCTGGCGGTCGCGGATGGCGCCCAGCGAGTCGATGATGCCCGCCCGGGTCTTGCCCCCGGCCTTTGTCAACGCCTCGCGAAGAAGCTTGCCCGCCTCCGCGGCCGGCAGACGCTCGACCTTCTCGCGCGTGAGCTGCGAGTTTGCCGCGTCGAGCAGGCCCGTCGCAAGGTCTTCCTCGCCGAAGGCGAACGTGCACCCGAACGCCAACGCGATCGTGGTGCCAACGAGCATTCTGCTGCCGGTGTCCATCGAATCGTCCTTCAGGTGAAATCCACTTCCGGTGAATCCGCAATTCTCAGTAGATGTTCCACGGCGGGCGGTAGGTCGTCAGGAGCCGCTGGTTGGCCTCCTCGTCGCCGAACTTCTCCGCCGCCGGATCCCACTTCAGCGCCTTGCCCAACTGGTCGGCGATGCCCGCCAGCAGCATCAGGCTCGCCGCGCGGTGTGTGCTGTCGGCGTTGCAGATGGTCTCTTTGCGGCTGCGCACGCACTCCAGGAAGTTGCCCGAGTGGCTCGTGCTGCGGTACAACCGCACGTCGTCGGGTCCGAGTTTCCTGCGGAGGATTTCGGCCGGGTTGGAAACGATGAACCGCCGGTCGACGGCGATGCGGCCTTCGGCGCCGACGAACACGCAGCCGCCCTCGCCGGCGAACTTCATCCCGCCCGGAATCCCGATGGTGGGGTCCGGATACGGCCTGAAGTAGACCGTCACGCCGCTGGCGTACTTCGCCTGCCGCGGCGAGAACTCCACCGGGCCGGTATTGTCCGCGTCGGCCGCCCACTGCACGATGTCGTGGTGGTGCTGGCCCCAGTTGATGCCGCCCCAACCGAACATGTGGGCGCCGGCCCCGCGATAGCACGAATACGGCGCCGGGCCGAGGTACAGGTCCCAGTCCAGGTCGGCCGGGGGCTTCGCCTCGCCCGGCCACGTGCTCCACGTCGCCCCGCCGCCTTCACAGTAGCACCAAATCTCCTTCAGCTTGCCGATCCGCCCGCTGCGAACCAGTTCGCAGCCCAGGCGGAACACCCCGCCGTATTCCGACCGCTGCTGCGTGCCGCCCTGGTACACGCGCCCGTAGCGTTTCACCGCGTTGCGCATCGCCTGGCTTTCGCGAACATTCACGCCCGTGGGCTTCTCGCAGTAGATGTCCTTGCCCGCCTTGGCGGCGTAGATCGTCATCATCGAATGCCACCAGATCGGCGTGCCGATGAGGACGGCGTCGATGTCAGGCCGGGCCAGCATTTCGCGAAAATCGACGTAGCCTTGGGTGACGTCGCCGCCCTTGGCGCCCGGCAGGCTCGCGTAGTGCTTGTTGCAGCGCCCCACGGCGCCTTCGCGCCGGCCCTTCTGCACGTCGCAAACGCCCAGCACCTGCACGTCCGGGCGGGCAAGGTAGCCGCCGGGCAGGTACGTCCAGGCCGTGCCGAACAGGTGCCCCCCGCCCTGGTTGCCCACGCCGATGAAGCCCATGGTGACCCGCTCGCTGGCTGCCAGGCGGCCGCCGCCGCCCAGCGCCGAGGAAGTGATCCCATAGGGGGCCGCGGCAGCGGCGACCGCCGCCTTCAGGAAGCCCCGTCGAGACAAGCCCTTTGCTGACATTGGCTGCTCCTTGGGTTTACTGATTCAACCTCGAAGCGTACAGCGTGGTTCGCTCGAACACGGAAACAACGGAGCCGGGGCGCGTCGCCCCGGTCGCTCTCCCATCGGGCGCCGCGCTCGCTGCAGGTCCTCTACTTGTACTCGCTCAGTCGCACCGTCGTGCCCTTGGCGATGGCGTCCTCGGCCGCGAACGCCAGCCGCATCGTCTCCAGCGCCCCCGCGGCCGGGTCGATCGCCCCGCCGCCGGAGGCGACCGACCGAATGAACTTCATCAGCAGGCCGTGCATGTCGTGATGGCTGAGCGAGGGGTGGTTGGGGCCGAAGTGCTCGGTCCGCTCGAAGAGGATGTCGCGGTTGGGTTGATCGATGCGGAACAGGTGCAGCTTCTCCTCGTAGATCTGCATGTGGCACGAGCCGCCCGTGCCGATGATGGACACGTCGAACTGGTGGCCGGGAACCGTCCGCCAGTCGGGGTGGAATGGAGGCACGGCGCGGTAGAAGCACGGGGCCCGGCTGTGGGAGACCTGGAAGTTGCACACGGCCCCGCTCTCGGCCTTGATCATCAGCGTGACGACGTCGGGCACGTCGGGGGGGTAGAACTCCAGGGCGTTGCGAGGCGGGCGGTAGGCCGTCATCTCGGCGATGGGTCCGAGGTAGCAGCGGATCATGTCGAGTTGGTGAATGCCGCAGTGCAGAATGATCCCGCCGCCGCGCCGGCGGTTGAGTTTCATGATCGTAGCCACGTCCGTAGATGGGTCTGCCGACGCCCAGTGCCCGCGCGAATCGATCACTTGCGCCCACGTGAGGCGCCCGAAGAAGCCATCGCCGATCAGCTCCATCAGCCGGCGGGTCATCGTGCCGTGCATGTACTCGAACCCGATTTGCAGGTGCCGCCCGCTGCGCTGCTCGGCCTGCACCATCTGCACACACTCGCTGAGCGTGGGGGCCATCGGCTTCTCGCAGTACACGTGCGCCCCGGCCTGCAGGGCCGTGATGGTGGCCTGGCGATGGCCGTCGTTGGCGTTCACCACGCAGACGACGAAGGGCTTGTCGCCGGCGCCCATCATCTCCTGCACGGTGCTGAACGCCGGCACGCCGTGCTTCTCGCGCAGTTCCCTCTGTCGTGCCGGCGTGGCCGTGACGATGCCGGTCACGCGCGTGTCGCGCTCCTGGTTGATCTGGCGGATGAATTCCTCGCCGACGCTTCCGCCGCCGACGATGCCTACGGGCACTTTCTCGGGCATGGGTGTTCCTCGCAGGGGCCGACACGGCCCGCATGGGGCCGATACTAAGGCGGCGTGCAGCCGGCGGCAAGGGGGAGGGCACGGACGCCCGGCCGTGAAAAACGTTTCCTTTTGACCAACCGCCGGCGTGCCCGTATATTGGTTGTCTTGCCGGTTCCCGTTCTTGGCGGTTGTCTCTCAGGGTCAGGGCGGCGATATGTCGGTCACCAAGGAACGCAATACATTTGGCGCTGCGGAACTGGCGATCTGCTTGAGTCACTACGACCTGGGAATTATCTCTCGCATCGAGGAGTTTCCCCGAGGCTCGCGAAGATCGCCCAAGATCGTCATCGACTGCCCTCGCGGCCGCTTCCTCTTCAAACGCCGCGCCCGCGGCAAGGACGACCTCGCCAAGGTCGCCTTCACCCACCAGATCCAACTCACGCTCGCAGGCCAGAACTACCCCCTGCCCCACCTGCTGGGCACCCGCGACGAGAACAACAGCCTCCTGCTCCAGGGCGGCAGCATCTACGAGATGTTCGAGTACATTGAGGGCGGCAGTTACGATGCCTCGCTCGACGCCACGTACCATTCGGGACGCATCCTGGGGCTCTACCACAAGCTTCTGGCCGACTTCCGCAGCGACTACACGCCGCCGACCGGCAGTTACCACGACGCCCCCGCCATCATGAAGGCCATCCGCAACACGGTGGCCTCACTGCCCATCGAGCGCCGCCCGCCGGCGGAACTTCTCACCGACACGGTCAGCGTCACCGAGAAGACCTACGCCATGTGCGCGGAGAAGGCCAACCAGCTCGGCCTGGGCGACTGGCAGTTCCAGATCGTCCACGGCGACTGGCACCCGGGGAACATGCTCTTCCGCAAGGGGCAGATCGTCGCGGTGATCGACTACGACGCGGCCAGGCTCCAACAGCGGGTCATCGACCTGGCAAACGGCGCCCTGCAGTTCTCCATCATCGGCGGCGGGGACGACCCCAACCATTGGCCCGACTACCTCGACCAGAACCGCTTCAAGCGGTTCATGATGGGCTACGACGCCGTCAACGTCATCACGGTGGCCGAGCTCCAGGCCGTGCCCTACCTGATGTGCGAGGCCATGATCGCCGAAGCCGTGCTGCCCATCGCCGCCACCGGCAGCTTCGGGCGGCTCAACGGCTTCGATTTCCTGCACATGGTCCGCCGCAAAAGCTCGTGGATCCTGAGCCACTACGATGAACTGGTGAACGTGCTGGAAGGCTGACGCTCGCGGAAACTAGAGCACGTCCATGGTTTATCCCGGCTGCCCTTATGTGTGTTTCCTGACCCGCTCGGGCAGTCGCTCCTTCCACTGCCTGTGGTTCTGCCCCATTTCCGGCTCGGCGACGTCGCCATAGGCCAAATCCAAAATGACCGAAGTCACTTGCGCCAGGTTCCCGTCGATGACATTGCAGGCCACCGGCCGCACCGGCTTGAGATATGTGGACTTCTTCGAGCAGTTCCTCGTCCAGCAAGCCTCTGGCTTCACTGGCGTAGGCGCCGTCACGAAACAACTTGTTCACGTTTCCCAGGTGGCACAGGTCTCCGACCTGTGCTGCACAGTTTGGAAAGCTGTGCCACCAAGACTGGCTTGCTCAGGTTATTTCGTGACGGACCCTAGAGCCTCCTAATCAGGCTCGGCAATACACGCGGCGCCCAGCGCACTTCATCAATGTCGCGTTTCGTGTCCGGCTCTGGCATCGGGGTCCCTTCTCGCTGCTCCAAATCCTCGATCGGCACGCCCTCGCCCTCTTGCAGGTTGCGCCTGGCCGAGGCGATTCGCTTGAGGAACCGGGGATCGTGTTCCAGGCGGTACTCGAACCAGTCGTCTTCCGTCGCGAAGCCCACCAGCCCCCCCCGGCCGTGCCGCGTAATGACGATCTCCTCCTTCTCCGCCAGCCGCAGGAACTTCGACAGGTCGTCTTTGGCTTTGGGAAGGGCAATCGTTTTCATCTCGCTGTTCCACGTCCGCCGGCCACGCCTGATCCACGGCCTCGGGAGCCAATCGGATCTCCTGTCTCATTCTGGCTGTATCCTAGCCGGATTCCGGCGGCTGCCAGGAAGACTGTTCGCACCCTCGTATGTTTCATGCGGCGATTGGTCCTTGCTGCGCCCTCCTGAAGTCTCTATAATGTCGTTATGAAGACTCTATCCATCACCGAAGGCAGACAGAACCTGGGAAGTTGGCTCAAACGCGCCCTGCAGGGCGAGGACGTGGGCTTCCTGGTTGACGGCCGCGTGGTGGCGCTGCGCCCCGTGGCGGTTCACTCGGAAGATTACGTCCTGCACGAATATGACGTCGATGAGAGACAGGCGGAACGAGCCCACAAGGCGGTCAAGGCCGACGTCAAGGCCGCCAGGGCTTCGGGCCGCACCCGCTCCTTCACGGGCAAGCTATGAGGATCGACCTTCATCCGCGTTTCGCAGCGCGCGTGGCGAAGATGAGCCTCGCCGATCGGAACCGGATTGCGGACTGCCTCTGTACGCTTCGTGACGGCTTCGGCTTCCCCCATCTGCATTCAGGGGTGGGGATCAGACGGCTGCGAAAAGGCTTGTTTGAGTGTTGCGCCGCACTGCATTGGCGAATCATCTTCTTCGCCGAGAAGGGCTTGATCACTGCATACGACGTGATGGCGCATGACCAGGTGAAAGCCTGGTTACGCAGCTTCTGAAGGGCATCGCCTCTCGCCGGAGAGTCACCGACACGCCCGCGCGGGGGGCCGATACCCGCACCACCGCCGAAGCCCGCACTCCCCACACTTCGGGTTCTGCGCCCGGCAGATCGTGCGGCCGTGGGCGATCAGCAGAACGTGCATCTCGTATCGATCCGCCGGCGCGATCAAGGGCGTGAGGGCCTCGTGGGCGCGGGCAAACGGCACACGTTCGCTCAACACGCCCAGCCGCTGGGCGATGCGATAGATGTGCGTGTCCACCGGGAACACCGGCATGCCAAACGCGAACAGCAGCGTGCACAGCGCCGTCTTGGGACCCACGCCGCCAAACCCCGTCAGGTACTCGTACGCTTTCTCCGCCGGCCAGTCGCGAAGGAACTCCAGGTCGGCCTTGCCTCGCTCGCCGATCACCTGCTGCAGGATCGCCTTGATCCGCGGGGCCTTCACGCGGCTGAGACCGGCCGTGCGGATGTGCCGCTCGATCTCGGCCTCGTCGGCCTGGGCGACGCGATCCCACGTGCGGAACCGCCGCCGAAGCTGGCGGTAGGCGGCGGAGCTGTTGACTGCGGTGGTGTTCTGCGAGAGGATGGTGGCCATGAGTTCGGTCACGCCGGAGCCGCTGCGCGACCATCGTCGCCGGCCATGGACGCGCCGCAATGCTTCCAGCGCCTGCCGCACCAATTGCCTGGCCGCCGCACAAGTCACCGAATTTCTCCTAGTCAAACCTGGGGATGCTGACAGTATACTTCCGGGCCGGAAGGAATTCCCCGCGGGTTCGACTGCCCCGGGGGTGTGGCGGCGACACTTGGAATTGCCATGCGCGTACTTCTCATTCAGCCTGATTACCAGGTGGCCGGGTTTGGCTTCCGCCTGGCGGCGATGCCTGAGCCGCTGGCGCTGGAGATCCTCGCCGGCTGCTTGAGCGAGCATGAAGTCCGAATCCTCGACATGCGGATCGAGTCGGACCTGCTCGGCGCGCTGGAGGATTTTCACCCGAACCTGGTGGCCGTGACGGCACTGACGACCGAAGTCTACACCGCCCGCGAGGTGCTCCTGACGGTGAAGGAGCACAACAGCAAGACGTTCACGGTCATCGGCGGGCATCATTGCACGCTGGCGCCGCAGGACTTCCAGGTTCCCCAGGTCGATGCCATCGCCCTGGGCGAAGGCGAGTTCGTCTTCCCGCAACTCCTGGCCGCCTTGGCCGAGCGGCGGGGCCTCGCCGGCGTCCATAACCTCATTTGGCGCGACCGCGACGGGCGGTTCATCCGCAACCGCCGCGTGATCCCGCCCGGGCGGGACATGGACTCCGTCCCGCTGCCGCGGCGCGACCTCGTCGGCAAGTACCGCGAGCACTACTTCTTCCTGTTCGACAAGCCCGACTCCTCGGTCGCCACCGGGCGCGGGTGCCCCTATCGCTGCAGCTTCTGCAGCGTCCACGAATTCTACGAGGGCCGCACGCGGCAGATGTCGGCCCGGCGCGTGCTGGAGGAAGTCAAGCTGGTCGACACGCGGCACATCACGTTCGTGGACGACAACTTCCTGATGAACGTCCGCCGCGAAAACGAGATCGCCGACCTCATCCGCGCCGAGGGCGTCACCAAGAGCTTCTCGATGGAGGCCCGCACCGACTCGATCGTCAAGCACCCCGAGTTGGTCGAGAAGTGGGTGGGCGTCGGCCTCTACGCCGTCCTCCTGGGCCTGGAAGGCGCCACCGACGACGTTCTGGCCGGCGTGAACAAATCCAACGCCGTCGCCGTCAACGACGAGGCCATCCACATCCTCCAGAGCAACGGCGTCATCATCTGGGGCGCGTTCATCGTCGATCCCGACTGGTCGGCCGACGACTTCCAACGCCTGCGGGACTACGTCCGTGCCCGCGAGATCACGCACACGCAGTTTACGGTCCTGACCCCGCTGATCGGCACGGAGTTGTACCGCCGGCGCCGCCACGAGTTGTTGACGCACGACTACACCTGCTACGACACGCTGCACGCCGTGCTGCCGACGCGCCTGCCTCGCGTCGAATTCTACCGCCAACTCGCCAACCTCTATAGGCAGACCGACCTCGGCCCCTACTACGACCTCGTCCGCGACGGCAAACTCACCATCGACGACGTCCGCCGGGGCAAGCGCATGCTCGATGCCATGGGCCACTGGGAGTACTACCTCGACAAGGACCCCATCCTCGGCGCCGTCCGCAAGCAGCCCGTCGCCGACTCCGACGCCGTCCGCGCCGGTGTGGCCGCCGCCACGCCGCTGTTCGACAACGTGTGAGCGCCCCTTCGCTTCCCCTACCGCGCCGTCGTCTGGAGTCGTTCCTCCAATGTTTCCGCCAGCCGGTTCAGCTCGACCTCCAACTTCGCCAACGCGTCTGCCCCAGCCGCGGGGTCGCCCTGCTCCGCGGCCGCCAGAAACGCCTCCGCCGCCACTACCGCGTCCCCGGCGACAAGGCCGCTCAGGTTGCCGCGGATCGTCGCCGCCAACCGCATCGCCGCGCCCGGCTCGCCGCGCCGGATCGCCTGCCGCATCTGCCGGACCACCTCATCCTTGCCTCGCAGGAACATCGATGCCGCCTCGGCCTGCCATCCCCCCTCGCTCTCCGCCTGCCGCGGTGCCCGCTGGATGTCCGGCGCCTGCCGGCCCGCCTCCGTCGCGCCTCGTGCCAGACCGGCGGCATCGTTCGACCGCCATGCCGGTCGATCCGTCCGCGGCTCCTCCTGGTGTCCGTGCTCGCGCAGCCAGTGCCGCGTGATCAGCGGCGCGGCGCCGGCCGCAGCCCCCTGCGCCAACACCGCCGACACCGCGTGGCGAAGCATCGCACCGCTGACCGGCCACGTCAGGTATGCCGACACGCCGTGCCGGCTGCACAGGGCAGCATCGTCCCGCGTCCAGGCCGAGCAGAGAACGATCGTCTTCGCCGCCGCCTGCCCGTCGGCCTGGCCGACGGGTTCCATCAGGGCGAACGCCTCCGCCGCCGCAAGCGTGTTGTGCACGATCAACCGGAATGGCGAACCCTCTTGCCTCTCGCTGTGGATCTTCTCTCGGGCCTCCTCGGCACCGCACGACTCGACCCGCAGTGGCAGCGTGCTCAGCAGTGCGCAAAGCTGGTCGGCACACATCGGGGCCCTGCCCACCACCAGCGCCCGCAACGGGCCGAAGTCGCTGGGCAAGGCCGCCGGGGCCGGCATGGCCTGCGGGACAGTCAAGCCGAAGGGCACGCTGAACTCGAACGTGCTGCCTTCCCTGGCTTCGCCCGCTTCGCCGTCGACGCCAGCGGCGCCACTCCGCACGCTCATCTCGCCGCCCATCAGTTCCACCAAATGCCGCGCGATCGCCAACCCCAACCCCAAACCCCCGTACTTCCGTGTGGCCGAGGGATCCCCCT
This sequence comes from uncultured Planctomycetaceae bacterium, assembly GCA_964461295.1. Taxonomy (GTDB): domain Bacteria; phylum Planctomycetota; class Phycisphaerae; order SM23-33; family SM23-33; genus CAYWTX01. The sequence goes on along the minus strand of CAYWTX010000544.1, from coordinate 6,110 downwards.
GCGCGAACGCGTCGAAGATCATCTCCCGGTCCTCCGGCCGAATGCCCACGCCGGTATCTCGAACGGCCACGCGAAGCACCACCTCGTCAGTGCGGCGCGAGACCGCCGCGACGCTGACCTCGATCTCCCCTTGGTGCGTGAACTTGACGGCATTGTCCAGCAGGCAGCGCAGAACCTGGCGCAGGCGGCCGGGGTCGCCCACGAGCAGGTCCGGCACGTTAGGGTCGGTCCGCCACGTGAGCACGATCCCCTTCCGCACGGCCTGGGCAATCAGCGCCCCCACCGTGTCCTCCACGCAATTGTGGATGTTGAATTCCATCCGGGCCAGCGACAGGTCCCCGGCCACGAGGCGGGAGAAGTCCAGGAGGTCGTTGATGAGGGTCAACAGCGACATGGAGGAAGATTTGATGACCTGGAGGTAGTCGCGCTGCTCCGCGCTCAACAGGGTCCCCATGGCCAGATCGGCCATCCCGATGATCCCATTCATCGGAGTGCGCAGTTCGTGGCTGAGGTTGGCCAGAAAGCTGGTCCTGGCCGCGTCCAGCCGAACCGTGCCGTTGTGCTGGTCCACGTCGCCTGACACACGCGGCCCCTTCTCGTCGGTAGCAGCCATCGACCCAACTCCCGTCCAGTCCAGCACCCAAGCCGACCCGTACTCTGCGTCGGCCCTTTACGCATAGCCCTTTAGGATTGCTCCCGCTATTCCGATTTTCGCCATCCCACATCCGCAGTTTGCACACTGCGGGCGAGGGTTGCGCTTGCGGATCGGAGAGCGACTCCGCACACCGCGACCGGCTTGAAGTGCCGGCGTCATCCGCATAAGATGCCTCGCTGGCAAGGGAGACTCGCGATGGCTGAATCGGCGGCTCTGGGCGTTGCGATCGTGGGATGCGGAACCGTGGGCGGAGCGGTCGCGCGCATCCTGACCGAGAATCAGGACGTTCTCGCTTCGCGCCTGGCCGGGCGCCTCACGCTGCGGCACATCGTCGACGTCGACTTCGCCCGCGCCCGCCAGGCCGGCCTGGACGAGAAACTTTTCACCCCAAGACTGGACACGGCCCTGGCCGACACGGGCGTCGGCGCCGTCGTCGAACTCGTCGGCGGCACCACCATCGCCAGGACCATCATCGAGAAGGCCCTCTCGGCCGGAAAGCACGTCGTCACGGCCAACAAGGCGTTGTTGGCCCACCACGGGCCGGAACTGTTCGCCCTCGCGCGCGGCAATGGCGCCTCGCTCGCCTTCGAGGCGAGTTGTGCCGGCGGCATCCCCGTCATCCGCGCCCTCATGGACGGACTCATCGCCAACCGCATTGACGCCCTCTACGGCATCGTCAACGGCACGTGCAACCACATCCTCACGGCCATGACGCAGCACGGCCAGTCCTACGCCGAGGCCCTCAAGGACGCCCAGGCCCAGGGCCTGGCTGAGGCCGACCCGACGCTGGACGTGGCCGGGATCGACTCGGCCCACAAACTGGCGATCCTGGCGGCGCTGGCATTCGGCAAGCGGATCGACTTCGACTCCATTCCGGTGGGCGGCATCGATTCGCTGGAGGTGCAGGACATCCACTACGGCCAGGAGCTCGGCTACGTGGTCAAGCTGCTGGCGATTGCCACGCGGCAGCGCGACGGACTCAGCCTGCGCGTCGGCCCGGCGTTCATCTCCAAGCAGCACCCGCTGGCGTGGGTCTCCGGGCCGTTCAACGCCGTCAGCATCTACGGCCACGCCACGGGGCACACCATGTACTACGGACGCGGCGCCGGCGGCATGCCGACGGCCTCGGCCGTCGTCGCCGACCTCGCCGGCGTCGCCATCGGAAACGTGCAGCGCCAGTTCGACCAACTGCTCCTGTTCCCCGACCGCGCCGCCCCGGCCGTGCAGCTTACCCTCGCGGCCGCACGCAGCCGCTACTACCTCCGCCTCCAGGCGGAAGACCACCCCGGCGTGTTGGCGCAGATTGCGGCCATCCTGGGCAGCCACCGCATCAGCATTTCCTCGGTGCTCCAGCACGAGCCGACTGAGGAAGGCGGCTCCGTGCCGCTGGTGATCACCACCCACCGCGCCGTCGCCGGCGACGTCATCGAGGCCATGGAAAGAGTCGATGCCCTGCCGGTCGTTCGCGGCCGGCCGGTGCGAATCCCCATCGTGGATGAGCATTCGGAGAATGCGTGATCGCCGGGACCGGCCCGCTTGAGCCGCGTCGGTCTGGTGTCTTGACACTCGACACTTGTCTCTGGTCCCTTGACACTTGACACTCGACACTCGACACTCTGGCTGGACACTTTGCCTATGAAATACGCTCTGCTCATCGCCGATGGCGCCGCCGACGTCCCCTTGGGCGAACTGGGCGGCAAGACGCCCCTGGAAGCGGCGCGGACGCCCAATATCGACTGGATTGCCGCCAACGGCAAGCTCGGCACCGTTCGCAACGTCCCGCAGGGCATGCCCTGCGGCTCCGACGTCGCCATCCTTTCGGTGCTCGGCTTCGACCCTCGCGAGTTCTACACCGGCCGCGCGCCCCTCGAAGCCGCCGCCCAGGGCCTCAAGATCGCCGAGGACGAGGTCGTCTTCCGCTGCAACTTCGTCACCATCGTGGACGGCAAGATGGAGGACTACTCCGCCGGGCACATCTCCACGCAGGAGGCGTCGGCCTTGATCGCCGAACTGAACGCGAAGCTGGGCCGCGATACCGTCCGCTTCCACACCGGCGTCAGTTACCGCCACCTGATGGTGTGCCGCGGCCCAATCGAGGTGCAGGCCACCCCGCCGCACGACATCCTCGGCCAGGCCGTTGCCCCGCACATGCCGCGCGGCGCCAATGCCGCCCCCATCCGCGACCTCATGCTCGCCAGCCAGAAGGTCCTCGCCGACCACGAGATCAACCAGACTCGCATGGACCTCAAGGAAAACCCCGCCACCAGCATCTGGCTGTGGGGCCAGGGCAAGATGCCCACGCTGCCGTCGTTCGCCGACCTCCACGGCCTGCGCGGCAAGGCGATCACCGCCGTGGACCTGATCCGCGGCATCGCCAAACTCATCGGCTGGGACGTCATCGAGGTGCAAGGCGCCACGGGGTTCGTCGACACGAACTACGCCGGCAAGGGCGCCGCCGCCGTCGCGGCCCTGGACGACTGCGACCTCGTCTGCGTGCATGTGGAGGCCCCCGACGAGGCCGGGCACAACGCCGACGTGAAGGGCAAGGTCAGTGCGCTGGAGCAGATCGACCAGCACATCGTCGGCCCGCTGCTGGAGCGTCTCAAGGCCGAGGGGGAGGGCAACTGGCGCATCCTCGTGCTGCCCGACCACCCCACGCCGTGCACGCTTCGCACGCACACAAGCGACCCCGTCCCCTTCGCCATCGCCGGCGAACGCATCTACGGCGCCGCCGCCCAGGGCGCACGTTTCACCGAAGCCAACGCCGCCGCCGGCGACCTCCACATCGCCCGCGGCTGCGACCTCATGGAGTACTTCCTCACGGTCCGCTGAAGCGGACCGTGGCGTTGCGGACAGCACCCCAGTACACAAAGCAGGACAAACACCCCCAACGAGATGAGCACGCGCCACCCCCGGCGGCGGCGCTCGGCGCCCATGCACTGTTCCGCCTCGGCCCCACGGCATCGGGTCTCACGATTTACGCCTTCTCCCCCCCCAGCCGCGGCCCTCCCGCGTTCGCCTTCGCGATGTCATCCGTATTCATGATGACCCCATCCGACCGCAACCTTTCGGCCAGCGGCGCGTACTGCAACTCTCGCGGCGTCCAGTTCATCTTCACGCTCAGCGCCGCGGCCGTGCCCGCGGCCTGACCCAGCGCGGCGCACTGCGGCATCACACGGGTCGAGCCCAGCGCCCGGTGCGTCACGCTGATGCACCGCCCGGCCACCAGCAGGTTCTCCACCTCCAGCGGCACCAGGCAGCGATACGGAATCTGGTACTTGAAGCCGCGCGGCGGGCGGTACGTCTCGGCGTCCATGCCCGGCCCCGTGCAGTTGTGCACGTCGATAAAGAACGAGCCGTAGCACACGCTGTCGGGCCAGGCGCACCCGACGATGATTTCTTCGTCGCTCAGCACGTGCTCGCCCACGATCCGCCGGCTCTCCCGAGTGCCGACCAGCGCCGCCGTCGAGACCATGTAGCAGTGCTCCATTCCCGGCACGTAGCGCCGGAACACCGGGATCATGTGGAACGCCTGCTTGCGCCCCTCGATCGTCGCCGCCGTTAGGCTGCTCGCGCTGGTCGCGTCCACGCCCACGATATGCGTGAAGTTCACGCCCACCTGGTCCAGCCGCGTCGGCGTCCACCACCAGCCCATGATCTGGTTCTGGAACGGCAGCATGTCGCCGGCCTTCTGGGCCTGCTTCCACACGTGTTCCAGTTTCCAGTCGTCCTTGCGGAAGTCGCATACCCTCTGCCAGTCCACGCCGCCGATGGTGAACATCAGCGTCGCCGGCTGGCAGGCGCCGTCTTCCGGCCGGCCCATCTCGAACGGCGCCCCGGCTCGCGCGGCCACGTCCGCGTCGCCCGTGGCGTCCACGGTGCGTTTGGCCATCACGGCCTGACGCCCCGACTTGTTCTGGATCGCCACGCCGATGACGCGGTTGCCGGCAGTCAGCGCCTCGCCCACCTGCGTGTAGTACAGCAGCGCGACGCCCGCCTCGGCCGCCATCTGCTCCAGGACCAGCTTCATGCCGTCCAACTCGAAGTCGATGTTCGCGCCCTTGGCACACCACACGCCGCACTTCGCCGCCGCTACGCGGTCGGCCATCTCCAGCGCGACGCCCCCCACCACCCGCTCGTCGGTGCCCCACGACGTGTACAGGCACAGATGGTTGTGCCCGCCCGCCGTCGCGATCCCGCCCAGGCAGTTCATCTGCTCCACCAGCAGCGTCTTGGCCCCCATCCGCGCCGCCGCCACGGCCGCACAGAATCCCGCCGGCCCCCCCCCGCACACCAGCACGTCCACTTCATCGTACACGGGGATGTCCCGACCGGGCTCGCGATACGTCCTGGGCATTGGTTGTCCTTTCATGAAAGCTTCCAGCCGCCAGCGAAGCCGAGGGGCACTCCTCTTCCCCAAAGACGGAAGCCGGGCGGCTCGCTGGGGTCCATTGGCGCCAGAGTGGGACCATCTTACGTTGGCGGCGGCGGACTGCCAACACCGGAGTCCCAACCGATGATCGACCCGCGCACGCACCCGCTGCTGTCCGACGGCGCCCCCATCCCGGCCGAGCACATCCGCGGCGCCTCGCCCCTCGCTCTCGGCCTGTCAGTTCCTGGCCCCGATACAGTACAACATGTAGCAGCCGCGGACATAGAGGCGGTCGCCGGCCACCGTGAACGGCATCGAGTAGCTGAACCAGTTGGGGATCAGCGCCGCCCGGTTCATCGCCTTGTACTCCCCCTCCAACTTCGGGCCCTGGAGCGAATTGACGGCCAGCGGTTTGCCGTCCAGGCTGTACACCTCCATGGTGAGGCGGGCCTCGAGGTCGTCCTTGCGTTTTTCGCAGCCGTGCTCGCCGCCGGTGCCCGATCCGTAGATTCGCCCCCCCGCGATGGCGTACATGGACCCGGTAGGCGGGACGGCGCGCTCGCCGGCGGAACGAGACTTCGGAGCGGCGCTGCCCTTGAGGACCTTGCCCGTCCTGGGATCGAGCATGACCCCCACACGGTTGCAGTAGAGCACCTTGCCGTCGTGGTACGCCAGCGTCGCGCAGTTCGACGGGCGGGCCGCGCCCTCCACGCCGCTCCACAGGACCGTCGCCTTCAGCGTCTCGCCGGCCAGCGTGAACTTGACGGCCGCCGGGGGCGGGTGAGGGCCATTGCCCTTCTCGACCCACCCGCCGTGCTCTCCGCCGCCGGTGGCGTAGATCGTGTCCGGCTCGTCGGCGTTCACCACCGACATCATGCAGGGGTTCTCCCAGCCTTCGACCTTCAACGCCTTGCCGTCGGCCAGGCGGATCGCCAGCGGCCCGTTGCACCAGAGCACGTCCACGCCGCCGACGGTGATGACCACCGGCGAGTGGACCTCGTGCTGGCCGATCCCCAGTGTCGCGCGGTCGATCTCCCACTTCAACGCCCCCGTCCGGCGGTCCAGGGCGCGGACGAAGTTGAA
>CAYWTX010000543.1:0-3441 GCA_964461295.1 uncultured Planctomycetaceae bacterium | reverse complement strand
CGATAACCTGATAGCGCTGGCACGTACGAACACCGCGTGGGGCCAAGCGCCATCGTATGAGTCCATACGGCGCTACATGAAGGCGCACGGCCTTTTCAAACAGCCGCGCGGCAAACGCCAGAAAACGGCTGGCATGAAGGTCGCCGAAGCCCGTCTCGATGCCTTGGAGGTCCGTTCCTACGAAAGCGCCTACGTCAACGCACTATGGCATCTGGACTTTCATGGCGGCTCGTTGCGCGTGCTTGCCGGCAATGGGGCGTGGGTCTATCCCCAGTTGCTGGGTGTGTTGGACGATCATTCCCGTCTCTGCGCTCATATGCAGTGGTATCTGGCGGAAACCGCCGAAAACTTGGTACATGGACTCTGCCAGGCGATCGAGAAACGCGGTCTGCCGCGCGCGTTGATGAGCGACAACGGTTCGGCCATGATTGCGGATGAAACGAGCCAGGGCCTCCAGCGCCTGAGTATCCTTCATGAGCGGACACTGCCGTACAGTCCTTATCAGAACGGCAAGCAGGAGGTGTTCTGGGCGCAGGTGGAGGGGCGATTGCTGGCCATGTTGGAGAACTCCAAGGATCTGTCGCTGGCGCAGTTGAACGAGGCGAGCCTGGCCTGGGTGGAGATGGAATACAATCGCAAAGTGCACGCCGAAACCGGCCAGACGCCGCTGGCGCGCTTTCTGGCCAATCGGGATGTCGGTCGGCCTTCGCCGTCCAGCGAAGAACTGCGGCTGGCTTTTACCGCGCAACTGTCGCGGCTGCAACGCCGCAGCGATGGCACGCTGAGCGTGGCGGGTGTGCGCTATGAGTTGCCGTCCCGGTATCGGCATCTGACGAAGGTGCAGGTGCGTTTCGCGGCGTGGGATCTTTCACGTGTTTATCTGGCCGACCCACGTAGCGGGCAAGTGCTGGAACGGATCTATCCCCAGGACAAGACCAGCAATGCCGATGGTTTGCGCCGGAGCAAAGAGCCGCTTGTGGAAGCGAGTTCAGTGGCAGGGGGTGCCACGTCTGGCGATGGCATGGCCCCTCTGTTGCGTCAACTCATAGCCCAATATGCCGCCACCGGGTTGCCACCGGCGTATCTGCCCAAGAACGAAATCCCACACGAAAGGAAAGTCAACCATGAGTAAGAAACTGCTGGCCCTGTATGCCTTGAAATACAATCCGTTCTGCCAGGAAGTGCCGACGTCGGCTCTTTGCGTCACACCGGCGATCGAAAGCTTCTGCTGGCGCATCGAACATCAAATCGGCGAAGGTGGCTTCGCCCTGGTCAGCGGTGAACCGGGCACCGGAAAAAGCGCCGTGCTGCGTATTCTGGCTGATCGGATCGCTGCGCATCGTGATGCGTGCGTCGGCATCCTTTCCCGCCCGCAGGCCTCTGTGGCCGACTTCTACCGCGAACTGGGCGATCTGTTCGGCGTCACGCTGACCGCCAGCAATCGGTGGGGCGGCGCCAAGGCGCTGCGGCAAAAGTGGCAGGCCCATACCGAGGCTTCGCTCTTTCGGCCCGTGTTGTTGATCGATGAGGCCCAGTCCATGAGTGCCGGCGCCTTGTGCGAACTGCGGCTGCTTAGTAGCGCCGAACTGGACAGCCGGTCGCTGCTGACCGTCGTGCTGGCGGGCGACGAGCGGCTGGTGGGCAAACTACAAACCGATGAACTGCTGCCGCTGGCCAGTCGCATCCGCAGTCGCCTGCGTTGTGAACCGGCCACGCCCGGACAACTCAAAGAGTGCCTCTTCCAACACATGAAAAAGGCCGGCAATCCCCAGCTGATTGCGGCGCCGCTTGTCGATACACTCGCGGAGCATGCCGCCGGCAACTATCGGGTACTGATGAATATGGCCAACGATCTGCTGGCAGCCGCACTACAGCGCGAATCCGATCACATCGACGAAAAGTTATTTTTCGAAGTCTTCGCCCTGAATCCGAAACCGTCCAGAGCGGGGAACAAATCATGATCACCACATCCACCGTGCCCCCTCCAGAGGGGTTGCCGTTCTCACGGGCGTGTGACCTGATCGTCGCGCCCAATCAATCGCCCTGGATGGTGGAAGGCCTCTGGGCCGAACAGGCGGTCGGCATCCTGGGCGGCGAGCCCAAGTGCTGCAAGAGCTTTCTGGCAATGGACATGGCGGTCAGCGTCGCATCTGGGGCACCTTGCCTGCGCCGGTTCCCGGTCCGACGCACTGGTTCGGTGCTGCTGTTTCCAGCCGAAGACGCGCTCACCGCAGTGCGACAACGACTCGAAGGCATCTGTGCCGCCGCCCAGACCAGGCTGCAGGATCTGCCCATCTATGTGATCACGTCCCCGCGTCTGCTGCTCGATCTGCCCCAGGACCGGGATCGTCTGCGCGAAACCGTGGCCGCGATCCAGCCCACGCTCCTCGTCTTGGATCCGTTCATCCGTCTGCATCGTGCGGACGAGAACGCTTCCAAGGAAGTGGCACCACTGCTGGGCTACCTGCGCGAACTGCAACGCGAGTTCCATGTCGCCGTCGTGCTCGTGCATCATGTGCGAAAACGTTCCGGCAAGGATCGTCCGGGGCAAGCCTTGCGTGGCTCATCAGACCTGCACGGCTGGGGCGACTCCAACCTCTATCTGCGACGCAAGAGCACGCATCTGGTCCTCTCCATCGAACACCGTGCGGCGGCTGCCGCCGATGATGTCGATCTGGAACTGGTTACCAACGGCTCCGCGCTCGCACTGGCCGCCCGTGATCTGCCGCCGCCTGATGCTGATGCGGGGCAGCCCACCTCTGCCTCGGAACGCATCCTGCGGGCACTGCAAGGATCAAGCCTCCCGATGTCCACGCAGCAACTGCGCAAACACTGCGCGCTTCGGACGACCACCCTTTGCGAGACACTCAACTTGCTTTGCCAGGCCGGACGTGTCTTGCGCGGACTGAAAGGTTACAGCCTACCCGCCGTCGTTTCCGTTTCCGCACCCCCTATAGGGAGCACGGGAAACGGAAACGGGAAACGGCATCGAGATGCCACGAAGCCGCAGCAACTACCACTCTTCTCCGGTGAAACGCAAGCGGGCTCTGCGGGGACGCAACCTGCCCAGGGATAACCGGAAAGGAACGACGCCATGGCGTCAGCGGGGAGATCGGTAAGTCCGGCTCCCCGCTTCTTTCATGCCGGAATGTCGTTCCTTTCCATGCCCCAAAAAATCCCGTCACCCAGTAAACCCGGCGCTTTTCCATCACTTTCCTTGGCCAGAACTCCATCAAATAGCGTGACCACTCTCAGGCAACAGGTTGTGACACCTACTCTGCCAGGATTATGTCCTTCACGCTCACCTCGGCAGGAAAGAGCGCCGGCAGGAGTGACAGTGAGGTCCTTGAGATTGTTACGAAGGTTGTAGAAAAAGTAAGCAGGCAACACGGTTTCCAGCAAGAACGGAACTTACATGATCCCTCAGACACAAGGACGATC
>CAYWTX010000542.1:0-4627 GCA_964461295.1 uncultured Planctomycetaceae bacterium | reverse complement strand
AATGAACCCAAACGTCCATCCTCCTCCCATCCATGGCGACAATCGTACAAGTGTCGCCGGAGCCGAGCGGACATTTCTACTGGGGCGAAGTAGCGGACATTTCTACTGGGCCTTGACACTGCGTTTCCAGCCGCTTGACGGCACGGGGATCGACAGGCTTCACGCTCTGGGGCAAGTCCAGTTGCATCGGCCAGAACCACGACCCCGGCCCTTCGCTCTGCGGATGGGTGGGGGCGGTGGCCGGGGCCGCGGCCGGCTGCGTCGCCGTCAGCGGTGCGTTGGCCGGCGCCGCCGCCGCAAGAGCGGCCGCCACGAACGTTGCCACAGCCCCGACGTGCACCTGGATGTCCATTTGCCGTGTCATTGCCTTGTTCCCTTCCATCCATGCGCTCGCGCCCGCCGCCACGCACATTGAACAGTCGCGGAGCGGGCACATTCCGGACAAAGCATTGCGGTGAAATGGACAAGCCGCCCGACCACAAGAACGGAGTCGCCGGCGCGGGCCGCATCGATGTCATCCCTCGCCTCTGCCGGGAGGGGATGGAAGCCGCAGCCGGGACCGCCTGCGGTACTCGCTGGGCGTCATGCCGACTTGTCGGCCGAAGGCGCCGATGAAGTGCCGGAAGTGGCGATAGCCGCTGCGATGGGCCACATCGACAACCTTCAGGTCGGTCTGGGCCAGAAGCTGCCTGGCCCGCTCGAACCGGTGACGCTGGATCTCCTTGTGGGCCGTGTGGCCGAAGTGCTTCCGGAGGCGGCGCTGAAGCGTCCGCGCCGACAGACCCGCGTGCCGCGCCACCTCCTCCAACTGGATGGGCCCGCAGGCGTGGTCCTGGATGTAGCGCATGGCCACGGCCAGTTCGTTGTCCTCGACGGCCACCGTGTCCGTCGACTCGCGCACCACCACACCCTTGGGCGGGATGAGGATGGGTCTGCGCGGCCGCGACGCCCCGGCCAGCAGGCGGTCCAGCAGGCCGGCGGCCTCGAAGCCGATCCGCCGGCCGTTGACGTCCACGCTGGTGAGTTGCGGCTGGAGGGATTCGCAATAGAGGTCGTCGTTGGAGACCCCCAGGATGCCCACCTGCTGAGGGACGGCCAGTCCCTCGCTGCGGCAGCTTTCCATGAACTGTGCCGCGGCGTTGTCGCCCTCGGCCATGATCCCGACGGGCACCGGCAGGTCGCGCAGGGAGGCCTTGTCGGCCCGCCACCAGAAGGTCTTGAAGTAGGATACGTGCTGCGCGCTTCTCGGAGGGCTCTTCCGCAGGTCGTACTCAGCGTAGCCCTCGGCAACCAGGCGTAGCGCCCTGCGGCCGGCCCGGCGAGCGGCCCCCTCGAACCCGTAGCGGCGCTGGCGGGCGTGGAAACCACGCTTGAGCGCAAAGCCCAGGTGGACGAACCCGCGTGAGATCAGGTGCTGGGCGCCCAATTGCCCCACGGCCACATCGTCGCAGGTCACGCGCGGGACCAGCATCTCCTGGCAGAAGTTCGCCACGTTGACCACGGGCATGGGCAGCCTGCTGGCCTGCTTCTCCCAGGCCAGGTCCGACAGCACCGTGATCAGACCGTCGGCACCGTGCGCATAGGGTTTGATCTGCCTGACCTCACGGGCCGGCTCGCCCACGAAAACCCGCCACCTCGGCCGGGTGAGCCGATACGCAAGAACGCCGCGGAGCACGTCGCGGAAGTAGGCCGCGTGCAGAGGCAGCAGGACGTAGATGTTGATGAATCCACGCGGCGGCAATGGATGTCTGATCCGGGCCATCTCGACTCCCTTGGATCGGACGCACCACCAACTGGAACACGCTGCGCGACGCAAGGTTGTCCGTTTTGCCGGAAGCGATTGTCCGGATTCTGCCGCGAAGGTGTTGGTTCAATTATGATGTGGCTGCGTTGCAGCCGCGCGGCCCGCGCCGGGTGCAAGGGCCGCCACCGGCCTGAGCAGCGCGAAGTCTGTGTGCCTTCCACAGCAGCAGGCGAACGAAGGAGCAGAGGGTTCACCGGAGGACTGATGGGATGCTGAACAGAGCGAAGTGAGGCGTGCTCCTGACCGTGGCGTGGGTACTGGGGCTCTCGGCTGCCGCGACAGACGTGTCGGGCGTGAAGACCAAGGCAGAGCGTGAGGAACCGCCGAAGTGAGAGCGTGAACGATGGTCAGACCGCTGGCTGCCGCCGTGGGGCGCCGGCAGTGCGGCGGTGTGATAGGAACCCCGCGAAAGAGGAGACTGGCGACATGACCATGAGTAACGCGAGATGGGCGTGGGCAATGCTGGTTGCGATCCTGATCGGGCTGTGCCACGCCGGCAACGCGGCGGAGGCGGGCGGGACGTTCTACGTGGCGCCGCAGGGCAGCGACGCCAATCCCGGCACGCAGGAAAAGCCGTTTGCGACGCCGGCCAAGGCGCAGGCCGAGGTGCGGGCATTGATCGCAAAGGGCCTGCCCGAGGGCGGCGTCAAGGTGCTGCTCCGTGAGGGGAAGTACTACCTGCCGCAAACGCTCGTCTTCACGCCGGCCGACAGCGGCACCGAGAAGGCACCGGTCGTCTATGCGTCGGCGCCGGGCGAACTGGCGACGCTCAGCGGCGGGCGGCTGGTGGCGGCCAAGTTCCAGCCGTATCAGGACGCCATCCATCAGTGCCGGTTGGACGAGAAGGACGTGCCGCCTGGCGAGGTGTCGGTGCTGTTCGTCAACGGCCGGCGCCAGGTGCGGGCGCGGTATCCCAATGCGCCCGTGGGGGATTCGGCCGGCCACTATGGCAAGTTCGGATTCTCGACTGATGCGAAGTGGCCGAAGAACGGACCGGAGGCGGTGGCGTCCAGGAACTGGGGTTCGTTCACACTGACGGAAGACCTCCAGCCCTTCCGCCGGCCCCAAGACCGCAAGTGGTCGCGAGTCGATCGGGCATTCATTCACGGCCGGGCCAGTTGGAACAGCGTTCACTATGCCATCGCCAAACTCGAAAATGGCCGTTTCACGCTGGGGCTCGGCGGGTACCAGACCAACCGCCACCTGCGCATGCCGACCGGCAGCCTCTATTTCGACAACGTCTTGGAGGAACTGGACGCGGCGGGCGAGTGGTACTACGAGCCCGACGAGCGGCGGCTGTACCTGATGCCCGAGGAGGGCGTGGACCTGACGAAGGCCCGTGTGGAGATCGGCGGGCTGAAGACGGTCGTGGCTTCTCAGGGCGAACCGGGCAAGCCGGTTCGGCACGTCAGACTGGAGGGTCTGCGCGTCACGCACACGGCGACGACCTTCATGGATCTGAACTACGCGCCGTCCGAGGGCGACTGGGGCGTGGTGAAATGCGGGGCGGCGATGATCGAGGGCGCCGAAGACTGCGCCGTGGACGGCTGCTGGTTCGACCAGGTGGGCGGGACGGGCGTCTATGTGGCCAACTACGCGCGGCGGGTGCGGGTCGAGCGGTGCAAGATCGTGCTGGCCGGCGACGGCGGGGTGTACCTCGTCGGGGCGCGCGAGGCCGCCTGGAAAGACGCGGCGACCATCTCCTTTCACGGTGGGTGTTCGCCGGAACTCTGGCAGCCCGGCGGCGCGGTGAAGTATCTGCCCGCGGGCCACGATGGGGCGACGGCCTATCACGCCAACTGCGTGGTGCGCGGCAACCTGATCCATCACATTGGGGTGATCAACAAGCAAAGCGCCTGCGTGTTCGCGGCCCTCGGCGAGCGGTTGACGATCGCCAACAACCTGTTGCACAGCGTGCCGCGGGCGGCGATCTGCTTCAACGACACCATCTGGGGCGGGCACGTGATCGAGCACAACGACATCCGCAATACGGTATCCGAAACCGGCGATCACGGCGCGCTCAACTCCTGGGGCCGGGACCGCGGCAGCAAGAATGTCTTGCGGCCGGAAGCCAAGGCGATCATCACAATCCGCCACAACCGCATTCTCGAGGGCGCCGGCAAGGGCGGGTTCGGCATTGACCTCGATGACGGCTCCTCGATGTTCCGCATCCAAGACAATCTGACCGTGAACGCGTCGGTGAAATTGCGCGATGGTGAAGACCGCGTGGTCGAGAACAACATTTTCGTGAACCGTCCGATCAATTTCCATCTGGAAAAGAAGAACGATCACTTTCGCCGAAACATCGTCTTGTTCACGCGACCGACCAGATCCGTCTACGCTCATGCCATGGCGGGCCCGCCGGAGGACGTGGACTACAACGTGATCTACACCCCCGACGGGAAGTACGACGTGGGTTGCCCGGAGAAGAATCTGGGTTTGGGGAAGCGCGGGGAGTCGGGTATGGCCACCTTGGAGCAATGGAAAGGGGTGGACCGCGACAAGAACAGTGTCTTCGGCGACCCGCTGTTTGTGGACCCGCTGAAGTTGGACTTCCGGCTGAAGCCCGAGTCGCCGGCGCTGAGGTTGGGGTTCAAGCCGTTTCCGCTCGACGGATGGGGCCTGCCGGCGGACTTCCGCAAGGACTGGCTCGATCCTCTGCCGCCCGAGCCGGACCTGAGCGCGACGGGGCGGTGAGCGAGAGCCTCGCAAGGAAAGAAGATGAAGGCATGCAACAAGAGACGAGCATGACAGGCGTGAGCGGGCGCGAGTTTCTGGCGGCCGGCGAGATGGAGAACCACTGCTGTCCAAGATAATCGCGGC
>CAYWTX010000541.1:0-16524 GCA_964461295.1 uncultured Planctomycetaceae bacterium | reverse complement strand
TCGGCCGGACGCGGCCTGGTGCGGGAGAACGCCACCGCGGCGTCCGTGGCCGCCGCACTCCAAGAAAAAAGCAGCCTCCCCGGCGCGGAAGTCCTTGTGGCTGCGAGTCTTGACCTGTGCCAGAAAAAAATGTCGCTCACGTGGACATCGACGCGGGGTTGAAGGACGGGCGATGGACCATCGCCCGCCAGATCGAGACCCCACTGCTGGCGAGGATCGGACATGGCAACGGTCCCGGCGTACGCGGGGCGACGGTCTGCGCGGCCACCAACCGCTGCTACGTGAGTTGCGGCGACAAGGGGGTCTGCCATCTCATCTGCGTGGACCTGGGCGACGGGAAGGTGGTCTACGAGAAGGAGGTCCCCGGTGTCGGGCGCGTCCAGGTGACGCCCGACGGTTCAACCGTCTTCCTACCCGTCGACTGGTTCGGCGGCAAGAGCGCCTGCGCGCTCGACGCGGCCGACGCCAAGGTCAAGAAGCTCTTCCCCGCCCGGTACGAGCACCATCTTGCGATGGGAAGCGGCGGCAAGTTCCTGTATGCGCCGTTCAAACGCCAGGTGGCGGGGAAGGCGCCGGGCATGCATGTGATCGACACGCGAACGTTTGAGATCGTCCGGGAGATCATCGTGCCCGGCGGGCTCATGGGCAGTCCGCCGCATATTCAGGTCGATGCCCAGGAAAAGTACGTCTACGTGTATTGTCGGATCAATGACCCCAAGACGAAGTTGCCGTGTCCCATGTACGTCATCGAGCCTGCCGACGGAAAAGTCCATGACCCGGGTGAGCCGGTGAAGCTGGGCCAACTGTGGCCGGACGCGCCGCAGGAGGCACGCAAGGCGGACAGTCCGCTCATGGAGAGATACCCCAGCTATCACGGAATCGGTTTCTTTCCCGACGGCAAGAAGGCCTGGGTCGGCATGGAAGGCAATTGTCCGGACCTGGTGGAATTCGACCTCACCGCCAGCCCGCCCAAGGCGACGCGGGTCATCCAGGGCGGCCCGCTTCGGCGGGCGAAGGGCTGGGCATTCATCAGCCGCAAGGGCGACGTGGTGTACACGAGCAACGGCAGGATGTTCGGCACTGCGAGCGGCAAGCTACTGGGCGAGGTCCAGTACGATGACGGCTCGCCGCTGTATAGTTCGAAGCTCTGCGAGGTGGATATGCGTGGCGACAAGGTGGTGTTCGGGTCGTCGTCGGTGGCGTGCGGGTATCCGGCGTAGGAGGTGGCGATGGAGACATTCGTGAAGAAACGTTCCGTCTTGGCGTGGCTCGCGGCCCTCGCCGCCGCCGATGGCGCAGTTGGGCTCGGCGCCGACTGGCCGCAGTGCAACGCCCGGCTTTACCACGCGCCCAATGGCGAAGGCGTGATTTACTGCTTCGAGCCGGCACAGGAGACAAAATGACGCTGCACCGCAAAGTGTCCTATGGAGTGATGTCTGCACTGGCGATTGGGTGGGCGATTCTGGCAACTACGGCACCGGTCCTGTTTGCCGGACCGGCAGGTGCCGCGCTGGCGGGCTCGCCGGCGGCCGCGGACTCAGGCGGCTATCGCGGGCCGCTGCGCAACGGGGTCTTCGCTGACAATGGTCTGCCCAGCCGTTGGCCCGACGGCGGCCCGAAGCTGTTGTGGAAGTTCGGCAAGTTGGGCGTAGGTTTCGGCGCGCCGCTGGTCGCCGCCGATTCGGTCTATGTCACCGGCTCACGGAAGCAGGCCAACGGCCAGATGGTGGGCACCGTCTTCTGTTTCGGCCTGAATGGGGAGCTTCGCTGGAAACAGGACTACGGCCCCGACCAGTCGCGCGGCGGTCATCCGGGCCCGCGCGCCACGCCCGGATACAGCGATGGGTGCGTATACGTGGCGAGCGGCACGGCCGACTTGCACTGCCTGGACGCGTGCAGCGGAGATCGACGATGGAAGATGAACATCTGGGCCGACCTGGGTGACGGCGGCGGGAAGGACCGGTTGGGGTGGGGCTACAACGAGTCGCCGCTGATCGCCGGCGACCTGGTGGTCGTCAACGCGTGCAGCACCGGCGAACAGGGCGCTCCGGTCGTGGCCGTTCACAGGAAGACCGGCAAGGTGGTCTGGAAGGCCGATCCGGGCGAAGGCAACTACTCCGCCGGCGACAACTCCCTGATCCACGTTGAGCATGGCGGCAGGAAGATGGTCATCGCCCATCTTGTTCGCGCTCTGCTCGCACTGGATCTGGCCACCGGGAAGACGCTCTGGAAACTCAAGCCGGAAGGCGGACACGGCATGACGCCCGTGTACCATGACGGCATCCTGCTGGTGGGGTACAAGTCGGGGTTGCGGGCGCTGCGTCTGGCCGCGGACGGCAAGGAGCCGGCGGTCCTCTGGGAGCGTCCGCAACTTCGTCAGGAGGAACCGGCGCGCGTCGCCATGCCGGCGCTCGTGGGGTATGAGCCGCCCATCGTCCTGGGCAGGCAGGTGTTGTGCGTCAAGCACCGCCACACGGACATCACGCAGGCGTGGTGGGCGAGCCTGGACCTGCGCAGCGGTGAAGACAGGTGGGGCCGTGAGGTCGAGGGGCGCGGTTGGCCGCCGCCCGCCCCATCCGCCTGTGTGGCCGATGGCATGCTCTACGTTTTCCAGAACGGCCCCAAGTGCGCCCTGGCAAGACCTTTGGACCATGGCTTCGAGATCGTCAGTTCGTTTGTCCCGGCCGTGAGCGCCCGCTCCGCGTACGCCCATCCGGTGGTCGCCCAAGGCAAGTTGCTCCTGAGGCAACAGAGCCTCCTGGCCGTGTACGACCTCCGTGGAGCCCGACCAGCTACATTGCCGGCGCCAGCCGTCAAGGGAAAGACCCCATGAACAGTCAATCCGTCAAAGAGCAAGCCATCCTCTGCGGGGCCGACCTGTGCGGCATCGCGCCGATCGAGCGGTTCGAGGGCGCGCCGATTCAGCTCGACCCGCGGCAGATCTTCCCCGACGCCCGGTCGGTCATCGTGCTGGGCTTCCGCATTCTGCGCGGCTGCCTGCGCGGGGCGGAGGAAGGCACGCACTTCATCGGCTACAACACGATGGGCTACGCCGGGCAGAACTGGGTCCGCATGCCGATGGTCATGTGGAACTTCTGCCGGTGGATGGAGGACCGCGGCCACGAGGCCGTGCCGATCCCGAACATCGACCATTGGAGCAACACCGATCTGCACACGCGGCAGCCCGGCCCCGGCGGACAGCCTCGCCCCGAGTGGAGCAGCGCGGTGGCGCCCGGCAAGGCTGCGCCCGACGTGTGGGTGCACTTCCGCATCGCGGCCTACCTCGCGGGCCTTGGCGAGATCGGCTGGGGACGGATCTTCCTGACGCCCCAGTTCGGCCCGCGCCAGCGTCTGGGCGTCGTGCTGACCGACGCCGAACTGGAGCCCGATCCGCTCTACGCCGGCCCGCCGCTGTGCGACCGTTGCATGAGCTGCGTGCGCGACTGTCCGGGCGACGCCCTGTCTCGCACCGAGAGCGTCAAGGTGACCGTGGCCGGGCGCGAACTGGAGTTTTCGAAGCTCGACGTGGCCCGCTGCTACCACGGCTTGGGCGGCGGCGACCGGTGCCGGCCGTTTCACGGCGAACTCAAGCCCGTCTACGAGTACGCCCGCAGCGTCTGTGCCGGCCGGGGTTGCATCCGCTCCTGCATGGATCATCTTGAGACGCAGGACAAGCTCGCCAACAAGTTCCGCCGACCCTTCCGGAAAGGCAAGCCGTGGACCATGGCTGAACCAGGAGAAGATCGCACGTGAAGCGATTGGCTGCCATCGGCGGCGTCGATCAGGGCCGTGACGTTGAGGTTGGCGTCGTTGGCGTGGCAGATGGGCTCGTCGGCCGCGCCGGTCGCGTCGCCGTCGCCGCTCAAGTCGGCGTCGCGGCACACGGGTGCGTCGATCTACCGGATGTCCCTGACGTACTGCGGGGTGGACGTCGCGTCCGCGCCCAGACTGCCGTGGCTCGCGTTCAGGCGGGCGACGGAGAGGGCGCTACCGCTGGCCGCAATCCTGCCGGCCAGGATCGCTTCGGACGGGGCGGGGGTGCTAGGGTCGCCATCGGAGGAGATCGTGCGGCTGCGCCCCCTTGGCAGCGTTTCTAGACCGGTTCGGCCGGGGGAGTGGAGGGCGGGGCGCGGCCCGGGGGCGGTTGAGAGGTTGTGGAGGAATCGGAGTTCGCGGCCTGGTCCACGCTGGAGGCTTTCTGTCGCCCCTTCCGGGCTTCTCGCCTAATCCATTATCCACCGGGGGCTTACGCCCCCGGCCAAATCCTGATCGCCCCTTCCGGGCGAAGAGGGATGGAGTTGCTTCGGCGATTCCTTCACAACCTCTGCCCCCGACGTCGCGGCCCGCCCCCAGATGGCACGCGCCGGCCGCAAGTGACTCCCCGGCCGCAACGGCACGCGCCGGCCGCAAGTGACTCCCCGGCCGCAAGTGACTCCCCGGCCGCAACGGGTCACGGCGGAATCGACGCCGAAGGTGCTACGGGCACATGGATCCGTTACCGAACGCCCGTCGGGTTCCGCGCCCACGTCAACAGGCCGTCGGACAGTTGACCCCGAAGCTCCTGGCCGTTGACGACCAACCTGGGCGAGGCGCCGCCGACCCGGACGGCCATCGCCCGCATGTCCCCGCGAACGACGACCTTGTCCGCGGCAACGCGAAGGAAGGCGTGGCCGGCGAAAGTGAAGCTCTCTCCGGCGTCGTTCAGGGTTGCCGGTTCGCCCGCCTTGTCGCCGACACGGACCATCAGCCGGTCGTCGATTCCGCTGCCCTTGGCGCCTGTCACGCGGACGGCCAGGGCATCCGGCGTCTGCGCCACCCGCTGGAACGAGGCCACCTTGGGCTCTGCCTCGAACGGTTCGTGCAGGGCGGCGAAGGTCGCCGACGGCGCCCACAGCGAGGACGCGACGGTCACGCCGTCCACCGGCGTCTTCTCGGGCGGCTTGCCGGTCGATGGCGCCGGCACGGGCGGCGCCGCCACGTGGGCCTTGGCGCCATCCTGGCCGAGCATGTGGACGCGCACGCCCACCTTCCGCGCCCACCACTTCGCGCCCAGCGGCGTGTTCTCCGGCTGCTGCTCCGGCGGCGCCTGGCGGACCGTGACCGACCACGGCCGACCGGCTGTGTCGAGCGTGCGCACGGCGGTCAGTTCCTTCACCAGTTCGCCCAGATCGTCCGACGGCTTCCACCGGGCCGGCTCGTCCGGCGCCGCCTTGCCGTAGCTGTGGACCAGCCAGACGTAGGAGTGTTTCACGTCGCCGCGGGCGGTGGAGACGTCCAGCAGGTACTCCCGCGTGAGCATCAGGGCGCGCGTTTCGTCCACGCCCGGATACCGCTTCCGCGTGCGGGCCGCGACGAACTTCACGTCCTCGCTGAAGTCCTGCCGCGTCACGCAGTCATCGGTGAAGGACGGCTCGACGCTGCCGGTCTTGCCCCAGTCGTCCTTCCTGACGTGCCCGTCGATCATCACCCCCGCGTGGCTGCGGATGGACCGGCTGAACTTGAACGCGTACCCCGGGTCCGACTTGGGATTCTGGTAGATCGGCCGATTGAACGCGTAGAACCCGCACAGGACGAGCTGGTCGTTGACATGGTGGGCGTAGGGCGCCGTCAGGCGCAGGCAGACCGCCGGCGCGGGGCTCGTCCAATGCCCGGGGCCCTCCTGGGCGCGAAGCATCGCGAACCCGCGGTCCGGGTAGACCTGCGACCGGATCGGCGGGGGCTTGGTCTTGTCGGGATCGATGGGGTCGATGCCAAAGTAGAGCGTCGGCGTGTAGACCTTCTCGTCGGGGGCGCGCATCCGCGCAAGGAACCAGTCCAACCCCGCGTCGGGCCAGAGGCGATGGCCCCACTCCAACCACAGGCGGGTGTTCATCTTGGGCGTGAAGTTCGAGTAGCCGTCCCACTGAGCCTCCTTGCCGCGTTTCGTGCCGCCCCAGGCGCCGGGGGCCTGCCACATCTTGTCGCCCCCCTCGCCGTTGGCGAAGTAGCCCTCCACGGTGGCGTGCTGGAACGGCAGCCACGGGCGCACGTCGCCCGCGCTCATCCGCTCGAATCGCCAGCGGTCGGTTCCCGTGTCGACGCCCGGGAACGTCATGTGGATCACGCTGGCGATGTGGCCGCGGACGGTCGCGCCGCCGGCGCCCTTGTGGCCGAAGCCCAGCTCCTCCAGCCCCAGGTTCCGCAGGGCGGTGCAGCACATCAGCAGGGCGCCCGGAGTCGAGCCCATCTTGCTGAACTCCTCCTCGTAGAAGCCCATGTCGCCGAGGTACTCGTCGAGGTACCACCGGATGCTGCCGTGCGTCGCCCAGGTCCGGCGGATCAGGTCCTCGTCCCGCAGGGCGGCGGCCATCAGGTTCGCGCTGAGCTTCCAGGGGAAGATGATGTTCGGCAGCCAGTTGGTGCGAGTGTACTTGCCGTTCTCGCCGTCGTAGCGGGCGTAGTTCAGCGCGTTGTTGTAGACGTTCGCGTCGTACGTCCCGCCAGGCTTGATGGCATAGCGAATGTATTCGCGGAACTTCGTCTCGATGGCCGCCCGCTGCTGGGCCGACAACTCGTCGTAGAGCAGGTCGTACGCCAGG
Organism: uncultured Planctomycetaceae bacterium; assembly: GCA_964461295.1. Classification (GTDB taxonomy): domain Bacteria; phylum Planctomycetota; class Phycisphaerae; order SM23-33; family SM23-33; genus CAYWTX01. The sequence goes on along the minus strand of CAYWTX010000541.1, from coordinate 9,946 downwards.
ACGCGGAACTCCATCGCCGCGCCGAGAGGGTGGGGCGAATCGATCACGCCCAGGAGCTTCTTCTTCTCGGCGTCGCCGGCCTGCCGGTCGCCCGTCACGGCGTAGCGGAACAGGTTCCGCATTTCCTCGCAACTCCCGCGCCCGGCCGGTATCGCCTCGTAGGCCGCCTTCGCCCACGGCTCGGTCTTCACCTTCTCCCGCAGCGCGGCCAGGTCCTGCTTCGTCCACAACAGGAACGGGTGCTCGACCTTCGACACCTCTGCCGCGCCCGCCGCCGACACCGCCGCGACCAGAGCCACGATCACCGCGCGCGCCATGGGTTGCCTCCGACTGGTGAGAAGTCATGCGTCTGCATGTCGAACCGGGCGCGGCCGCAACGCCGCCGGCCCCATGCTGTGCTACCTCACGGTGTAACGCCGCCTGACGGACCTGGTTTCTGCACAAGCCGACGGCGCGACACGGAGCCGTCCATGGCGGGTTGATACCCGTGGAAGGGGCGACTACGCGGAGCGGAAGATGAGCGATCCGGCGAAGTACGAGCGGTTCCTGAACAAGCCAATACGCTGGTTGGTCCAGGAACAGAAGAACGTCGCGCATTGCCTGTTGCACGTGAACAAGTAGAAGGACCTGCCCCGCTGAAGCGGGCAGGCCTCAGAGGAGAAGAAGCATGAAACGTACTATGACATTCGTTTCTATTGGCGCACTGTTGCTGGGAGGCGGGATCCTGCTGGCCCAGGCGGGAAAGGACGAGAAGATGACCGACGCCTCGCGAGCGAAGTACTTGAAGGACTTTAAGCGGGTCGGGATGAACACGCCGGCTGAGGATGCCCTCCTGCTGCGGATTCTCATCGAGGGCCGCAAGGCGCGGCGGGCGCTGGAGGTCGGCACGGCCAACGGGTACGGGGCGATCCACATGGGCATCGGCCTGGAGCGGACCGGCGGCAAGCTGGTCACCGTCGACATCGACCCCAAGATGGTGAAGGAGGCGCGCGAGCACGTGGCGGCCGTCGGGATGGACAAGACCATCACGGTGGTCGAGGGCGACGCTCTGAAGGTGCTGCCGGGGCTGGAAGGCGAGTTCGACTTCGCGTTCCTCGACGCGCTGAAGAGCGACTACCTGAAGTACTACAGGGCCATCGAGGGCAAGCTGAAGCCCGGCGCGATCGTCGTGGCGCATAACGCGGTCTCGGCCGCGGCGTCGATGAAGGACTTCCTGGACTTCATGGGCGGCGACAACGGATGGGAGATGGTCGTTGTCCGCACGGGCACGGATCGGCGCGACGGCATGGCGGTGTGCTACAAGGTGCGGTAGTCCGCGCTCGTCACGACCGCGGCTCGACGAGCAGTTCCCAGACATCCGCCCGCTGGGGCAGCGCGATCACCTGCCAGACCAGCTCCGCGATGTCCTCGGGTTGAGGCAGCGCGGGGTTGTCCTTCTTGCTGATGATCGTGGTGTTCACGGGCCCGGGCAGGATCAGGTTCAGCCGTATCCCGCTGCCCCGCAGTTCCTCCCGCAAGGCGAGGGTCATTCCCCGCAGGCCGAACTTCGACGTGCAATAGCACGTCATCCTGCCGATGCCGCGTATGGACGCGTCGGAGCCGATGTTCACGATCTGCCCGCCGCCCTGGCCGCGGAAGACCGGCAGAATCTCGCGGGTGAGCAGGAACGGCGCATCCACGTTCACCGCCTGCAGCTCGCGCCACTCGTCGAATGACGTCTCCGTGATCGGCTTGCACCACGCGATGCCCGCGTTGTTCACCAGCACGTCCAACCGGCCCGCCTGTTGGAGGGCAGTGGCGACTAGCGACTGGGCCCGTGCCGGATCGCGCAGGTCGACCGCGATGGTGTGGCATTCGCCGCCCTGGGCGGCGATCTCCTGCCTCAGCGTCGCCAACTCGTCCTGCGTCCTTGCCGCGGCGGCGATGGTCGCTCCGTCGGCCGCCAGACGCAGGCAGATGGCCCGGCCGATGCCGCGCCCCGCGCCGGTAACCAGAACAACCTTGCCTTTGAGACTCATGCTTGTATTCCTATGCTTTGCAGCCAGCTTTCGAAACTGTACCGCGGGTCGTAGCCCAGCACGCGCCGGGCCTTGTCGATCCGGTAGCATTGGTTGAGTTTAGCCGGCAGCGTGACGCCCCGCTCGGCCAGCTTCGCCGCGTGGGGATAGTGCTTGAGGATCACGCCGGCCGCGTCGGTCCGCAGCCCGGCCGCGTCTTCCCGCGTGAAGGGCACGCCGGCGGTGATGACGAACGCGTCGTTCCGCACGCCGGACCGCAGGGCCAGCAGGTGCGCCGCGGCCACGTCCGACGCGTGAACGGTGAACGCCAGCAGGCCCAGGCCGAAGCGCGGTTCCGCTTCGGGGGCGGGGATGAACATTCCCGGCCGTAGCGCGATGTAGGAGAACTTGCCCTGCCGCGCGAAGGCGTTGCAGAACTGCTCGCCGACGTGCTTGGTGATGCCGTACAGGTCGCCCGGGGTGGGGGGCTTGTCTTCGTTCCAGGGCATGGGCGGGGCGATGTCGTCGCACGCCATGCCCATGGCGGCCACGCTGCTGGTATAGATCACGCGTTTGACGCCGGCGTTGGCGGCCGCTTCGAGGATGCAGTACGTGCCCTTGATGTTGAGGTCCAGGTACTGCTCGGGGGCGTACTTCTTCCAGGGGTGGATGGCCGCGATGTGGAACAGCAGGTCGGTTCCATCGCACAGTCCGGCGGCTTGCTGCGGCCCGGACAGGTCCGCCTGCACGAATTCGTGCGGCGTCTGGAGCGGCAGCATGTCGGTCAGCCGCAACGTCACGTCGGGCTCTTTCTCGACCAGGGCCGTCACGGCCCGGCCGAGCACGCCGGCAGCGCCGGTAATCAGTACTTTCATGTTTGGCTCTCCAGGGGACTTTCGAAGTTTACGAACTACCGCGACCGATGCAAGCTTGGCGTCGGTTTTGTGTCGCTTGTCACATCCTCATCGATTCGGGGATGGCCTGCACCTGCCCGGCGCGGTCGAGGCAGGCGAGGGTGGTCTCGGCCGTCGCCAGCAGCATGCCGTCGGCTTTGCGCTTCAGTTCGTAGGCGTGGTCGATGCGGGCGGCGCCCGTCTTCGTGATGCGGGTGGCCAGCAGCAGCACGTCGTCGTAGCGGGCGGGGGCCAGGAAGCGGGCCGAGCAGCGGGCCACGGCGAACAGCACGCCCTGTTTCTCGAGGTCGGCGTAGGCGACGCCCTGGGCGCGGAGCAGCTCGGTGCGCCCCATCTCGAAGTACACCCAGAAGCGGCTGTGGTGCAGCACGCCCATCGGGTCGACCTCCGCGTAACGGACCCGGATTTCGATGGTGCATGAATCAATTGGCAAGGTGGAATCTCCTTGAAACGGCCCGGGCGATGGCTACTATAACCGGCCATTGGCGCGATGGACAGACGGCCCCGCCTAGCAGACGGGATGGATGTGCCGGGCGCGCGGCCCCCGAAGGCATTTCGCCTCGAGCACAGGCCCGGATGTTGAGGCGGGGGTTCTCTGGTCTTCTAACTGAGGAAGAAGGACGATGAACAGGAAAAGCTGGGTGACGATGGCGGCAGGAGTGGTGGCCTTGGCGTTGCTGTGCGGGCCGGTGACGGCCCAGACGCACAGCGTGGAGGTCAAGCCGGGCGAGTTCGCCAAGATCGAGAAGAAGGGCGGCAGCGAAGCGGACATCAAGCTGCCCCCGCTGCACCAGCAGACGTTCAACGTCTTCGGCCTGCACGTCAAGGGCGTGATCCTGATGTACATTGGCCTGGTTGTGTGCGTGGTGGGCCTGGTGTTCGGGCTGATCCAGTACCGCCAGATTCGCGACATGCCCGTGCACAAGTCGATGAGCAGCGTCAGCGACACGATCTGGGAGACGTGCAAGACGTACCTGCTCCAGCAGGGCAAGTTCCTGATCGCGCTGTGGATCGTGATCGGCGCCTGCGCGGTGTACTACTTCGGCTTCCTGGAGCACTGGGTCGCCGATAGCCGCGTGGGCGACCTGGTGCTCGTGCTGGCCAGTTCGGTGCTGGGCATCCTGGGCAGCTACGGCGTGGCGTGGTTCGGCATCCGCATCAACACGCGGGCGAACAGCCGGGCCGCCTTCAACGCCCTGAAGGGCTACCCCATCGGCGCGATGACGGTCCCGATGCAGTCGGGCATGAGCGTGGGCCTGCTGCTGGTGTCGGTCGAGCTGTTCTTCATGATCTGCATCCTGGTCTTCCTGCCCGTCACCCTCGTCGGCCCGTGCTTTATCGGCTTCGCCATCGGCGAGTCGTTGGGCGCCTCGGCGCTGCGCATCGGCGGCGGCATCTTCACCAAGATCGCCGATATCGGCAGCGACCTGATGAAGATCATCTTCAAGCTCCCCGAGGACGACCCCAAGAACCCCGGCGTCATCGCCGACTGCACGGGCGACAACGCCGGCGACAGCGTCGGCCCCACGGCCGACGGCTTCGAAACCTACGGCGTGACCGGCGTGGCCCTCATCACCTTCCTGGCCCTGGCGCTGGGCGACGCGTCCATGATGGGCGCCAGCCTGATCATCTGGATCTTCGTGATGCGCATCCTCATGATCCTGACCTCCCTGGGCAGCTACTACATCAACGAGAAGATCACTCTCAAGAAGTACAGCCAGTCCAAGAGCTTCGATCCCGAGCACCCGCTGACCATGCTGGTCTGGATCACCTCGATCATCTCCATCGCCGTGACGTTCCTGGCCAGCTTCATCCTGCTGGGCAGCGATAGGGACCATCCCAGCCTGTGGTGGGTGCTGTCGGTGATCATCTCCTGCGGCACGGCCGCGGGGGCGCTGATCCCCGAGTTCACCAAGTTTTTCACCTCCACCAAGAGCAAGCACGTCAAGGAAGTCGTCAATTCCGCCAACCAGGGCGGCGCTTCGCTGGGCATCCTGTCGGGCTTTGTGGCCGGCAACTTCTCGGCCTTCTGGACCGGCCTGCTGATCCTGGGCCTGATGTTCGTGGCCGCGTCGATATCGGGCGAGATCAAGACGATCATGCCCCCGGAGATGGCGTTCGCCGGCTCGATCTTCGCCTTCGGCCTGGTGGCGTTCGGCTTCCTGGGCATGGGTCCGGTAACGATCGCGGTGGACAGTTTCGGCCCGGTGACCGACAACGCCCAGAGCGTGTACGAACTGTCGCAGATCGAGGCGATCCCGAACGTCAGGGAAGACATCAAGAGGGACTTCGGCTTCGATCCCGACTTCGAGAACGCCAAGCACTTCCTGGAGAGCAACGACGGCGCGGGCAACACCTTCAAGGCCACCGCCAAGCCCGTGCTGATCGGCACGGCCGTCGTGGGCGCCACGACCATGATCTTCAGCATCATCCTGCTGCTGGGGCACACGCTGGCCGGCGGCATCGAGGGCGTCATGGCCGCGCTGAGCCTCGTGCAGCCGGAGATCATCCTGGGCCTGCTGATGGGCGGCGCCACGATCTACTGGTTCACCGGCGCAAGCTGCCAAGCCGTCGTGACCGGCTCGTTCCGGGCCGTGGTGTACATCAAGGAGCACATGGACCTGACCAGCCACACCGCCGACATCAAGGATTCCAAGGAAGTGGTGAAGATCTGCACGCAGTACGCCCAGAAGGGCCTGGTGAACATCTTCATCGTGATCTTCTGCCTGGCGCTGGCGCTGGCGTTCTTCAACTCGTACTTCTTCATCGGCTACCTGATCTCGATCGCGTTCTTCGGGCTGTTCCAGGCCATCTTCATGGCCAACGCCGGCGGCGCGTGGGACAACGCCAAGAAGATCGTCGAGGTGGACCTCCGGCAGAAAGGCACCGAACTGCACGCCGCCACGGTCGTGGGCGACACCGTCGGCGACCCGTTCAAGGACACCTCCTCGGTGGCCATGAACCCGGTCATCAAGTTCACCACGCTGTTCGGCGTGCTGGCCACGCAGATCGCGGTGACGATGCGCCTGGCCGGCCAGGATAGCGCGCGGATCGTGATCGGCATCGTGCTGTTCCTGGTGGCCCTGGTCTTCGCGTACCGGTCGTTCTACGGCATGCGGATTCCGGCCGAGCAGGGCATAAGGATGAAGAAGTAGCCGCCCGCGGATGCCGAACGAATCGCGAGCCGCCGAGCCTCCGGCAATCCGCCGGCCGCTTGGCGGCTTGCTTCTTGGCACAAAATGGCTTGTTATTGCGGCGGGAATCACTAAACTATCACGATTCCCCCTGTCGTCCGCGCGGACGCCGGGGGGCGTGGAACACCGGTGCCGGAGAAAGGACATGAAATCATCAAATGATTAAAGTGAAAGCCAGAGGCAACGAGAGCGTCGACCAGATGGTCAAACGCTTCAAGAAGATGTGCGAGAAGGAAGGCTTGACCAAGGACATGAAGCGCCGCAGCTACTACGAGAAGCCCTCCGAGCGCAAGCGCCGACGCATCCGCAAGAGCATCAAACGCACGCAGATGCAGATCACGAGCCGGTGATACGGGGAGCCTCGGTTGGCTACATCGCGCAAGAAAAGCCCCACCAAGGAATTCGCCATCCAGGCCGCGGGCATCGCGCGCGAAGACAACGCCGAAGACATCGTGGTCCTGGACCTGCGGCGGCTCAGCGAAGTGACCGACTACTTCGTGATCTGCACGGGCGCCAGCGACCGCCAGATGCGGACCATCGCCGACGACATCGCCCTCTTCGGAAAACAGACCGGGTACGCCGCCTGGCACGTCGAGGGCCAGGACGCGGCCGATTGGGTTCTGCTGGACTTCGTGGACGTGGTGGTGCACATCTTCGATTCGCGGCACCGCAAGCATTACGACCTGGAGCTGCTGTGGGGCGAAGCGCCGAAGGTGGACTGGAAACGCACCCTCGCCCGCCGCCGCATGGCAAAGAAAACCAGGCAAGAAGAATAACTCAGGCACGCACTGGATAGGACGAATAGGACGAACGCGACCAGATATCGGTCCTGTTCGTCCAGTTCGTCCTATCTCTTTCCGGGACCAACCATGAATCTTCGAGCGGAACTTGAGAAGCGGCTATCGGCCGCGATGGAAGCCGCCGGCGCCCCGGCCGGGACCCCCGCCATGGTCGCCCCATCGGCCCGGGCCGAGTTCGGCGATTACCAGGCCAACGGCGTGATGACGGCCGCCAAGGCAGCGAAGGTGAACCCACGCCAACTGGCGGAGAAGGTCGTCGCCGCCGCCGACGTGGCCGATCTGGCCGAGAAGCTCGAAGTCGCCGGCCCGGGGTTCATCAACATCCGCCTGCGCCCGGAATGGCTCTCGGCCGAGATGACCCGCCTCGCCGGCGACGAGCGGTTGGGCATGGCCCGCCCGGACCGGCCGGAGAACGTCGTGGTGGACTACTCCGCGCCGAACCTGGCCAAGGAAATGCACGTCGGGCACCTGCGAAGCACGATCATCGGCGACGCCCTCGCCCGCACGTTGGAGTTCCTCGGCCACAACGTCATCCGCCAGAACCACGTGGGCGACTGGGGCACGCAGTTCGGAATGCTGATCGCGCATCACATGGACCTCGTCAGCGCTATACCGCCCATTCCACAGCGAACGACCGCTCGGCCGAGCATTGTCAGCATTCATGTGGCGGACCTTGAAGATACGTACCGAGAGGCCAAAGCAAGGTTCGATAGCGATCCCGGCTTCGCTGACCGCGCTCGAGAGATGGTCGCTCGTCTGCAATCGGGAGACGAAGAGGTAAGAAAGTTCTGGGCAATGTGTGTGGAGGAATCTCTCCGACACATGCACAGAGTTTACGAGCGTCTGCAGGCTTCACTCGGAGACAAGCACCGCCGCGGCGAGAGCGCCTACAACGACGACCTGCCGAAGATCGTCGCCGACCTTCGTGCGGCCGGGCTGCTGACGGAGAGCCAGGGCGCGCAGTGCGTGTTCCTGCCGGAGTTCACGGGCAAGGACGGCGCGCCGCTTCCGGTGATCATCCAGAAATCCGACGAGGGGTATCTCTACGCGACGACGGACCTGGCCGCGATGCGATACCGCGTGCGGGAACTCCAGGCCAAGCGGATGCTCTATGTGGTGGATGCGCGGCAGAGCCTGCACTTCCAGCAGGTATTCGCGGTGGCGCGGAAGGCCGGATTCGTCCCGCCGGACGTGTCGCTGGAGCATGTCGGCTTCGGCGTGATGATGGGCGCCGACGGCAAACCGTTCAAGACGCGCACCGGCGGGACGGTGAAGCTGATCGACCTGCTCGACGAGGCCCAGGAGCGGGCATTCCGGCTGGTGAGCGAGAAGAGCGGCGAGATGCCGGAGGACCAGCGGCGGGACATTGCCCGCGTGGTGGGCATCGGCGCGGTGAAGTACGCCGACCTGTCGCAGAACCGCGCGAGCGATTACGTCTTCTCGTGGGACAAGATGCTCTCGCTGGAGGGCAACACCGCCCCGTACATGCAGTACGCGTACGCCCGCGTGCGAAGCATCTTCCGCAAGGGGGCGGAGAGTGCCGAGCAGGCGGGTGCGGCCATCCAGGTCCGCGAACCCGCGGAGCGGGCGCTGGCCGTGCGCCTTGCTCGCTTTCCCGAGATCGTGGAGGCCGTCGCGCGCGAGTGCCAGCCGAACCTGCTGTGCGCCTACCTCTACGACGTGGCCGGGGCGTTCATGGGCTTCTACGAGAACTGCCCGGTCCTGAAGGCTGAAGACGCCGCGACCCGCGCCAGCCGCCTGCTCCTGTGCGACCTGACGGCCCGCACGATCCAGCGCGGCCTGGGGCTGCTGGGCATCGAGACAATCGAGAGGATGTAAGATGGTCCAACTGACTCCCGATGAATGCCGCGTGCTGGGCGTGCTGGTCGAGAAGGCCCACACCACCGCCACGCAGTACCCCATGTCGCTGAACGCGATCGTGGTCGGCTGCAACCAGAAGAGCAACCGGTTCCCGGTGGTGGAGTTCGACGAGGACCGGATCGTGCGGGCGCTGGAGGGCCTGCGCGACAAGAAGCTGGTGGTCTACTGCGATTCGATCGGCAGCCGCGTGATGAAGTACCGCCACGAGTGCCGCGACGCGCTGGGCATCGGCACCAAGGAGTTGGTGGTGCTGACGGAGCTGCTGCTTCGCGGGCCGCAGACGGCCGGGGAGATTCGCACGCACGCCTCGCGGATGTCGCCGCTGGGCAGCCTGGAGGAGTTGGGCAACCTGCTGCGGTACATGATGGGCGGGCCGGAGCGCCCGGAGGCGTTGATCCGCCTGCTGCCGCCGCTGCCGGGCAGTCGCGCGGCGCGATACGTTCAGCTCCTGTGCCCCGACCTGCATCCGCTGGATGCACCGGCCGGGGTGTACGCTGACGCGGTCGCGGCCGCGGCGGCCCCGGGCGTGGGCGAGCGCCTGGAGCGCATGGAGGCCGAGTTGGGCGAGCTGAGGCGCGTCGTGGAGCACCTGGCCAAGGCGCTGGGCGAGGAAGCGATACTGAAGTAACGCGGGCATTCCTGCCCGCGATCGCGACGGTTTGGCGACTACCGAACCGTCTCGTCCCGCTCACGTTCCACGCTCGGGCCGGGCGCCGTCTTGCGGTCGCCCTCGTGCATCCACCCGAAGGCGCGGAGGGGGTAGAACAGGCGCGTGGAGACCAGGTTGTAGACGTTGGTGCCCATGGTGCGGACCATGTGCCACGTGGAGCCGGCGCCAGGATCGGGCATGCCGATCAGCCAGAACAGCCCGCCGATCCGCGAGAGCACAACCAGCAGGAACGCCACGTGGTAGTTCGTCCATGAGAACGGCCCCAGCACGATCGGCGCCGTTTGCAGGTGCACCAGCCACTGCGTCAGCGCACCGCCCAACCAGCCGCCGGCCGCCCCGCCCATGCTGATAAGCACAGCCGAGGCGGCGATGTAGCGGCTCTGCCCGGTGCCGTCGGCGAAGCCCAGCACGATGCTGGTCTGGGCGAGGCTGATGGCTGTCCAACTCGCGGCTCCCAGAAGGCAGGCGACGATGGCCAGTGCGTAGCCCC
>CAYWTX010000540.1:0-14578 GCA_964461295.1 uncultured Planctomycetaceae bacterium | reverse complement strand
CTACACCCAGTATCACCTGCCCCTGCGTGTCCGTGGCGAACTGCACGTTGTGCGCCGGCCGAAAGCCCCCGTCCCCCATCTTCATCACCCGCGCCTCCGGGTCCGTCGTCGAGGCGCGGGCCTTGGCCTTCTCTTCCTCCTGTTTCTTCTTCGCCTCAATCCCCGCCAACTCCGCCAGCGCCTGCCGGATTCGTTCCGATCGCTCCCGCGCCGCGCGACGCTTCGCCGCGTCCTGCCGGCGATTCGACGCCGCCGGGTCCTGCTCCAACTCCTTGGCCAACGCTTCCACCTGCTCCTTCGCCTCGGCCTGGCATTCTTCCAGCGTCTTGCGACGCCGGAACGACGACGCCCCCGCGCTGGCTCGCACCCGCATGCCGTCCTGCGCCACACGCTCCATCGTCACCAGACCCTCGTGCATCATCGTCGCCACGCCCTGCGTCAACAGATCGTCCAGGAACTCCGGGCACGCCACGCGAAAGTCCGACAGCGTGTGGTAATTCATCGACACCCCGCCGCAAATCCACTGAGAGCTTGTGAAAGAATCGAAACTCGCGGGTCTGCCCGCTCTGGACGCTTTCTGTCGCCCCTTCAGGGCTTCTCGCCTAATCCATTGTCTACCGGGGGCTTACGCCCCCGGTTAAATCCTGATCGCCCCTTCGCGGCGAAGAGGGAGGAGGGCCGCTTCCGCGATTCTCTCACAACCGCTCAGCGTTGTTCGGCGCGCCAGATCGACGAACGCGACTCGGGCCTGCGGGGGGGCCTTCCCTCGGCTCGCGGCCGCTTCTGCCGCCCCGTGAACCTTGATTTCAGCGTTCATGCCCCGCGCACACAAAGATGCACAATCTGCGTAAGCTCAACAATATGCGACAAATGCGCAGATTTGCTGTCACTTGGCCACGTGCAGGGGCAGGCCGAGCCACGCTTCGGCCGCTTCGCCGACGGCTTCCGAGAAGGTCGGGTGCGTGTGGATGCAGTCGGCCAGGTGCTGAACGCCCAGGCCGGCACGCATCGCCAGGGCGATCTCGTGAATGACTTCCGTCGCGTGCTGGCCGACGACCACCGCTCCCAGGATCGCGCCGCCTTCGGCGGGGCGGCTTTCGGCCGGGCCATCGGCGATGAGCTTGACGAAGCCCTCGGTCCGGCCGCAGGCCTGGGCCATGCCGCTGGCCAGGTAGGGGAACCGGCTGACGCGGGCGGCTGGGCACTGCCGACGGGCCTGGGCTTCGGTAAGCCCCACCGTGGCGACCTCCGGGTGCGTGTAGACGCCGGCGGGCACCACGGCGCGGCTGTCGCGGGCGTCGAGGCCGGCGGCGTTGTCGGCCGCCACGATGCCCATCCGGCTGGCCAGATGCGCGTACTGGCGGGCCTCGGCTACGTCGCCGATGGCGTACACGTTGGGCACGTTCGTGCGGCAGCGGTCGTCCACGCGGATCACCTTGCCGTCCATCGCGATGCCCAGTTCTTCCAGGCCGATGCCATCAGTGTTGGGCGTGCGGCCGGTCGCGAGCAGGGCATACTCGGCCTGGACGCTCCTGCCGCCGGTCAGCTCGGCGGTCAGGCCCGCGGGGCCGGCGGACATCGCCGCGACCTTCATGCCCGTCAGCACGTCCACCTTGCGGGCCTGAAGGCCGCGGGCGATGGCCGCCGAGGCATCGTCGTCCAGCACGGCCACCAGGCGGTCCAGCATTTCGACGACCGTGGTGGGTATGCCCAGTTCGGAGTAGAACGTGGCGAACTCGCAGCCGATGATCCCGCCGCCGATGATGAGCACGCTTCGGGGCAGGTCCTTGGCGGTAGCGGCCTCCTGGGTGGTCATCACGCGCCCGCTTTCCCAGGGCAGGTCGGCGAACTTGACGGCCCGGCTACCCGTGGCGACGATGATCGACTTGGCCTTGACCTGGCCGCGCCACCCGGCGCCCTCAACGGCCAGTGTGTCGGGGGCGGTCAGCCTGCCGCGCCCGGCCAGGACGTCGACCTTCCGCGTCTTGAGCAGGGCCGCGACGCCTTTGCCCAGGCCGGCCACCACGCCGGCGACGCGGCGCATGAGGGCCGCCCCGTCGACCGAGACATCGGCGACGTTGATCCCGAAGGCGGAGGCATGCCGAAGGTTCCAGTGCAGTTGGCTGGCGTGGAGCATCGCCTTAGTGGGAATGCACCCGACGTTCAGGCAGGTCCCGCCGAGCCGCCCGGCCTCGATGCAGCAGACCCTCGCGCCGCGCGCGGCGGCGCGCAAAGCGGCCACGTATCCCCCGGGTCCGGCGCCCAGCACGGCAACGTCATACGGTTGCATGTTCAGCCCTCAGTATCCCATCGTTTTCAACTGTTTGTCGAAGTCGGCCGGCAGGTCGGCCGGCGGCTTGCCCAGGTCGCCGGCGGCGTAGTTGAGGATGTTCCGCAACAGCCGCTCGGCCACCGGATCGCGGCCGAGATTGCCGCGGATGTTCAGTGCGTTGGCGATAAACCGGCCAGCACCGAACTTGTGGATACCGACGTAGATGCCCGATTTGTATCCGCAGATGGTGTTGATGCCGGCGCAGACGACCTCGTCCGGCTGGTGGCGGGGCGCCAGGGCCTGCCCGTTCTGCGGGACGATATTTCGGTAGAAGGTCCAGTCCAGCAGTCCGCCGCAGGGAAGGCCGTCGAAGATCGGGTGCCACCGCGCCCAGTCGTCGCGGTGGTACAGGCCTGGCGCCAGGTGGTCCAGCGCAACCAGCCGATCCGTGAACAGCGGCCATCGCGGCCACGGAACCGGCGACACCAGGACGGCAGTCGACCCCCGCGCGATGCGGCGGGCAAGGTCGCTCAGCGCGTCGCCACCCTTTCCCACAAGAAGGATGACCTCGCGTCTTGGCGGCGGCTCGGCGGTCAGCGGATGGAAGGCGATGCCGTTCTTCCCCAACCAAGTCTGTAGTTCGGTATCTTCCCCCCACAATGCGACATCCGCCTTCACCGCCGGCACAGCCGCAGGATCGGCGACGAAGAACTCCACCGGCCTGCCGGTCGGGGCCGCGCCGGCGATGAAACGCGCGGCCAGGCGGTATCGTCCGGCGGGGCCATCTATCTTGATGTCCTCGGCAAGGACCGGGAGCGCGAACGCCGGATTGGACTTCGCATCGGCGATGGTGAGCTTCACCGTCTTTCGGAACGCCGGTTTCTGGTCCGGGTCGAGCACGACAACTTCCACCTCGTACTCGCCGGGCACGATGGCGTCCTCGTTGGCTAGCACCGCCTCAACATGGACCGACCCGCCGCGGTACACCTGGCAGGGCTCGACGAACAGGCACCACCGCAACGGCGACCAGCCGTCGCGCATCGCGTCCAGGTGGCCCGGCTTCAGGTCGCGGAACATGGTGATCGGCCCCTCGCCGGACCCGACGTGGTCGAACAGTCCCGTCATGCTGTAGCCGACCAAGGCCGGGTTGGAGCGGATCGCGTTCAGGCCCAGCGTTCGGTAGCCGGCGCCTGCCTTCTGGCAGGCGTGGAAGTAGTCCTCGGGCCGACCGAAGACCTCCGCCATCTTCCAGCGGTCCCAGTCGGCCATGAACTTGTCGAGCACCGACCGGTAGTACCGGGCATCCATGGCGTTGGGCGAACCGATCTGCTCGAACTGGCGCACCAGGCGAGACAGGTCCAGCGCCGCGCCGATCCCGTACTCCGACAGGAACAGCGGCGCGGGGCTTCCCCCTCCGCGCAGCGCATGTATCACCGCGGCGTCGTGCGGGACGCTCGGGTAGGTGTGGACGTCTTCGAAGTGTGCGTCCCAGGTCCGGCTGCCCGGGTTGCTGCCGCTGCCCAGGTCCTTGCGGCCATCCCATCGCCCGCTGTTCAGCAGGCAGAACCGCCGTTCGTCGAGGTCGCGCACCTTGGTCAGGGCGGCGACGGCGCGATCGACGACCGGCCCCTTGACCTCGTTGAGGAAGTACCATGCGGTGATGCTGGGGTGGTTGCGGTCGCGCCGGACAATTCCGAGCAGGGAGCGGTCGAACCGCTCGTCGGCGATGGCGTTGTGGTTCGGCACGCACCAGCTCGACATCGACTGCTGGATCATCATGATCCCCAGTTCGTCGGCCAGGTCCAGTTGGACTCGCGGCGCGGCGTAGGGCAGGTAGCGGATCGCGTTGAACCCCATCTCCTTGGCATGGAGGATGTCCTTGCGGAGCGTCGCCCGGTCGCGGGCCGAGTGGATCATCACCGGCGTCGTCCAGACGACGTGCGCGCTGCGCAGCAGGATTCGCCGGCCGTTCAACCGGAAGTACCCATCCGCAAACCGGAAGTCCCTGAACCCGCAGCGGTCCGATTTCTCGCTGACGCCGCCGCTGGCCGGGTCCTCCAGCCGCGCCGTCACACGGTAGAGGAACGGATCGTCGAGGTCCCACAGTCGATGCTGCCGCACGCGGAGTGTGACCTTCAGCGGCGTGTCGCCTGGCGGCACTTCGCATTCGCGGACGGCCTCATCCGACGTCTCGCCGGAGGCGGCCGGGGCTGCCGTTGTCGCCAGGCGCACCCGCCTCTTGGCGCCGGTCGTGTTCCGGACATTGACGCTCGCTGCCAGGTCGCCGGTCGTCCAATCGGGGCACAGGTGCAGGTCCTCGACGAAGACCGGCGGCACGACGAGCAGTTCCACCGAATCGAGGATGCCTCCGAAGTTCCAGTCCTGGGCGGGCACGCCGTTCTTGATCCCGCAGACGGTGTCCTTTCTCGTGATGCCGTCTATCCTCTGGTCGGAGGGGTTGAGCACGCGGACGGCCAGCAGGTTCTCCGCGCCGGGCTTCATCGCGTCGGTCGCGTCGAGGACGAACGGCTCGTCGCCGTCCTCGTGGGTGCCGATCAGCTTCCCGTTCAGCCAGACATCAGCCTTGTAGTCCACCTTCCAGAAGCGCAGGAGGAACCGGCCGCCGCCGGTGGGGCTCGCGGGGGCCGTGAACCCATGCCAGTACCACGCCACGCCGGCATAGGTCCCGACGACCTCCTGGATCGCACAGGGCACCGTCGCCGGCCTGGCGTCCGGGCGAACGGCGTCGTGCCATTTCTCCGCGCGGCCCTTGTCCGCCGGATCAACTGCCAACCGCCAACTATTCCCGTCCAGCGATATCGTCTGCGCCATTCCGGTCTTCTCCCGTCCCAGCCTCGTCTGCGGCTCGCCCGCCCGGGCACTCAACATGATGCACATCGCCACGACCGATCCGACCCACATGCGCATTGCTCGTGTTGTCATGTCCGCCTCTGCGCGGTCTCAGTACCGCGCCGTCACGACGACCGTGCCGGCAATTGCCCTCAGCGTGATCGTCTCCTTGTCCTTGTCGAACGCGGTCCATGGCTTGCCGTTGACCGTCACGCTCGTGATCGGCGCGGCCTTGGGGTGACGCAAGCGCAGCACCACGCTGGCCGGCGGCTTGCGCGTCGGCATTTCGACCGTGGCCGTGATCTTGCCGTTGTCCACGTCCGATACGATCTCGTAGGCCACCGTGCCGAAGTGCGTGGGCGCGTTCTTGACCGCGATCTTCCTGCCATGCTCCAGCCAGGCCCGCGGCGTGGCGCGGGCGAGCCAGAGCGTCCGGCCATCCTCCCAGACCAGCAGATTGCGGAAGTTCTCCATGAACCAGGCCGTCGTGCCCAGGTCGCCGCCGGGTTGGTCGCCGTGGCTCTGGTAGTTGCCCAGGCTGCTGCCTTCGGTCATGCCGCCGTGGCTCTGCACAAACGCCGCGTAGTTGTTCATCCAGAACCGCAGGAAGCAGGCAACGTCATCCCGCCGGAAGTGTATCTGCGCCACGAACGACGCTTTCGCCAGCCCGGCGATGCCGTTGAAGAAGACGTCGTCCTCCTCGGCCAGGCCCTTCTGCTTCCGCGCCGCAGTCAAGCCCCGGTTCAGGTGCGCCTCCTCGACAATCTCCAGGTGCCCGCTAAGGCGCGGGTCGTCGGCGCCCAGCACGCCGATGCCGTTGAACACCGGCAGCGCCCCCAGGCCGAAGTCGGCCTCGGCATACACCCCGAACCCCTCCCGCTGCATCGAGCCGCGGCGGTACGGTGTCATCGGAGCGTAGGTGCGATACGCGCCGTCGCGCGTCGGGCGCACAGGCGAGAGCGCCATCTCGCGCTCGACGGCAGCAGCCAGGTCCCGACGATACGCCTCGGCCTCGTCGCGGTATCGCTTCGCCGCGGCCGGATCGACCTCCTCCAGCGCATCGGACCATTGCTGCAAGGCCCGCAGCGCCTGCCCGTCGCTGCACAGGTACCACAGCCACAGGCACTTGCCCAGGTACGTGTCGCCCAGCACCATCGGCGGCAGCAGCCCGGCCGTCCAGAGCCGTTCGCGGTTGGGCACGTCCTTCAGGTAGTCGCGCCGCTGGCGGATGGTCCAGTCCGCCGCCGCCTGCATCCGCGAGCGGTGCTTCTCGAACCACGCCTTGTCGCCGGTCAGCAGGCAGCGGTCGGCCATCGCGCCCAGCAGCAACCACGTCCCGGTGTGCGTGCCGTCGTGGCTCCAGCCGATGTCGTGCTTCATGTGGGCGCAATACTCGAAACTCCCGTTGCCATCCACGAAGTCGCCGTCGGGCTTTGTCGTGCCGGGGGCCTTCAGCCAGTAGTCGAACCGCTTGGCCGAAGTCTCGTGCAGCCCAACCAGGTCCGCCGCGTGGATCATCGGCGCCGCCTCGAACGAGAGGTTCTGCCAGCCGCCCTCGTGGGCGCGGAGCTGCCACGACGATCGCCGCCAGGCATCGGTCCAGCGGTCATCCGGCACATGCACGCGCATGGCCGTATCCGGCGGTTCCTCGAACGGCTTGACCGGCGCCAGCTCCGTACCTTCCTTGCAGGCCGGCAGCTTGATCTGCTTCAGCGCCTCCTCGCACGAGGCGATCTCCCGATGCCTGCGAACCACGTCGAGGACGCTCTTAGGCCCCTTGGCCGTCAGGTCGGCCGCGAACTGCCGCCCCGTCTTGCCCACGCCGGCCTTCGCGATGAACACGCCGTGCTCGGGAACGTAGATCGGCCCGCGCTGAACGTCGTCGGCCAGGAACGTCAGGTTGCCCGCCTTCGTCCACAGCGTGATTCGCGTGTCGAGCGGGGTGCAGTACGGCCCACGGACCATGCGCCCCGGATACAGCAGCGACACGCTGATGCCGCGACGCACGCCGCCGGACGGCGCCGAACGCCAGGAATCGACGCCGGTCATGGTCGTCGCCTTGTCGCCCGCCAGCGGAGCGACCGACTTCACGACGCCGCAGTACGCCTCGAGCCGGCCGTCGAAAGCCGCCTCGCCCTTCAGACCCCATTCGATCTCCACGTCCAGCGCGTGCCACACGTGCGGCATGATCAGGCCGACGGCTGGACAGGCGTATTTCGCGCCCGGTTGGCCTTTGCTGTCGTCCAGGAAGACGGCCACCATGTCCGTGGCCTCAAACAAGGCCGACACCTTGCCCGTGGCCGGGTCCTTCCGTTCGTTGGCGTAAGTCCAGGTGCGCCCGTCGGCCGAGGTCGCCGGGGCGGGCAGAGCGATGTCGGATACGAAACCGAACCACCCCACCTTGGCAGGATACACGCGGACCTCGACCGCCTCGACCGGCGGGACGGCCGCGCCCTCCGGCCAGCGCAGGTCGATCCGCTTGGCCGGCACAGGCGCAAGCCACAGCACCCCCGTCAGCAGGCGGCCCTTCGGCGGGGCGAGCATCTTCACGATGTTCTGCCGCTGCGGGTCCTTCCCGCGGAACTCCGGCGTCTCTACCACGGGGCGATAGACCTTGTCGAGCCGTTCCAACCGGCGCGGGATGAAACACGCCTCGGGCTTCTCCTGCACCTGCCGGTCCGCCCGCCAGGCATAGGCACACGGCGCGAGGTCAACCGGCTGGCCGACGAGCTTGTCCAGATCGGGCGGCTCCGCCGCCTGGGCGAACAATGCCGGATTCGCCACGAACAGGGCACCGATCCACAGTTTCGCGGTTCTCGTGCTCATTGGGTTCTCCTGGGTGATCGGTTTGTGAACCTTATTCCGCAACCGGTTACGGTTCTCCAACAATGGCAGGCACACGCGGCGTCTCATTCACGGTCGACTTCTCTTTCGCGCCGCACGCGTACTCGAACCCGATATGGCGGGTGCGGGCGCGGTCGCCGCGAGAATGACAGCAAGCAATGCAATCATGGGTGGATATAGGTCAGGACCGGATCCCACGTCAGCGCTGTGGGCGGCGGGCCGCCCTCGCGGTCGCGGGGGGTGGCCGCCCGCGTAACCGGCGCCGGCGCGTCGCCGGCCGCGATCAGCGCCACGAACGAGATCGTGTCCCCTTCCTTCACGGCGATCTTCAGGTCGTGAACGCTGGCTTGTGCGGCTGCCGGCCCGGCCTTCGGCCAGATCGATTCCCCATTGTGCAGAATGGTCGCGGCGGCCGGTTCCTTGCCCGTGATCGCGCCCTCGATGCGGACTGTGCCGGCGCGATGGGCGGTCCAGGTTCGCACCGGCTCAGACGACCCTGGGGCCAGGTAGTCGGACCCGATCACGGCCCCGCCGTCGCCCACCCATGCGCCGTTGGCAAACTTCATGTCGGTGAGCTTGCCGCCAAGCCGCTCCTGATACCGCCACTGGTTCTTGCCCTGGATGGCGCTGAAGGCATAGAGCGCGCGCGTGGTATCGGCCGAGTACTCGAAGCTCAGGTGCCCGATGGCCGTGCCTGTGGAGCGATGGTTCTTCTCGCCGCGCACCACGATCTTGATGGTGTGGGTCTTGGCCGGATCCAGGCCGGTTTTGACATAGGCGAACATGTCCGTTGTGGGGAATGAGGCCCAGGTGTCCACGGTCGTCTGCAAGGCGCCGTCGAGATACACTTCGGCTTTGCCCATTCCGGGGCCGCGCGCCGCCCGCCAATAGACGTCCGCGGCCTTGAAACCGAACTCCAGGCTGTTGCCGGCCGTGCTGGAGACCCCTTGCCCGTCCCAGCCCTGCGAGCCCGTGACCTCCGGGCTGCCCTGCCCGACACGCCGCGTGCGGCGGCTCTCGATGGGGTCCGGCGAGTCGTAGAACGGGGCCTCGCCATACAGGATCAGCGGGCCGGAATAGACCGTGGGCGTGTAGGCATATCCGCCCAGCGCGTGATAGCCGTGGTTCTCCTTCGCGGCGGCAAGGTCCAGTTCCAGCCGGTAGCACTCGGGCTTGTGGCCCATCCAGTACTTGTAGAAATAGAGCGTCTGGCCGCCGGTGTAGATGTCGGTCCTGTCGGCGTTCATGACGTGCCAGCCCCCCCAGCCGAAGCCCATCGGCGTCTTCAGGCTCCACCCGGTGCCCCACTGGTCCTTGGGCAGAATCTCGTAGCTGGGCGACCAGTCCTGCTTGTCCATGTCGCTGCACACCGAGATGCCCGAACCGTAGTTGAACGACATGTACTTCTTGAGGTACGTGTTGTACATGACGTAATAGGCATTCACATAGGACGATTTGCCGCCAAGGCCCGGCTCCTCCCATTTGCCGTTGTAGAACTTCTTCCACTTGCCCGGGGCCATCTTGTCGGCGATGGCGCAGCGGGCCACGTTGTGCCGCAGGAACGAAGGCGTCGGCGGCGTGCCGCGCTTCGGCCAGGTGTAGTGGTTGGTGTAGAGGTAGATATAGCCGCCGCGCTCGTCGACGAAGAGGCAGAAGTCGCCGTCGCCGCCGTTCCAGTGGACGCCCGAGAAGTCGTACACCCCCCGCCACGGCTCGTCGCTGCCGGTGCGCGTCATCAGCGGGCCTTCGTATTTCCAGGTCGCGCCCTTGTCGGTGCTGGAGGAGAGATGAATCTGGCGATCCATCGGGTTGGGGCCATGCCCGCCGGTGGCGCCCTTGTGCGTTTCGCAGTGCATCGGCGCGTACAGCTTCTTCTCGGCCGCGTCGTACCACATTCCGCCGAGCATGTAGGGACGCTCGACATGCTTACGGTTCTCGTTCCGCCCGTCGGGCTGCTTCACGGCATTTATGAAGTTGGTGCCCATCCAGCGGCTGGGGCCGCCGCCGGCATTGCCCAGGAGGATCCAGTACTCATCCTCGATCTTCACGGCGCAGAAGGGGAAGTCCATCCCGCCGATCTGGCCCATGTAGAGCGGAGGGTTATTCAGCGGCTCGCGTGTGACCTTCACGCTGAACGGCATCGGCCCGCTCTGCGCACCGGCACGCGCTGCAGGCAAGGCGACGCAGACCAGCACAATCGAAGCGATTCCCATCAACCAAGCTGTCATCTCCATGACCATCTCCTTTCGTGCCTTGCGAACTGCCGTATCGTTTCCCCGCTCGCGCGGGCCAGTGTGAAGCCTGTTCATCCTTCATGAACTCATTCCTGCTCGCTGACGATCTCGTGGGCCGCAGTGCCGAAGTGCACGGGCAACGTCAGAACTCGCGGATGTACCCGGCCGTCCAGCCGCCGTCGACCGTCAGGATGTGTCCGTTGACGTAGCCGCTTTCGGGCGCGGCCAGGTAGAGGGCGGCGTAGGCGATGTCCTCGGACTTGCCCGGCCGGCCCAGCGGGATGTGGGCCAGCATCTGCTGCATCTTGTCGCTGAACTGCCCGTCCTTGCCGTAGAAGAGCTGCCGGGTGCCCTCGGTGAGGATGGACCCGGGGGCGATGGCGTTGACGAGCACCCCGCGCGGCGCCAGTTCCAGGGCCATCGCCTTGGTCAAGGTCACCACGCCGCCCTTGGCGGCGATGTAGGCGCACTGGAGCCGGGCCGGCACCAACCCCAGCACCGACGCGATGTTGATGATCCGCCCCGATTCCTGGCTGAGCATCACGCCGGCCGCCGCCTTGCTCACGAAGTACAACCCGTTCAGGTCCACGTTGATCAGGCGGTCCCATTCCTCGCGCGGGAACTGGTCGATGGGTACGCGGTGTTTCCACGTGTTCGTGCCGGCGTTGTTGACCAGGATGTCGAGCCGGCCGAACTCGGCGGCGACCCGGGCGATGACGGCCTCGACCTGCGGCTCGTCGGTGACGTCCATCTCGACGGCCTTGCAGCCGGGGTGCGCGGAGGCGGCCGCCGCGGCCTCGTCCAGGAGCACGTCGGCGTAGACGACGCGGGCGCCGTTGAGGGCGTACACGTCGGCGATCGATTTGCCGATGTTTCGGGCGGCGCCGGTCACCAGCGCCACCTGGCCCGACAAGTCAACTTTCATCATGTTCTCGTCCTTCCCGGCGGCAGGGGGCCGCACGTCAGGCGACCACGCAACGGGGGTTTCCGGCTGCGTCACAGGTGGCCGCGGTAATGTCTCAGGTGCTCCCGCAGAAGCTCATCCGCCCTGGGCAGGAGCCGGTCCCGCAGGGCGGCAACGATCCGGTCATGGCCATTGATGCCCTTGGCCCAGTGCTTCTTCACTTGGTCGACCTGGTCGCGGAACTGCATGAAGAACACCTCCAGGAGGCCGCTGAAGGCCACCAGCGGCCCGATGCCGCTGCACTCGATCAGCGCGCGATGGAAGGCGAGGTCGCCGGCGATGAATTCGTCGGTGTCGGTGACGCGCCGCAGCCTGTCGTTCATCGCGGACAGCTTGCCGACGAGTTGGGGGGCGTCGGCGATGGCCTCCATGGCTTCGGGCAGGGCGCCGGTCTCGATCACGACGCGGGCCGTCAGGAGCTGCCGGCGCGGGTAGTGGTTCAGGGCGAAGTGGAACCCGAGGTACTCGGTGACGCGCTGCATGTCGACCCGCCCGACCGTCAGCCCGCGCCGCGGGGCCGAACGCAGGATCCCCAGGAAACTCAGCGCCTTGGTCGCCTCGCGGACGCTGAGCCTGCTGACGCCGAACCTCTCGGCCATCTGCTGCTCGGTGGGCAGGCGGTCGCCCTCGCCCAGGCCGTGCTCGAGGATGTAGTTCTTGATACCCGCGACGACGAGTTCGCTGAGCTTCTGGCGCCGGATCGTCGTGCCGTCCGCGGGGACGGCACGTACCGGCGAAGGGGATGCTTCCGCTACAGGAGAGACGGGGCGTTCCTTGTTCGTAGTCCCGCCGTAAGGCAGAATCCCGGTACGCCTGCGACGGGAAACAGCCCGCCTTACGGCGGTACTACAAACGCGCTCCCGCCGCGACTGAGGCGTGCCCGCCGAAGGATGTTTCCTCTTGACAGCCATTTGTCAGATAATATCATTATAGGGTCGCAACGGTCAAGTGCCGGTCCTTCGTCAGGGGCCGCCAAAACATCAAGGAGACAACGATGAAGATCGCCAGGTTCGCCGGGCCCGACGGCAAGGTGTCTTCCGGCGTCGTCCGGGACCGGGAAGTGTGCCTGATCCAGGGAGACGTTCTGGGCAAGTGGAAAGAGACGAAGACCGCCCTGCCGCTCTCCGACGTCAGACTCCTGCCTCCCGTGCTGCCGGTCAACATGCTCTGCTTCGGCCGAAACTACAAGGCCCATGCCGAAGAGGGCGGCAGCGACCTTCCCAAGGCCCCGCTGCTGTTCATCAAGGCCACTTCCTGCCTGGTTGGCCCCGGCGAGGCGATCGTCGTGCCCAAGGCCGCCCCCACACAAGTGGATTACGAGGCCGAATTGGCCGTGGTCATCGGCAAGCCCGCCCGGCACGTGCCGGTCGAACGGGCGCTGGAGCACGTCCTGGGATACACTTGCGCCAACGACGTCAGCGCCAGAGACTGCCAGAACGGCGATGGGCAATGGGCTCGCGGCAAGTCCTTTGACACGTTCGGGCCGCTGGGGCCGTGGATCGAGACCGACCTGGACCCGGCGAACGTTCGCGTTCAGGGCCGGCTCAACGGGAAGATCATGCAGGAAGCCAACACGTCCCTGATGATCTTCAGCGTGGCGTACCTCATCAGTTACCTGTCCCGCTGCATGACGCTGCTGCCCGGGACCGTCCTGTTGACGGGCACGCCGGCCGGGGTCGGGTTCGCCCAGAAGCCGCCGGTGTGGCTGAAGGGCGGCGACGTGTACGAGGTGGACATCGAAGGCATCGGCATTCTGCGGAACGGCGTGGTTGAGGAGAGATAGCCCATGACGACAAGCAAGGTTGCCATCACCGATTACGCGTTCGACGACCTGGCCATCGAGAAGGCGATCCTGGAGCCACTGGGCTGCCGCGTGGACAGCCTGAAGACCGGCAAGGATCCGCGGGAGCTCGCGGCCCTGGTCAGCGACGCCGATTACGTCATCACGCAGTTTGCGCCGGTGAACGCGGCCATCATCGGCGCGATGCGCAAATGCAGGATCATCGTGCGATACGGGGTCGGCGTGGACAACGTGGACCTCAAGGCGGCCGCGGACAGGAAGATCCCCGTCTGCAACCTGCCGGACTTCTGCACCGACGAGGTCGCCGACCACACGCTGGCGATGATCCTGGACCTGGTGCGCCGCGTCACCACCAACGCCCTGAAGGTGCGCTCCGGTGTCTGGGGGCTTGGCGTGCCGCTCAGCGCCCTGCATTCGCTGAAGGACATGACCGTCGGCGTCGTGGCGTTCGGCCGCATCGGGCGCGAAGTGGCCGCACGGCTCAAGGGCTTCAAGTGCAAGGTGCTGGTCTTCGACCCGGCCGTTGAGGCGTCGGTCATTCGCTCGGCCGGCTGCACGGCCGCCACGTGGGAGGAACTGCTGGCCGGCAGCGACCTGATCACGCTGCACTGCCCCAGCACCGACAAGACGAAGCAGATGGTCAACGCGCAGAGCATCGCCAGGATGAAGAACGGCGTGCTGTTCGTGAACGCATCCCGAGGCACGCTCGTCAAGACCCACGACCTGGTGGAGGCCCTTCGCAGCGGGAAGATCGCGGCCGCGGCGCTGGACGTTTGCAACCCCGAGCCGCCGCCGCCCGACCATCCGCTGGTGAAGATGGAGAACGTGTTCATGACATCGCACATTGCGTCGGCGACGCCGCAGGCCGCGACCAAGCTGCGGAGCGACGCGGCGAAGACGGTCGCCATCGCCATTGGAGGCGGGCCGCTGCCGAACGTGGTGAACGGCGTGGCCGCCTAGCCTTCGTGCCGGCAAGGGCGTCCGCGGGTCACAGGGATCGACAGGGCATTCCGAGCGAGGACCTCATGTGCGCGGAAGCAGGAGCGAGGCGTATTCCCATTGCCGACGTCGAGCGATTCTGCGTCGAGGCGATGCGGCGTTTCGACGACCGTCACAACCTATCCAAAACAACTGACGGACGCCATGGCAGAGAAGTCTGAGTATACCAACTTAACATGCGAATGGAATCGGCGAGATAGCGCCGGGAAAGGGAATCATGGATGAGTCTTAGGAACACGGGGATACAGAACATCGGCGCCTTCCTGCGGGGCGAACTGTCGTTGTCACCCAGCCCGGCAACAGAAGTTGCCGGATCGGGCAGCGAGTTCCTTTACGAGGGGACGGTAGTCGACGAGGTCTATCGACCCATTCGGGGCGCTCGGGTTACTCTGATCGGAACCCCGCTGGCGATCACTACCGACGAACTCGGCAGGTTCAGGCTCAGTGATGCAGCGCGGACCGGGGCGACAGACTAAGGCATCGCGCATAAATAACCTAAACGATATTCACCCATGTGGAGTAATCGTATAGTTCCACTCGCCATGGAATGCCGCCGGTGTCAATTGGACCTTGGCGAGTTGTTCGGCAGTCACGGTTTCTTTGAGCGGATACAC